>JAJZRD010000002.1 GCA_021845945.1 Chloroflexota bacterium
GAACGCCGGTGGCGGCGCGTGGGCCTCCTACGGAGGGAAGCAGGGGCAGCCCTTCGATCTGAACAAGCAGCACACGGGCAAGATGGCTGCCTTCGGCGTCAAGATCACCCGGGAGGGCGTCCAGTACGAGGCCACCACCCTGTTCAAAGGCTATCCCGCGCCTCGGCCCTTCTATCCCTACACCTCCAACGTATACCAGGAGGTCATCCCGGCCATCGACGCCCAGTATCCCTATCCGGCGAAGGTCCTGTGGCTGCACATGGGGACACCTGCCCTGGCGGTTCCAGGCGGTGGGGACCAGATCCGGATGCTGCGCGACCTGGACAGGGTGCCGCTCTTCATCGCCGACGACGTGGTGATCGGCGAGACCTCCATGTACGCGGACTACCTCTTCCCGGACCTGACCTTCGCCGAGCGCTGGGCCTTCCTGGGGCTCACCCCCAGCGAGAAGACCAAGGGGGTCAAGGTACGCCAGCCCATCGTCGGCCCGATCCCGGAGATCGTCACCGTGTATGGCGAAGAGATGCCCATCTCCATGGAGTCGATGATGCTCGCCTTCGCGGAGGCACTGGGCACACCCGGCTACGGAAAGGGCGGCTTCGACTCGGGACTGGATTTCACCCGACCGGAGGACTACTACCTCAAGGCGGTGGCGAACATCGCGGCCGGCGATGCTCCCACCGACGGTGTGCCTCAAGCCGACGCCGAGGAGCTGCGGATCTTCCGGGAAGCGCGCAAGTCGATGCCCCCCGCGGTTTTCGACGAAGCCAAGTGGAAGCGGGCCGTGGGAGAAGCCAACTGGGCGCGCACCGTTTACGTCCTCAACCGGGGAGGCCGCTTCGAGGGGTACGACAAGGCGTACAGCGGCAACTACCTCGGCCATCCCTACGGAAAGCTGTTGAACCTCTACGTGGAGCCGGTGGCGGCAGGGAAGGACTCCATCACCGGCAAGCCGCACTCCGGCATCACCCGCTACGACCCGGTGAAGAACAGCAACGGGGAGCCGGTGAAGGACGAGGAGTATCCCTTCTACCTGGTGACCTTCAAGGAGGTCACCGGCGGACAATCCCGCACGCCCGGCAACTACTGGTCGCAGGGAGGCGTGCTTCCCGAGAACCGGGTGCGGATGAACCCCAAAGACCTGGCAGCTCTGGGCCTCAAGGACGGCGACCTGGTTCGCTTCTCCTCCCGCACCAACCCCGATGGCACCATAGAGGTGGTGGCCGGCAAGCCGGAGGTGATCGTCGGCAAGGTGCAGACGGTCGAGGGGGTGAGGCCTGGAACCGTCCAGGTATCCTGGTCCTATGGCCACTGGGCCTATGGCGCTCGAGAGACCGAAGTGGACGGACAGCGGGTGCCCGCCGACCCGCGGCGGGGAACAGGTCTCTGCACCAACGCCCTGCTGGCCCTGGATCAGGGAACCAAGACCACCTGCCTCACGGATCCTATCGGTGGGAGCGCCTCCTTCTACGACACCCGAGTAAAGGTGATGAAGGTCTGAGCCACCACCCAGTTGAGGCCAAATCGGTCTTCCACAGGAGGCGCGCGGCGTCTCGCCGCGCGCCTCCTGCCCTTATCCGGGCAGCTTGCCACGCAGGGCCAGATCCTCTGCCACCCAGTCCAGCCCCAGCCGCTCCAGGGTAAGCCGGGTTGGCACGCCGGTCTCCGGATCCCACCCCATCAGGTAGTAAGTAGCTGTGGAGGGGCTCAGAACCAGTGAAACGTCTCCCTGAGGCGCCAACGACGAATCCTCCTCGCACACTCCTCCACCTCGGCATCCAGGTCTCGCTCCGGGTCCGCCTGCCTCGCGGCAACCTTGGCGGTCTCAGCCCCGATGACCGGAAAGCCGGTCCGCATCGTGAAGCCGTGTGCGGAGAAGCTGCCTCGCCGCTTCATCACCCACACCGGCTCCTCTCCTTCCAGCGGAGCCACGAACTGCGAATGGGAGCTGGCGATGCCGATGGGTTCCACCACCGGATCCTCTATGACGACGTCGTACCTGCCGATGCCGCGACTCTTCAGGTAGGCGAGGAGATCCGGGGTGTTGAAGGGTGGCGTTTGCTTGGGATCGTTTAGGGAAGAGACGCCAAGCTGCACACCTCGGTTCTGCGCCTTCACCTCCCGCACCAACCGAACCAGGGCTGGGTCGTCGATCCAGAAGAAGCAAACCGTGGGAACTGGAGTGTGCGGGGCAACGTCGGGGTCGAAGGCCGGCGTCACCACGGCTTCAGACAGGGTACCGCCTTCCACCCTGTAGGGGAATATCAGGTGGAAAGGGGCAAGTCCTTTCCAGACCCTTCGCAAAGATGCCGGGTCCCGAAGGTAGCGGTACGCCGGGTGAACCTTCTGCCAGTCCACGTGCCGGACCACCTCTTCCGGTGGCTCCAGCAGGGGGATCTTGGAGCCGGGCGGACGGCCCTGCTTCAGGCTCCAGAACTTCTGGAAGTAGCTGGCCCCATCGACCCGGCCACAAACGCCCGATACTCCCCATCCATGAAAGGCCACCGGCGCATCGGCCAGCAGCGCGTCCACCACCTGCGGAAGGTGGTGACGCTCCCGGAAGGATAGAACCGATACCACCTTGAGTGTCCCATCCTCCAGGGGTATCTGCTCGGTGCGCGTTCCTTTCCCGCTCATGTGTCCCACCCTCTTGCCTGCTTTGGGGTCGAAGCTAGGAGATGCCATAGCCACCACCCTCCAAGCTGTTGGCTATGTCGACTAGATCCTCTTCAGACAGCAAACGGTTCATCTCCGTGGCCGCCGCCAGGGCCTTCTCCACCAGCTCGTCGGAGCAGCGGATGCCGAGCTTCCGGGCAACCCACTCGACGTTTGCCCGACCGGACAGCGGTCCGATCCTCACGTCGGCCTCCCTGTTGAACCACCTTTGGTCTACCACGGAGTAGGGCAACCCGGCCTCGACGCCCAGACGTCTTGCCTTGAGCATGGCCGCGGCGTGGATGCCGGAAGCCGTCACCCCCACCTTTTGACCGATGCCCGGGTAATTCACCCGGAGAGGCACCTCGAACATCCTGGAGCCGCACTCGCTCAGGGCCGTGGTCCCGCTGATGTCTTGCCGCCTCGGGTCGCCAGCGATCTTGAGGTTGAGGAGGAGGGCTTCCAGGGGCGTGTTCCCCGCCCTCTCCCCTATGCCGAGCACGGTCCCATGAACCCGCGTTGCTCCCGCCTCCAGGGCCGCGAGAGCGTTCACGACGGATAGGCCGCGATCGTCGTGGCCGTGCCAGTCGATGGGGATGCCGGGAAACCCGTTGAGAACATTCTCCTCGAAGAAGTCGATGAGTGCGACCACACTGCGCGGGGTAGCCGCGCCGCTGGTGTCGGCGATGCAGACTCTCTGGCCCCCACATTCCAGGCCCGCACGGAATATCTGCCGGATAACCTCCGGCTCGGTCTCGGTGGTGTGCTCCGTGGCGATGGTGGGTTTCAGCCCCTCCTGGACGGCGAGGGCGACGCTCCCCTCCATCCAGGAGATCATGTCGGCGACGTGCCAGCCCTCCACCCAGCGCCGGACTGGGCTTGATCCTACGAAAAGGATAACCTCGATGGATCTCCCGCTGCGCTGCGCCATTTCCGCCGCCGCCCTGACGTCCGCCTCGAGGGTCCTGGCCAGGCATACCGCCTGCACCTCCTCCGGCAGCTCGCTCGCCAGTCTGATGGCATCCCTCAGATGGGGCCCCCCCGCAACGGGGATTCCGATGTCGACCGCATCGACGGCTACGTCAAGCAGGCGATGAAGGAGCTGCATCTTCTCGTCGAGGGTGGGATGGCGGATCTCGGCATCCTGCAGTCCATCACGGAGGGAGGTGTCGAGAATCTCGATGGTGCGCCTGGAGAAGTCGTAGTTGCCCCAGTTGTGGTTGTTCGGCCCTGCTGGAATCAGATTCGCGATCCGCCTTCGCCGGAGAGTTATGCTGACGCTAGCACATATTAACAGATTGATGCTGGCTTATCTACTGGCGTCCATTGCCGGCCGGGGTCGTGGCCGGCATCCTGGCATGGCTGCCCCGCTAGGCCGCGGGCAGGGTGAAGCGGAAGGAGGTGGACTTCCCCATCTCGCTCTCCACCCAGATCCGTCCCCCGTGGGCCTCCACCAGCCCCTTGCTGATGTACAGGCCGAGCCCCAGCCCAGGCACCTTCTCCTTGATGGCGGCTCGAGTGCGATGGAAGCGGGTGAAGATCATGTCACGGTCCTCCGGGGCTATCCCCAGACCCCGATTGGTCACCGAGATCAACACTTCCCCAGCTCGAGGCTGGAGCTCCAGCAGGATCTCGCAGCGGGGGAAGGAGTACTTGGCAGCGTTGGAGAGCAGGTTCACCAACACCTGCTCCAGACGGGTGGGATCCGCTAGGACGGCGGGCACGGGACCGTGGACGTCGATCCGGACGGGATGGCCCTTGGTGATCTCCGCCGTCCTCTCCACCAACTCCTCCACCAACCTCGGCAGGTCCACCGGCTCCTTCGCCAGCGTGAGCCGGTTGCTCTCGATGCGAGAGGCATCCAGAAGATCGGCGACCATCCTCTCCAACCGTTTGGCGCTGGAGAGGATGCTTTCCACCGCTTTGCGCTCCTGAGTCCGGCCGTGCTGTTCAGGTGGGAGACGTTGGAGCAGACCGGCGAAGCCGGTGATGATCGTGAGGGGGGAGCGGAGATCGTGAGCCACCAGCGAGATGAACTCCTCCCGAGCCTGTTCCAGCAGCCGTATGGGGGTGATGTCCCGGTATATGCTCATGGCCAGAGCCACACGGCCCTCTTCGTCCCGAACGGCGCTGGTGCTGAAGAGCAGATGGAGTCTCCTCCCATCCGGGCGAACGAGGATGAGCTCCTCACCGCTGATCGCCTCCCCTCGTACGGCTCGGGCCAGGGGAAACTGCTCCGAGGGCACAGACCGGTTGTCGAGGTAACGGACGCCGAAGCGCCCGGCGTAGTCGGTCCACCTTTGCTCCTCCTCGATCTGCGGCGAAGGGCCCAGGATCTCCCTGCCCACCCGGTTGCGCCGCAGAATCCGTCCATTGCCGTCGGCAATGGTGATCCCCTCGCCCACTCCTTCGATCACCGCATCCAGTTCCGCTGCCCATCGCTGCGCCTGATCGGCCAGCTCTCGCCCTCGCCGGTTGGCCGCCACCAGCCGCTGGTTGGCTTCCTTCAGCTCCGCCAGCAGCCGCTCCCGTTCTTCCTCCGTTCGCTTTTGCTCGGTAATGTCCCGGGCAATGGTGGCGGCACCCACTACGCGGCCGCGATCGTCCTTAATCGGGGTCACGCTCACCGCTACGTCGATCCCGTGGCCGTCCTTGCGCAGCCAGACGGTCTGGTGGCGCTCCAGCCGCTCACCTCTCCCGATCCGATCCAAGATGTTCGGCAACTCGTGGGTACGGTCCGGAGGGATGAGGATGGAGGACGGTTTCCCGATGGCCTCCTCGGCCGAGTAGCCGAAAAGCCCTTCGGCGGCGGCGTTCCAGCTGTTGATGATGCCATCCAGGGTCTTGCCGAAGATGGCACACTCGGAGCACTCGCTGACCGCGGCCAGCAGGGCTCGCTCAGCCAGAGTGCCTTGGTCGGGCTGTCCCCCCTCCAGCTTCGGGCGCCGCTCTCTGGGCACAGTCCCGCCCTCCCCATCCATGATTTCGCCACGAGGCCTGGATACCAAGATGCGAGCCACGGGTGTCGGCGGCAATCACCCCCCAGGCCACGGTGGGGGGATCGAACCCTTTCCCTGCGTAAGGTAGCGGCATCCGGCAAGAAACTGTAGAATCCCCGTGCGAACAGACTGGCGAGAGGTGCAGCGATGCTTTCCCTGAGGGTGGCTCTGGCCCAGATCAATCCCACCGTGGGAGACCTGGAGGGCAACCAGGCCAAGATACTGGACTACATGGACCAAGCCCGCCAGTCGGGGGCCGACCTCGTGGCCTTCCCGGAGCTGGCCCTCACCGGCTATCCCCCGGAGGACCTGCTGCTGAAGCCCCAGTTCATCAAGGACAACCTGGCCTGCATCCAGGAGATCGCCGCCAGGGCCAAGGGCATCACCGCGGTACTGGGGTTCGTGGACGCCGACGACGACATCTACAACGCCGCCGCCGTCCTTCACGACGGCTCCCTGGCCCACGTCTATCACAAGGTGTTCCTCCCCAACTACGGGGTCTTCGACGAGGAGCGCTACTTCCGGCGGGGAATGGAGCAACCCACCTTCGTCATAGCCGGGGTGAAGGTAGGGGTCAGCGTCTGCGAGGACATCTGGTATCCCACCGGCCCCGCCGCCATCCAGTCCCAGGCGGGAGCCCAACTGCTGGTGAACATCAACTCCTCTCCTTACGACATGGGCAAGCGAGCTCGCCGGGAGCGGATGGTGGCCACCCGAGCCGTGGATAACGAGGTGCTGGTCTGCTACGTGAACGCCGTGGGGGGGCAGGACGAGCTGGTCTTCGACGGCGCCAGCTTCGTGTACGACCAGACTGGCCGGTTGGTGGCCCACGCGAAGCAGTTCGAGGAGGAGCTGCTGATCGCCGACCTGGACGTGGAAGCCGTCTTCCGATCCAGGCTTCACGACCCTCGCCGGCGGGAGGAGCCCGTCTTCCCCGTGCCGGCCGGCATGCCGACGCCCAGGATCGTGCTCTCCGAACAGCCGGCCGTGGCCAAGAAAGCTCCCCTGCCGAAGGAGGAGGCAACCCTCCTGGAGGGCCCGGCCGAGGTTTTCGCGGCCCTCGTGCTGGGCACGCGAGACTACGCCCGAAAGAATCGCTTCCAGAAGGTGGTCATCGGGCTCTCCGGCGGGATCGACTCCAGCCTGACGGCCGCCATCGCGGTGGACGCCCTGGGAGCCGGCAACGTCTCCGGTGTCTCCATGCCCTCCCGCTACTCCTCCAAGGGGAGCCGTGACGACGCCGCCGAGCTGGCCCGCAGGCTGGGCATCGAGATGATGACCATCCCCATCGAGCCGGCCTTCCAGGGGCTGCTCCAGATGCTGGAGGAGCCCTTCCGAGGGACGGAGCCCAACATCGCCGAGGAGAACCTCCAGGCCCGGGTGCGGGGGAACACCCTGATGGCCCTCTCCAACAAGTTCGGCTACCTGGTGCTAACCACCGGCAACAAGAGCGAGATGGCCACGGGCTACGCCACCCTGTACGGGGACATGGCCGGCGGCTTCGCGGTGATCAAGGATGTCCCCAAGACCCTGGTGTACCAACTGTCCGAGTACCGCAACAGCGTCTCGCCGGTGATCCCCGAGAGCGTGATGGTGAAGGAGCCCTCCGCGGAGCTGAGGCCCGATCAGCGAGACGTGGACAGCCTGCCCCCCTACTCGACCCTCGATCCCATTCTCCAGGCCTACGTGGAGGAAGATCGCAGCATCGAGGAGATCGTGGCCCTCGGTTACCCGGAGGCGATCGTCCGCCGGGTGGCTGCCATGGTGGACCGGGCCGAGTACAAGCGCCGCCAAGCGCCGCCCGGCATCAAGGTAACCCCCCGCGCCTTCGGCCGCGACCGGCGGCTGCCGATAACCAACCGGTACGTGGAGAAGGGCTGACTCAGGAGAGAGGCCGTCTTCGCCTCTCCCCCTGGGAGAGGCCGCCCTCGGTCCCCCGCCTCTCCCTCTGGGAGAGGGAGACCTCATCACCCCGACCCTCTCCCAGAGGGAGAGGGAACCTCCCCGTCGCCCCGTCTCCTTTGTGCACTTTGCACAAACACCCGCCCCCGCTTTTCTGACGCCCTGCACGTAGACCCCTTGACTCCCCACTGTTAGCCTACCTATCGTGCAGTTCTGCATTGGAGGCTGGCTATGTCCGAGAGCATTCACGGTTGGAAGGTGGACAAGGGCGACGGCGTGAGAAGCGGAGCGGCGGTCGTGGACCAGAGGCTCACCTGGCTCCGACCTTTTGCGCTGAATCTCTCCCAGGGTAGCGGACAGTGGCAGCCGGCTCTCGAGCAGGAACTGGTGGACTTCCACGCCCGCTACGAGCGGGCCTGCATAGAAGACTGAGGGCCGCTCCAGCCTTTCCTGGAGCGATCATCCAATAAGCAGTGAGGGGAGGTACGGTAGGTGGCAATAACGTCTGACATTCCTGGCATCTCGCTCCCGGGCAAGGAGAAGGCGACCCTGACCGAGCCCGAGGAGATAGTGGCTTTCGCCCGGGCACAGGGCGTGAAGATGATCGACTATCGCTTCGTGGACCTGCCCGGCACCTGGCAGCACTTCTCCACGCCCGTCCAGGAGTTCGAAGCCGACTGCTTCAAGTCCGGGCTGGGCTTCGACGGTTCCAGCATCCGGGGCTTCCAGAAGATCCACGAGAGCGACATGCTGCTGATGCCCGATGCCGCTTCGGCCTTCGTGGATCCCACCCTCGACGTGCCCACGCTCGTCGTCGTCTGCGACGTGATGGATCCCATCAAGGGGGTGCCATACTCCAGGGATCCCCGCCACGTAGCCAAGAAGGCCGAGGCCTACCTGGTGAAGACCGGCATCGCCACCACCAGCTACTGGGGCCCTGAGGCCGAGTTCTACATCTTCAACGACATACGGTTCGACCAGACCAGCCACAGCGGCTTCTACTTCATCGACTCCGAAGAGGGCATCTGGAACAGCGGGCAGAACGGGGGCAAGCCCAACCTGGGCTTCCGGCCCCGCTACAAAGAGGGCTACTTCCCGGTCCCGCCCATGGACAAGCAGCAGGACCTGCGCTCCGAGATCGTGATGAACCTGATCGCCTCAGGCATCGACGTGGAGGTCCACCACCACGAAGTGGGAACCGCCGGCCAGGCCGAGATCGACATGAAGTTCAAGACCATGGCCTTCATGGGCGACCAGGTGATGAAGTACAAGTACATCGTCCGGAACACCGCCTACAGGAAGGGCTACACGGCGACCTTCATGCCGAAACCCCTCTTCGGCGACAACGGCTCCGGCATGCACGTCCACCAGAGCCTCTGGAAGGACGGATCCAACCTGTTCTTCGACAAGTCGGGCTACGGCTTGGTCAGCGAGATGGCTCGGCACTACATCGGCGGCATCCTGAAGCACGCCCCGGCCCTCCTGGCGTTGGCGGCGCCCACCACCAACTCCTACCGCCGGCTGGTGCCCGGCTACGAGGCACCCATCAACCTGGTGTACTCGAAGCGGAACCGCAGCGCCTGCATACGGATACCGATGTACTCGGACAACCCGAAGGCCAAGAGGGTCGAGGTCCGCTTCCCGGATCCCTCCTGCAACCCCTATCTCACCTTCGCGGCGCTGATGATGGCGGGGTTGGACGGAGTTCAGAACGGGATCGAGCCGCCGGCACCCGTGGACGAGGACCTCTACGAGATGTCGCCGGAGGAGCGAGCCCACATCAAGTCGACCCCGGGAAGCCTGGCCGAGGTGTTGAAGTCCCTGGAGGAGGACAACGAGTTCCTGCTGAAGGGAGGCGTCTTCACCAGCGACCTGATCGAGACCTGGATCGAGTACAAGCGGGAGCGAGAGGTGGACCCGATGGCCCTGAGGCCCCATCCCTACGAGTTCTTCCTCTACTACGACGCCTGATAGCCCTCCGCCGATCCGGTCACAGCCGGATCGAAGGTAAGGTGATTGCCACCTGGCCGGATGCCGTCCCCTCACGGCATCCGGCCGCTCTGTTTAGCTATCAGCTATCAGCCTTCAGCATCCGGGACTCAGCACCCGGCACCAGCTGCTCGACCCTGGTTTGCCTCATCAACCACCTGGACGCGGCGAAACCTCCTGTGCTATACCGTCAGCGAAGAGGCTGATAGCTGATAGCTGATAGCTCACAAGGGAGGTGGCACGTGGCTGGGCTACCGAAAGGCTTCAAACGGGGGCTGCTCTTTGGTGCCCTCTTCGCCCTCTTCTGGGGGGTGCTGGCCGACCGCCGGAGGCGCGGCGCCCTCGGTGGTGAGATGATCGAAAGGGCGGGGGCACTTCCGTTCGTGGGGCCGCGCCTATCCGCCGCCTTGAGAGACCGGCTGAAGGAGGGCGTTTACCGGGCCGTGGCGGAGGACGTGGCATCCAAGGCCCCGTCCGGAGAGCTGCTGGAGCTGGGGAGCGGATCCGGCCGGCTGGCCGTGGAGATCGGCCGCCGGGCCCGCGACCTGCAGATCACCACCATGGATCCCTCGGCGGAGCTGGTGCAGGTGGCCGAGTACAGGATCCATAGCGCGGGGCTGGGCCGGCAGACCAAGGTGGTGCACGGCGACCCGAGGGACATCCCCTTCCCAGACTGCTCCTTCGACTACGTAGTCTCCCTCCGAAGCTTCCGGAGGGCCGATGCACCGGAGAGGGTCCTCGGCGAGATCCACCGGGTGCTGAGGCCCGGGGGCAAGGCGTGGATCTACGACTTCAGGAAGGAGACCCCCGAGGAAGCGTGGGAGCTGGTCCGCCAGAAGCTGTCCCTGGTGATGCAGCCCCTCTTCGACTCGAGCATCATGGCCTCCTGGAGAGCGGCCTACAACGAGGCACAGATCGATCTGTACGCAGCGGATTCCCCCTTCAAACAGGCAACCCTGGAGGCGATTCCGGCCGAGATCGCGGGGGTGCAGATCCGCGCCCTCACCAGGGCCACCTTACAGAGGTAGAAGTACGGAATGGGAGGGCGAGGCTCCTGCCGAGCCGCCGTCGCTCGCCCTCCCGGCACCAAGCTACCTCCCTCGGTTGCCCCGGGCATGCGCCTTTGATACAATTATTGTGCACGGGGTGACGACGCCCTGTGCCGGTCGCAAGCCGACGTAGCTCAGAGGTAGAGCAGTGGTTTCGTAAACCACCGGTCGTCAGTTCGAATCTGACCGTCGGCTCTGTCTTACTTTCGACCCCCGGCAGTGATGGCCAGCTGCCACACGCCCGTTTCAGATAGGGACCTCCGCCTTTTGGTCATTTAGTTCACGCCGGCCCGCTTCCCTAACCTTATCGTTAACCTGTAGAATAACCCGTCCTCAGGTAGCTTAGGGAATGCTGAAGGAATGCTTAGCATTTGCTGAATCCCTCGGCGAACCAGACCCGCGCGAGTTCTCGCATCCGAGACCGTCCACCTTCGATTCTCGTGTGGAGTGGTGCATCATGAAGCGTCCCTACCAGGTCACCGGCATCGTGTTCATCCTGTTCTCGGCCTTCATCGCCAGGGAGTCCCTCGACCTCAAGTTCTACACCTCCCTGGGCCCCGGTCCCGGCTTCTTCCCCTTCTGGCTCTCCGTCTTCCTGGGCACCCTGGCGGCCATCATGCTGTACCACGCCACCTTCAAGCCACAGGACCCCATGCCCGCCGACTTCTTCGCCAACGCCAAGGGCTACCTGCGAGCGGGCGCCATCCTCCTCGCCCTGGTGGCCAGCGTGCTCCTCATGGAGCCTCTCGGCTTCCGGCCGATGATGCTGGCCTTCTACCTCTTCCTGCTCTTCGCCCTGGGCCGGCAGAACATCCTGGTCACCATCGCCGTGGCCCTCGCCGGTAGCTGGGGTGTCTACCAGGTGTTCGTCGAATTGCTCAAAGTCCCGCTCCCCATCGGGATCTTCGGTATTTAGGAGGATTTGGTGGAAAGTCTCCAACTGCTCGCCCACGGCTTCACCATCGCCCTGCAGCCCACCAACCTGCTGTTTGCCGTCATGGGCTGTCTCCTGGGAACCCTGATCGGCGTTCTGCCCGGCGTCGGCCCCGCGGCCGGCACCGCCATCCTGATCCCTATCACCTTCGTCCTCGATCCAACCCCCGCCATCATCATGCTCTCCGCCATCTATTACGGCGCTATGTACGGCGGAACCATCACCTCGGTCCTGATCAACACCCCGGGCGAGGCCGCCTCGGCCATCACCTGCCTCGAGGGCTACGAGATGGCCAAGAGGGGACGCGCCGGAGCCGCCCTCTCCATCGCCGCCATCGGCTCCTTCATCGGCGGCAGCATCGCCACCATGGGCTTGGTCGTGATCGCCCTCCCGCTCACGGCGCTCGCCCTCAAGTTCGGCCCTCCCGAGTTCTTCGCCCTGATGGTCCTCGGCCTCTCCCTGGTCACCGGCCTCGCGGCCAAGTCCATGACGCGCGCCCTCATGTCCGCCGTCTTCGGCCTGCTGATCGCCATGGTGGGGATCGACCCGGTCATGGGCGCCCCTCGCTTCAGCTTCGGCCTGACCGAGCTGCTGGACGGCTTCAACTTCGTCCCGGTGGTCATGGGCATCTTCGGCATCAGCGAGATCCTCCTGAACGCCGAGAGCGAGGTCCGGGGTGTCTTCGATACCAAGATGAGCAGCCTGGTCCCCACCAGGCAGGACCTGATCGACTCCGCGGGAGCCATCGCCCGGGGCACCGGCATCGGCTTCTTCCTCGGGCTGATCCCCGGCGTGGGCGCCGTCGTCCCCACCTTCATGTCCTACGTCGCCGAGAAGAAGGTCTCCAAGCACCCCGAGAAGTTCGGCACCGGCGTCATCCAGGGGGTCGCGGGACCCGAGACGGCCAACAACGCCTACGCCAACGCCGCCCTCATCCCACTCTTCACCCTGGGCATCCCGGGCTCCCCCACCATCGCCATCCTGATGGGCGCCTTCATGATGAACGGCCTGATCCCGGGCCCCTTCCTCTTCAAGGAGCACGCCGACTTCGTCTGGGCCGTCATTGCCAGCCTCTACGTGGGCAACGCCATCCTGGTGATCCTGAACCTGCCACTCATCCCCATGTGGGTGGCGATCCTGAAGGTGCCCTACGCCATCCTGTTTGCCCTGATCCTGGGCTTCTGCGTCCTGGGCTCCTACAGCCTGGACAGCAGCGTCTTCGACGTGGGGGTGATGATCGCCTTCGGCGTGATCGGCTACCTGTTCAAGAAGCTGGACATCCCACTGGCTCCCGTGGCCCTCACCCTGATCCTGGGACCGCTGATGGAGCGGGGCCTCCGGCAGTCGCTGGAGATCTCACGGGGCGACTTCACCATCTTCTTCACCCGCCCCATCTCCTTGGGACTGCTGACGATCGCGGTGGCCTTCGTCCTGAGCGCCACCTTCCGGACGGTGTCCCAACTCCGCGGTGGCGACACCCAGCTGTAAGGACGCGTCTCCACGTCCATGGCACGGTTTCTGCGCTAGAAGAACGTGGAGGGTGTGCCCTCCACCCCGTCCCTCGGGAATAGCGGGGCCCCGGTTTCCGGGTGGACGGATCGACAATCGAATAGACAACTGAATACGAGCAGAGGGGGCTCGACCCGCGGGTCGAGCCCCCTCTGTGCGATTCCACTCTCACCCCAAAGTTCCTACTTGACCGGCGATGAACTATGTACTAGATTGCCCCGGAGTCTCTTCCGAAAGGAGGTGAGGTGAGGAAAAGCTGGGCCTGCGGCGCATCGCGGGCCGGCAGCTGCAGGAAATCCATCTGCAACGACGAGAGGTCAGGGCAACGCGGCCCGCCGGCGAGGGCGCTCCCGGGTTCCACGAGGCGAACGGCTCAGGGACTCAATCGGGAACAGAAGATAGGAGGAGAGTAAATGGGACGTCAGCATCTTCTCGGTCTATCCCTCGTCGCCACAGCGGCCCTTGCCTGGGCGGCCGTTGCCTGCTCTTCCCCGGCGGCACCAGCCCCCACCGCTGCACCGGCGGCTAAGGCCCCCACTGCTCCCGCCCCAGCTCCCACGACGGCGCCCGTCGCCGCCGCTCCCACCAAGGCCCCTGAAGCGACCAAAGCTGCTGAGGCAGCCAAGCCGGCCCCCACCAGCGCCGCCATCCAGAAGCCGGCGGACTGGCCCCAGAAGCCGATCACCTTGATCATCCCTTGGGACGCGGGAGGCAGCACCGACGTCGGATTCCGGTTGTTGGCACCCCTGATGGAGAAGGCCCTGGGGACCCAGATCGAACTGGTTAACAAGCCCGGGGCCGGCGCCCAGGTGGGCGTCACCGAGCTGGCCAAGTCCAAGCCCGACGGCTACACCATCGGGAACGTCAGTGCGCCGGCGGTGATAACCCAGTACCTGGATCCCGACCGAAAGGCCGCCTTCACCTGGGACAGCTTCGCCCCCATCGGTCTGCACGTCTTCGACCCGGGCGTTCTGGCCGTTGCCACGAACAGCAAGTACAAGACTCTGAAGGATCTCATCGAGGACGCAAAGGCCAACCCGGAGAAGGTAAAGGTGGCCACCACCGGCATCATGGGGGACGACCACCTGGCGATCCTGGCCCTCCAGAGGATAGCGGGCATCAAGTTCGCCATCGTCCACTTCACGGGGGGTGCCCCGCAGACGCAGGCGCTGCTGGGCGGCCACGTGGACGTAGGGTTCGACAACGTGGGCACCTACGCGAAGCTGGACAAGCAGGGACAGACCCGCACCCTCGCCGTCATGGACAATCAGCGGAACAAGTTCCTGGCGAATGTGCCGACGGCAGAAGAGCAGGGCTACAAGGTCTACTCCTCCTCTTCTCGAGGTCTTGCGGCTCCCGCAGGCACCCCGAAAGAGATCGTCTGGGCCCTCGCCAAGGCGATGGAGGAGGCCATGAAGAACCCGGAACTCAACAAGAAGATGGACGACGCAGGTCTCACCCAGCGCTACATGAACCCCGACGAGTTCGCCAAGTACTGGAAGCAGTTTGAGGAGCAGGTCAAGCCGCTGATGGCGGATGCAAAAGCAACCTCGTAGCGGCTAGGCGACGACAGGCCCGGCCGGTCCTGCACCGGCCGGGCCTGTCGTCCTCTCGGTGGTTACCTGGCGCCGGGCGCGGCTTCCAGGGGAATCTTCCCGGCCTTGCAGATGGGACAGCCGCCGGGCTCGTAGGTCTCGTGCTCCACCAAGCAGAAGGAAGGATACTTGAAGGTGACGTTGCCCCGATTCCAGATGGCGGCCACCCCAACCACCTCGCCGCCCTCCCTCTCCACGGCTTCTATCACCCTCATCGCCGACCCTCCGGTGTCCAGCACGTCCTCCACCACCAACACCCGCCTACCGGCGATCATGTCCACCACCGACGGCCGGAAGTAGCGGTTCTCCCGCTCTCCCTCGGCGTAGACGGCGATGGCCTTGGGCTCCAGGTAGTAGGCCACGAAGGGCGCCATCATCGCTCCACCCATGGAGGGACCCGTCACAACCTGGATCTTATCGGCGAAGTAGTGCTTTGCGATACGGTAGCAGAGCTTGCTGGACACATCGACGTTGGCCAGAACCCGATCCTTCTCCACGTAGACCGAGCCATGCAGTCCCGAGGAGTACTTGTAATGGCCTCCCTCAAACAGTGCCCCAGTGCTTGCGATCAGCCGATGGACCTGCTCCCTCTCCTCCACCTCAACACCTCCAGCGAGAGTCACCCCGCTAGTATACAACGATACCCGTGGACTTCCATCAGGCAGCTTTCCACGGTTGCGCCTGAACCCGATCTCAATCCCGAGGGGAGGTCGCGACATCGGCGCCGCAACGGCTATCGCCGGCCCAGAGCCACCACCCTTGGCCGTAGGACAAAGGTCCGCTTGTTCTCCTGCCTAGCCTGCTCCCACTGCTCCTTCAGTTCCGGCTCCCGGATGTAGAACTCAGAGCCGCAGTTGATGCAGTACATCACCCAATCGAGGCCGATGGAGTCCCACTTTGCCAGTTTGCCACCACACCTCTCGCACTGCACGGTGATCACCGTCGAACCCTCCGACACGTTTACTTGCACTAATCCTATCCAGATCCAACGGCAAGCAGGCCAAGGCTGCGATGGGAAGCGGCTACGTTGGAGTCGTTGCTTTGATGCCGCTCCCTGCTGCTGCCCCATCGCAGGAAATCCGGTCGCTTCCGTGGTGGGATCGCTGGGGAAAGCCACTGGCAATAACCGGGTGGTAGATGTGCAAATTCCAGGCCAGTGCACCGGATCGAGCGAGCACCGCGGAGAGGGGGAGAAACGGGGAGGCGGGGACGCAGAGTCGTACAGAGGTGGGGAAGCCGGCATTCGGTACCCGGCACTCAGAGGGTGCGGTCCAACTCCTCCCGCACCGCTCGCGCAAGGGTCTGCAGCGTCACGGGTTTCGATAGGTAGGCACCAACCCCCTGCGCCTGAGCCTCGCGCACCCGGGCGGATTCCGCGAGACCCGACAGGAGGATTGCCCGCTGGCCGGGGTGGATCTCTCGTATGCGGCGGTAGGTTTCCGCCCCGTCGATGCCCGGCGGCATGACCATGTCCAGGATCAGGAGATCCACCGGCCGCTCCCCGACCTGGGCGACCGCCTCTTCTCCGCCTGCCGCGACCGCCACCCGGTATCCCAGCTTCCCCAGCAGCCGGCTCACCAGCTCCCGCTCAAGAGGGTCGTCGTCCACCACCATGAGGGTCTCGGTTCCGCCCTTCACGGGATCGCCGGGGGTTTCATCTCCGGCTTCCCTGGAAATGGGCAGGTAGACGCTGAAGGTAGTGCCCTTGCCCACCTCGCTCTCCAGGTCCAGGCAACCCCGGTGGTCCTCCACTATCGCCTGAACCACGCTTAACCCCAAGCCCGAGCCGCGATGCCGGTCGGTTCGCTTGGTGGTGAAGAAGGCGTCGAAGATCCTATCCCGGATCTCGGCGGGAATACCGCAGCCGGTATCGCCGATAGTGAGGCGGACGTACTCGCCGGCCTCGATCCGGTTGTAGTGGCCGTAGGGTTGGTCCAGGTTGAGGTTCTCGGTCTTCAGGGTGACTACCCCCACTTCTTGCATGGCCTCCCGAGCATTGGAAAGCAGGTTGGAGATCACCCTCATCAACTGGGCCGGGGCCCCGGCTACCGGCAGGAGATCGGGATCCAGATCCAGCTCCACCGCCAGTGTGTCGGGCCGATCCCCCATCTGCATCACAGCCTGCTGCACTAACCGGTTGAGGTCGGCGGGCTGTTGGGCGATGTGTCCCCGCCTGCCCAGGGCCAGCAGGTCCCGATTGATTTCGGCCATCCGGCCGGCGGCTTCCATCATAACGTCGCAGCACTGCGAGGCAGAGTGCCCTGGCGGCAGCTCCATCTTTATCAGCTCCGGATAGGCCAGTAGCGGAGATAGCAGGTTGTTGAAATCGTGTGCCACCTGCCCCGCTATTCGCCCGGCCGTTTCCAGCCGATGGGCCCGCAGAAGCCGCTCCTCCATCTGCTTCCGTTCGGTGACGTCCCTGGCTACGGTCACCACACCGACCACTTCTCCGGTCTCCGATCGAAGGGGCACTTTGCGCACGTGGCAGACCCTGGCATCGTCCTCCTCCTCGTAGTCCAGTACCGTGCCGGAACTCAGCACCCGGGAGTCCTCCTCCATTACCCGCGGGCCCTTCACCGGCCCATGCAGCTGCAGAGCCGTTTTCCCCTGGATCTCTTCCTTGGGCCGGCCCAGCCTCCGGGCCATCTCCGAGTTCACCAACAGGTAGCGCCCCTGAGCGTCCTTGACGTGGATGACGTCGTCCACCGCCTCGACCAGGGTCCGGTACAGTGTCTCGCACTGGCGCAGCGCCTCCTCGGCCGAATAGCCATGGATCTCTTCCGCGCCTCGGTTCCGGAAGAGCACCTTCCCGCCGCCGTCGGCGCAGATGATGGCATCCTTCGTCGTCTGCGCGACGGAGCGCAAGGTGATGCCCCGGTACACCAGGTAATAGGAGAGGACTTTGAAGAGATGGCCCGCAGAGTCCATTATCCCGTGGGGATCGGAGTCCAGGGTGAGACTCAACTCGGAAAGGATCGTGGCCACCATGGCACCGGTCAGCAGGAGATAGGCCGAGGGATCGACCTGGTGCCGCCGAGACCGTAGTCGCAGCAGGGCAACGAGTACCAGAAGGACGACGAGGTACTCGCCGGCAATCTCGAAGGGAGTCAGCCCCTTCCCCTCGACGAAACAGACCGGAAAGGCCTGGATCCACAGTATGCAGGCCAGCAGGCCTCCGGTAACGACGGCGTACAGCGAGAGGACGACAAGCCGCGGGAACTCCCGCCGGAGAAAGAAAGTGGCCAGCAGGAGGGATACCGCCTCGACGAACCGTCCGGCTATCCAGAACTGAGTGGGGACGTTCAGGTCGTAGGCCGGGTACTCGCCCATACCCTGGTAGGTCAGCAGGTGGGCGAAGTCGAGAAGAGCAACGAAGGGAAAAGTATTGCCCAGGAACAGCGAGAAGCCGTTGCTCGAGTCGCTGGGAGCCCTCGTCGCCAGAGCCCAAATGGAGACGGCGACTGCGATGCCGAATCCTTCGACCGCGGCATGAAACAGAGGGTAACCATGGGTTGCCGCAATATGGAGGGCGAGGCCCGCGAGGAGGGCGGCCGCCAGCGCTGGGGTCCCCCAGACCCGGCAGCCGGGTTGCTCAACAGTTCTCACAATTGCCCCTCGGTGATCTGTGGCGACCGCAAAGCACTCCCCCCTTCCCCTCAGGCCGTCCAATAGTTGGGCTCCAACCTTCAGATCGGGTGCCGGCGATGGAGAAATGGCCATCAGGGGGAAAAGTTGGAGACCAGCGGCCTGGCTCTCAGGCTCGTCTTGGGAGATGGGCGGAAGCATACCAGTTGTGGAGAAGCGAACTGGCCACGGAGGAGGCGGCAGGGGTGTTGCCGCCTCCTCCGCGCCGTAGCAGCAGCTCCTCCGACGGCCACGCGTCGTGAAGCCGCTGGGAACTATCCCGCTGCCACGGACCTGAGCTTGGGCTGCTTGGGGGCCCCATCCGCCGCCCAATCGTCACTGCGGCGCTTCATGATCACCCGGGCCTCCTCCCCCAGCTTAAACTGAGCCACGACGGCTTGAAGCTCCTCGGCCATCTGCGCCAGCTCCTCGGCCTGGGCCACCATCTCCTCCGCCTGGCCGTTCATCTCCTCGGTGGAGGCGCTCACCTCCTCCGCGGCGGCGCTGGTCTCCTGGCTGACCGCGGCGATCTTGTCGACAGACCCACCTACCACCTGGCCGGAGGCGGCCATCTCCTGGGTGGCGGCGGTGGACTCCTCCACGACCGCCGAGATGGAGTCCATGAGATCGACCACCTGCCGAGAGGCAGCCTCCATCTCCTGGACGGCAGAGGCGATGTGAGTCATCTGGCTCGCGGACTCCTGGACCGAGGAGAGGATGTTCTTGAGGGCATCACCGGCTTCCTCCGCCAGTCGAGCGCCCGCCTCCACCTCCTGCGTACCCTGAGCCATCGCCTCCACGGCTTCCTGAGTTCCCCCCTGGACCTGAGCGATCAGGTCGGCGATCTCCTTGGTGGAGCGGCTGCTTCTCTCGGCCAGCTTCCTCACCTCGTCGGCGACGACCGCGAAGCCCCGGCCGTGCTCCCCCGCCCTCGCTGCCTCGATGGCGGCGTTGAGGGCCAGCAGGTTGGTCTGCTCGGCGATGTCGTCGATGGCCTCCACGATGGAGCCGATCTGCTCCGAGTAGTTGCTCAACTCCCGGATCTTGGCTGCCGCGCTGGAGGTGGTGGCCTTGATCGCCGCCATGCCCTGGGCGGTCTTGTGGACCGATTCGGCCCCCGAAGAGGCAGCCCGGTGGGTTCCCTCAGCAGCCGTCGAGACCTCGTTGGAGGCACTGGCCACACGGGAGATGGAGCTACCCAACTGGGCGACGGACGCCGAGGCCTTTTCCACGGACTTGGCCTGATCCTGGGCCCCCCTGGCGATCTGGTCGATGGCACGGGACAACTGGCCCATCGAGGAGGAGGTCTCCTGGGTGGCCGAGGCCTGCTCTTGGCTCCCGCGGGCGACCTGCTGGATGGTGGTGGCTATCTGCTGAGTGGCGGAACTCGTTTGCTCGGAGGCCGCCGACAACTGCTGGCTGGCCTCGGTGAGGGACTGGGCCGAGGCGGAGACGCTTCCCACCATCTCCCGCAGATTGGCGATCATCCGCTCGAAGGCGATGCCCAGGGCGTCCCTGTTGGATCGAGGGGCCACCTGCTGGGTAAGGTTGCCCCGGGACACTGCTTCAGCCACCTCGGCCATACCCCGGACGTACTGGATCATGTTGCGGAAGGAATCGGCCATCTGGCCGATCTCGTCACCAGACTTGACCTTGATCTCCTGCTCGACGTCCCCCTGAGCCAGCCCGTCGGCCGCCTTGGCCATGGCCCTGACCCCGTTGGCGATAGCTCCCGAGAGGAAGAAGGCGATCCCGAAGCCGACCAGAACCGCCAGAACCACCAGGCCCACCATCTGCACGCGGGCACCTTCGTACGTGGCGACGCCATGGCTCTCCGAATCGTCGGCCTCTTTCACGTTCATTTCGATCAGCTTGTCCAGGGCGTCCGCCACCGGCACCAGCTTATCCCGCGCTGCCCCTTGGAAGAGGGTCAGCGCCTCTTGGTCCTTGCCCTCTTTCTTGAGTTGGAGAACCGTGTCCCGGTCCGCCTTGTAGGCGGACCACGCCGTGTTGAACTTTGATACCATCTCCTTCTCGGCTGGGAGCAGCTTCGCCTTGCCGTACTTGTCCATGTTCTCCAGCATGGTCTTGTCGTAGGCGGCGATCTTGCTCTCCGCTTCGGCTATCTTTGCCTTGTCCTGGGCCACCAGGGCCTCCAGGATGTTGACCCTCATCCGGTGAAGGCTTTCGGCGGCGTTGTCCATCTCTTCGATGGGCAGCAGGCTGTCCTCGTACATGGAGGTCATCAGCCCGCTAACCATCCCGAGGTTGGAAAGGCTGATCGCGCCGACTACGGCCATCAACACCAGGACGGCGGCGAAGCCCAACAGCATCTTGGCTCGCACGGAAAACCTCATTGGTATCAGTTCCTCCCCATCTTAATTACTGCGTCCGAGTTGGGGTTCCCAAAACGGACCCCGGGGGCCCGGGCACAGTAATACACCATCGGCACCCCAACCACCGGATCGTAGAGAAAAGGGCCTCTCCCACATTAACAATCGGTAATGACTATCATTAACAACTGTTAATCTTCCTTTCAGAAGCCGCCCGTACGCCCGCTCCGCTGCTATAATGGTCTGCTTCGGCCTCTCCGAGAGCTCCGGCAGCTCCCCGCTGCAACCACGTCACCCCGTCTCTGGTAGAAGGGAATCAAGGGAGCCAAGGTGACCAAGATCCTAGTGGTGGACGACCAGCCTCTGCTGTTAGACACCCTCCGCCGAGTCCTTGGCACAGTCGGCTTCGAGGTGCAGACCGCCGACGACGGCGAATCCGCCCTGAGGCTGGCGCGAGAAGAGCGCCCCGATCTGATCCTCCTGGACGTCGTACTACCGACGATCAGCGGGCTGGAGGTATGCCGCATCTTGAGGAAGGACAGCTCGGTGCCGATCTTGATGCTCACCGCCATGGACAAGGAAGTGGACAAGGTGGTCGGGCTGGAGATGGGGGCAGACGACTACCTGACCAAGCCTTTCAGCGTGCGAGAGCTGCTGGCGCGGGTGAAGGCACTGCTCCGGCGGGTCGAATGGGGACAATCGCTGGAGGAAACGGCGGCCTGCGCGGAGCCGGTGGTGGTCAGCCGATTGAGAGAGAACGGCGTGGAGGTAGACCTGGTCTCACGTAGGACCGTCCGCACGGGTGTCCCCGTCGACCTGAAACCGAAGGAGTTCGACCTGCTGGCTTTCCTGATGCACCATCGGGGGCAAGCCTTCCCCCCTGGACAGCTGCTGACGGAGGTGTGGGGGTACCAGGACACCTCCGACACCCGGACGGTGGTCGTCCACATCCGGCGGCTCAGGGAGAAGCTGGAGAACGATCCCTCCCAACCGAAGCTGATCCAGACGGTGAGGGGCGTGGGGTATCGCTTCTGGCAGTAGAGACGCGACACGTCGCGTCTGCACCACCATGGTGTGCCGCGTCTCTACCCTTTGAAGGAGCCCTGCAGCAGCTCCAGAAAGGCCGACAGGACCGGCGACAGATGCTTGTCCCGGTGCAGCAGGGTCAGGAAGGGCCGGGTCAGCCGGAGTCCACGCACCTGCACAGCCTTGAGGGCGCCGTACTGGAGCTCCAGGTCCACCGTGGCCCGGGAGACGATGGCAACCCCCAGCCCCGCCCGAACCGCCCGCTTGAGGGCCTCCGGGCTCCCCAGCTCGAGGGCCGGCTCCACCCGCACCCCCTGCTCCGCCAGCCGCCCCTGGACGATCTCCCGGGTGCCCGAGCCCGGCTCCCGCTCCAGGAAGGGCTCCTCCGGCAGATCCCCTACCGCCACCCACCCTCTCTCCGCCCATCGATGGCCGGGCGGGACGATCAGCACCAGCTCGTCGGTGTGGAAGGGTCGGGTCTCCAGCTCCGGATCGCTCACATCGGCCTCCACCAGCCCCAGGTCCAAGGTACCCCCCGCCACCTGCTCCGCGATCCGGTGGGTGGGCGCGATGTCCAGCACCAATCGCACCCCAGGGTGGGAGCGGCGGAAGGCGCCGAACAGCTCGGGAAGCAGGTAGTTGCCGATGGTCAGGCTGGCGCCCACCACCAGCTCACCGGAATCCAACCCCCGGAAAGCCGCCATGGTCCTGCGGGCGGCCTCAGCCTGGGTGAGGATGCGGGAGGCGTAGGCCAGCATGGACTTCCCCTCCTGAGTGAGCAGCACCCTCCTGCCCAGCCGCTCGAAGAGTCGCACCCCCAGCTCCCTCTCCAGGGCCTTTACCTGCATGCTGACGGTTGACTGAGTGAGGAAGATGCTCTCGGCGGCCCTGCTGAACCCCCCCTCGGTGGCCACAGCGTGGAAAGAGCGCAGCTGCTCGAAGTTCACCCCTCGCCTCCTATCGATTAGATGGATGGATTATATCAATTATATCTGCTTGATCGATACTGCCCGGACCCATAGAATGTCGGTGGAGGGGCAAAGCCCCTCGGCTCGTAGGGCCGGTTGTCCAAGCCTGGAGAAATCCACCGCGAAGTGAGCCGACAGAGCCGGGTTTCCCTGGCCTCTCGGCTCGCTTCGCGTTTTCGAGGACTGAAGCCATGAGAATCGCCTGGCCGACCCACACATGGTTCACCGGCACCAGCGATCTGGAGCGGGGCTGGCAGGAGCAGGTGATGCAAGAGGTGAAGCTGGGATCGCTCTCCGGTTTGAGCCGGCAGGAGATCGTCCGGCGGGTGGCCCAGAAGATGTACCGGCAGGACGCTCGTGATCTCGGCCCCCTGGTGGACCTCGGACTGTTCAGCTGGGAGATCTACCTCCGGGATGCCGAGCTGGCCGTGGATTGGCTGCTCCAGCAGCAGAGCAGCTCCGAAACGCCAGCCAAGAGAAACCAAGGGGTAGAGGGTTGACGGATCCCACCCATTTCCTTTTTGCAACCTT
Organism: Chloroflexota bacterium; assembly: GCA_021845945.1. The sequence continues at coordinate 23,115 of JAJZRD010000002.1, forward strand.
TGCCGTCTCCGTCCTGGCCGGCGTCCTGGGGTCGCTGCTGGGACTCGGTGGCGGGATCATCGTGATCCCGGCGCTGACGCTGCTGTTTGGTGTCGACATCCGCTACGCCATCGGAGCGAGTATCGTCTCCGTGATAGCGACCTCCAGCGGCGCCACCGTCTCTCACCTCAAGGAGAGCATCGCCAACCTGCGGGTGGGCATGCTGCTGGAGACCGCCACCACCACCGGCGCCGTAGGCGGCGCCATGCTGGGGGCCTTCGTCACCGGCAGCATCCTCTACCTGATCTTCGCGGCGGTCCTCGCCTACTCGGCCGTTGCGATGTTTCACCGGCGCAACGCCGATAATACGCCCAATTTGGCCAACGATCGATGGTCACGGCGACTGAAGCTGAGAGGCCAGTTTCTGGACCGCGCCAACGGCCGGGTCCTGCGATATGGCGTGGTGGGGGTGCCTGCCGCCATGGCGTTGATGTGGATCGCCGGAGTGGTTTCGGGCCTGCTGGGCGTCGGCAGCGGCACTCTGAAGGTCCCCGCCATGGACCTAGCCATGAGGCTCCCCATGAAGGTATCCACGGCCACCAGCAACTTCATGATCGGTGTGACGGCGGCCGCGGGGGCCGCCGTTCACTTCGCCCACGGAGACATAGTACCGTTGGTCGCGGCGCCCGTGGCCCTGGGGGTCCTGGTGGGGGCCTCCGGCGGGGCACGGCTTCTGGGCCGGGTCCAGAGCCATTCGGTACGGTTGCTCTTCGTCCTGGTCCTAGTCGTCATCTCGGTGCAGATGGCCGCCAGGGGCCTGGGGCTCACGGCTTGAGAGGGAGGTCAGACCCGTTGGCTTACGCAAGAAGGACCCGGTCATCGACGACGCTGGAGAGCGGCAGCCGGGTCACAGCCCAGAAAACCAAGGAACAGTTGCCCGTGTTGGAGGAAAAGGACCACGACCTTCAACTGGAGAAGGTGGTCGGCCACGTTCTGCGCTACGGATCCCTGGTGAGCGTCACAATCGTCGTGGTGGGCATCGCCATGATGGCGTGGTCCGCCCTGTTCCGTTCTCAGGGGCTTCCAGCGGTCCCGACGGCGGGGTATGCCGCCCCCTTCCGCAGCCCGGCCGGTCTGCTGGCCGACTTGCGAGCCGGGGACCCTTCCGCCATGATCAGCATCGGGCTGATGGTGCTGATCGCCACACCGGTCATCCGGGTGGCATCGACGGTGGTCTACTTCCTCCTCCATCGGGACAAGCCCTATCTGGCCATCACCAGCTTCGTCCTGCTGGTGCTGATCGCCGGCTTCCTCGTCGGAAGCGAGGGGTGAATTCGTAGTGCGGCACCTTGGTGCCGCTTTGGGAGGCGGCTTGACGCGGCGGGAATGCCGGGAGGGCGAGCCTCCTGGCGAGCCACCGGACAATCGCGAGGCCGGCTCGGCGGGAGCCTCGCCCTCCCGCAGAAACCCCTCGCCGTCGCGCTGCCCCCACCCTGGGCGTGCACGACGTTTCGCACCGCCTTGGTTTGGGGCGGTGCCAAGCCACCGCACCCCAGGTCAGATTCGGTAGGTCTCGAACAGCCTCTTGTCCGCCTCGCCCAGGACGTCGGCGAACACCTCCACGTAGGACTCCAAACCCGAGTTCTTCAGCTTCTTCTTCAGCAGCTCGTCCAGCTGGAAGAGGCCGGCCGCGTTCAGCATGTGCACCGTGATGCGGATCGGCTTGGTCTCCCCCTCCTCGATCTCCAGGTTGTCGATGGCGGCGGCGGAGACCGAGTGGATGTTCATGTGACCCGCCTCGAAGGCGATGCGGCTGCGCCCCTTGGCCATGTCCAGGGCATCACCCAGCCGGATCGTCCCCGCCTCGAGGGTCAGGGGGCGGCCGTCACTGCGGTGGTTCAATATGGCGTGCAGCACCTCGGAGACGATCACCCTTCTGGCGATCGGGAGATAGATCCCATCCAGTAGCTCCATCGCCTTCCCATGAGCGATGAACAGCCCCATCTCTTCGTGGTTGACCCGGTCTATGGACATCCCCACGTCGTGGAGCAGGGAGGCTAGGACCACCACCACCTCAGCATCCTCGTTGGTCAACTGGTGGTTCGTGACGACGCTGGGGACCAGACCACCGGCCATCAGCATGCGGAGCAGCCGGAGGGAGATGTTGACGACAATCTGCATGTGGATCGGGCCGTGGTCGCTCATCCCCAGCCGATCGACGGCGTTGATGTTCTGGCAGCGCCATATGGTGTGCAGGTCTTCGTCGGCGTTGATGCGGGCCAGAAGCTGCTGCAGGGTGGGGTTGTGCCGGGCGGGCAGCCGGATCATCTCCGAGGGATGGAGCGGCTCGGTGCCCACCGGCGTGGACTCCGGTTGAGGCAGCGGGAAACCCTCCACCCGACGGATCTCCGGTTTCGGTCCGGTCTCCTGAGCCATAGCTACACCTCCAGCTGCATACTGCCCCCTGGGCTTGCACCCATAGGCTACGACGAGGACAGTCAGGGATGCAAGGGCTTCAGGATCGCAGGATCGCTAGACCCCATCGGTGGAGAAGCTTCCCCCCCACTGGCCTGTCTCTTGCCGGATGTTGTCGTAGATGCCTCTAGAGATCGTTAACCAGACGTTAACATACCGTTGAAGGCCCGTTAAAGCGCACCCGATAGCATGATGGTCGAGACAAGAGGTAAAGATCTCCAAAGGAAAGAAGGAGCAGAAAGGAAAACATGCTAAGAGGATCGAGAGCATCTTCGGCTTCAACGACGATCTCTACGAGAGGATGGAGGGTCCTGCTGGCCGGAGCCTTCGCCGTGATGCTGATCGGAGCCGCGGCGTGCAGCGGGGGAGCCGCCCCGGTCACAGCACCCTCGAACACGGCCTCTCAGTCCGGGCAATCAGCGGCAGGGACCGGAGGATCGGCCAAGGAGATGACCGGGGCTGGAGCCACCTTCCCCTACCCCCTCTACTCCAAGTGGTTCGACGTCTACAACAAGAAGGCGGGCGTCCAGATCAACTACCAGTCGGTCGGTTCGGGCGCCGGCATCCAGCAGCTGTCCCAGCGGACCGTCGACTTCGGCGCCAGCGACGCCCCCATGACCGACGAGCAGCTCAAGGCAGCGCCCGGCGAGGTGCTGCACATCCCGACGGTGATGGGCGCCGTGGTAGTGACCTACAACCTGGCTGGGGTCGACAAGGGATTGAAGCTCACTCCTGACACCCTGTCGGGCATCTTCCTGGGCAGCGTCAAGAAGTGGAGCGATCCCAGGATCGCCGCCGATAACCCGAACGTCAAGCTGCCCGATGCGGACATCGCCGTGGTGCACCGGTCCGACGGCAGCGGCACCACCAACATCTTCACCGACTACCTGAGCACGGTGAGCCCCGAATGGAAGAGCAAGGTCGGCAAGAGCACCTCGGTCAATTGGCCGGTGGGCCTTGGGGCGAAGGGGAACGAGGGCGTCGCGGGCCAGGTGAAGCAGACCCCAGGATCGATCGGCTACGTGGAGCTGGCCTATGCGGTCCAGAACAAGCTACCCTACGCCTTCATGAAGAACCAGGCGGGCCAGTTTGTGGAGCCGACCCTGGAGTCCACGACGTCGGCGGCGGCAGGGTCCGCGTCCAACATGCCGGAGGACCTGCGGGTTTCGATCGTGAACGCCCCGGGCGAGAAGTCCTACCCCATAGCGGGCTACACCTACATCCTGGTCTACAAGGATCAGCAGGATCCGGCCAAGGGAAAGGCGCTGGTGGACTTCCTCTGGTGGGGGATCCACGACGGAGAGCAGTACGCCACGGGTCTGCTGTATGCACCACTGCCGAAAGAGGTGGTCACCAGGGACGAAGCCAAGATCAAGTCCATCGCCTCCCAGGGGAAGCCGCTGTACCAACAGTGACGGGGATAGGGGCGAGGGCTTAACTCCCCTCTCCCCCTGGGAGAGGGTCGGGGTGAGGGCTGTTTGGTTGGCAACGTCTCAGCCCTCACCCGCCCTTCGGGCGGCCTCTCCCAGGGGGAGAGGCGACTTGGGAAGAGAGGTGCAATGACTGAAAACGCGGCTCGCGCAGTTCAAGTAGAGAAGCTTGGACTGAAGACCAGGGTGGGCAACAGGGGAGACACAGCCTTTCGTGGGGTCGTGACTCTCCTGGCCTGTGGCATTCTGGCCCTCGTGGCCTTGATGGTCATCAAGATGGCCGACGGCTCCATGCCGGCCATCCAACGGTTTGGCCTCGGGTTTCTCTGGGGCACCACCTGGGACCCGGTGGCCCAGGAGTTCGGGGCGCTGCCCTTCATCTTCGGCACCGTGGTTTCCTCGTCGATCGCCCTGCTCGTAGGAGGACCCATCGGCCTGGGCGCCGCCATCTACCTCTCGGAGCTGGCCCCAGACTGGCTGCGCAACCCGGTGTCCTTCCTGGTGGAGCTGCTGGCGGCGATACCCAGCGTGGTATACGGCCTCTGGGGGGTCTTCGTCATGGCACCCTGGCTGCGCTCAGCCCTGGAGCCCCTCCTGAGCCGAAGCCTCGGCTTCCTGCCACTCTTCCAGGGCCCCAGCTATGGCATAGGGATGCTGGCCGGCGGACTGATCCTGGCCATCATGATCCTCCCCACCATCACCGCTGTCTCCCGGGACGTGATGAGGGCAGTGCCCAGAACTCAGCGGGAGGGCATGCTGGCCCTGGGGGCGACCCCATGGGAAGTGATATGGGGAGCGGTCATGCCCTATGCCCGCTCCGGCATCCTTGGATCGGTGATCCTCGGGCTGGGCCGGGCCCTGGGAGAGACCATGGCCGTGACCATGGTGATCGGCAACCGTCCCGACATCTCCGCCTCCCTTTTCGCCCCCTCCTACACCATGGCCAGCGTCATCGCCAACGAGTTCAGCGAGGCCACCTACAACCTCTACCTATCGGCACTGATAGAGATCGGCCTCGCCCTCTTCGGAGTGACGCTCCTGCTGAACGCCCTGGCCAGGCTGCTCGTCTGGCGGACGGCTCGCATGCCGGCAGGAGGGGGATGATGTCAGAGAGAGGCTTGACGGTAACCAGGACCAGCCATCTTCGGCGCAGGGCCATCAATGGGGTCATGCTGGGGCTCACCCTCGCCAGCACCGGGCTGGCCATCGCCTTCCTATTCAGTGTGCTGGGATGGGTGCTGGTGCAGGGAGGGTCCGCCCTGAACCTGGACTTCTTCACCCAGCTGCCCAAGCCGGTGGGGGAGCCCGGCGGCGGGATGGGGAACGCCATCCTGGGCACCCTGATCCTGCTGGCCCTGGCATCGCTGATCGGGATCCCCATCGGCCTGGGAGCCGGCATCTACCTGGCCGAGTACGGCGGTGGGAGACTGGGAACGGCCATCCGTTTCCTCACGGACGTGCTGGCCGGTGTCCCCTCCATAACCATCGGGATCTTCGCCTACACCATGGTGGTGCTGCCGATGCGCGGCTTCTCGACCCTGGCAGGTGGCTTTGCCCTGGCCATCATCATGATACCGACGGTGACTCGGGCCACCGAGGAGATGATGAAGCTGGTATCAGGGTCGCTGAGAGAGGCCTCGCTGGCCCTGGGGATACCCCAATGGAAAACGGTACTGAGGGTGGTGGTGCCGACGGCCATGGGCGGGATAGTCACGGGGGCGATGCTGGCCGTCGCCAGGGTGGCAGGCGAAACCGCCCCGCTGCTCTTTACCGCCTTCGGCAACCGCTTCTGGTCCACGGCTCTGGATCGCCCTATCGCGGCGCTACCGCTCCAGGTTTTCACCTACGCCCTATCCCCCTACGACGATTGGAGGGCTCAGGCATGGGCCGGGGCCTTCGTCCTGGTGGCCCTGGTGCTGGCGATCAACGTGGTGGCCCGTTTCTTCGCCCGCGGAATACGCAGTCAATGAGGTGGCGAATGTTGGATGTCAAACCCCGGATCTCGGAGAATCAGCCCCAGCTGCAGGGGGTGCAAGCGGCTGGCAAGCGGGTGGAGATCCAGGATCTGAGCGCCTGGTATGGGGAGAAGCTGGCCATCGAGGAGGTCAGCCTCTCCGTCGAGCCGAACAGGGTAACGGCCATCATCGGTCCCTCCGGCTGCGGCAAGTCGACGCTGATCCGCTGCATCAATCGGATGCACGAGGTAGTGCCGGGCGCTCGAGTGGCCGGAAGGGTGCTGCTGGACGATGAGGACATCTACGCGCCGGGGATCGATCCGGTGATGGTGCGCCGGCGCATCGGCATGGTGTTTCAGAAGGCGAATCCCTTCCCCACCATGTCGATCTTCGACAACGTGGCGGCCGGCCTCCGGCTGAACGGCCTCGCCAATCGGCGGGAGTTGCCTGCCATCGTGGAGAAGAGCCTGCGGCAGGCAGCCCTGTGGGACGAAGTGAAGGACAAGCTGAGCCAGCCCGGGACGGCTCTGTCCGGTGGCCAGCAGCAGCGGCTCTGCATCGCCCGCGCCCTGGCCGTCGAACCGGACGTGCTGCTGATGGACGAACCGGCCAGCGCCCTGGATCCCGTGGCCACCCTTCGGATCGAAGAGCTGATGCAGGAGTTGAAGCAGAGCTACACCATCGTCATCGTGACCCACAACATGCAGCAGGCGGCACGGGTATCCGACCACACAGCCTTCATGCTGGCGGGCGAAGAACGGGTGGGGAGGCTGATAGAGTTTGGCGAGACGAACCGGCTGTTCACCAACCCGAAAGACAGGCGAACCGAGGATTACATCACGGGGAGATTCGGATAGGGCATCAGGGAATGATTGATGCGGCAGATCCAACCGAGCTACACTGACGATGTGGCCGGACTCGACGTAGGGCGATCAACCGAGAAGCATCACAGGGAGGGAAAAGAGGCGATGACCACCACCCGAGCCACTTTCGACCGCCAACTGGCAGGGCTGAAGGACGATGTGCTGATCCTGGGCAGCATGGTGGACAAGGCCATCGCCCGCTCCGTCGACGCGCTCAAGCGTCGCGACAGGAACGAGGCGGAGGTGATCATCTCCGACGACATGAAGATCAACCGCAAGCGGTTCGAGATCGAGGAGAAGTGTCTACTGCTGCTGGCCACCCAACAGCCAATGGCCAGCGACCTGCGGGTGATCGCGGCCGCCATGCACATCATCACCGACCTGGAGCGGATGGCGGACCACGCGGAGGGGATCGCCAAGATCAACCTGATGCTGGGGGAAGAGCCACTGATCAAGCCGCTGGTCGATATCCCCCTGATGGCCGACAAGGCCCGGGAAATGCTGCGACGGAGTCTCGACGCCTTCGTGGCCCGAGACGTCGAGGGAGCGAAGCTGCTGGCCTCCGAGGATGATCAGGTGGACGCCCTGTACGACCGGGTCTATCGGGATCTGCTGCGGATAATGATCGATGATCCCAACACCATCACTCGAGCCACCTATCTCCTCTGGGTCGCCCACAACCTGGAGCGGATCGCCGACCGGGTAACCAACATCTGCGAGCGGGTGGTCTTCATGGTCACCGGCCAGATGGAGGAGACCAACGTGTCGAAGTACTGAGTGCTGCTATAATCCTATCGGAGGTGCAGCATCCAGTGGCGAAGATCCTGGTGGTGGACGACGAGCGGATCCTGCTGGATACCCTTCGGTACAACCTCTCCAAAGCCGGCTACGAGGTGAGGACCGCCGCCGACGGCGAGGCCGCCCTGAGGGTAGCCCGGCAGGAATCCCCGGACCTGGTCCTCCTGGACGTCATGCTCCCCAAGCTCGATGGCTTCGACGTGTGTCGCACTCTGCGGCAGGTAAGCTCGATCCCCATCCTCATGCTGACTGCCAGGGACGAGGAGATCGACAAGGTACTCGGCCTTGAACTGGGGGCAGACGACTACCTCACCAAGCCCTTCAGCATGCGAGAGTTGATGGCGAGGGTGAAGGCGCTGCTGCGACGGGCGGAGATGGTGCAGCCCGACGAGGAGCGCCCGACGGGCAAACCGCTGCGGGAAGGGGAGCTGGAAGTCGACCTCGTCTCCCACCAGGCTACCCGCGGCGGCAATCCTCTCCATCTGAAGCCCAAGGAGTTCGACCTGCTGGCCTTCCTGATGGGCCACCGAGGGCAGGCCTTCTCTCGAGATCAGCTGCTGCAGCAGGTGTGGGGATACGACTACGCCGGCGACACCCGAACGGTGGACGTCCACGTGCGATGGTTGAGGGAGAAGGTGGAGGTCAACCCTTCGAAGCCGGAGCTGATCGAAACGGTGAGGGGCGTTGGATATCGATTCAAAGGATAGAGAGGCGAGATCTCGCGTCTCTACACGGTTCATGCCCACCAGCCTCCGTTCCCGCATCGCCATAGCCTACGCCACCCTGATGATCCTGTGCGTAGGCGCCTTGAGTCTCTACCTGGTGGAGGTTGGCCAAGGCTCCTACATGGCCACCCTGCACCAGGGCGTGGAGGGTCAGGCGAAGCTGGTGGCCGTGGCCGTGCGCCCCTACCTGACCGACCATCGCCCAGAGGCCGAGATCGATGCCCTGGCCAAGCGGCTCGGCCAAGAGACCGGGGTCCGGGTTACCATCATCGACCGAACGGGGGTGGTGCTGGGGGATTCGGAGCACGACCCCCTCACCATGGAGAACCACGGCCAGCGGCCGGAGGTGCGGGCGGCCCTGGAGAGCGGCAGCGGCGAATCCCAGCGCCAGAGCGCCACGGTCGGCTACAACACCCTGTACGTAGCGGTTCCCATCCACGACGGCGACCAGCTGCTGGGGGTGGCACGCGTCGCTCTGCCCTTGGCGGAGGTCAACCAGGCTTCGCTCGAGATCGTCAGGGCCATAGGGCTGGGAGGGCTGGTGGCACTGGTGTTGGCCATCCTCCTGGCATTGGTCATCGCGCGGAGCGTCACCGGCCCCGTGGAGGAGCTGACCTCCGTGGCCGGCCGGGTCGCCGAGGGAGAGCTGGACCGGCGAGTTAGGGTCTACTCCCGGGATGAGGTGGGGCGGCTGGGCAGGGTCTTCGATCTGATGGCGGACAGACTCCAATCCACCATCAAGACCATCTCCTCGGAGAGGAACACCCTGGCAACCGTCCTCGCCACCATGGCCGATGGGATCCTGATCGTGGACCACCAGGGGCGGGTCGTGCAGGCCAATCGGGCGGCCGACCTGCTGCTGGGGGCGGCTACCTCCTCCCTGGAGGGGAGATCCTTCGTCGAGGCGCTGCGGGACCACGAGCTGAGCGCCGTCCTCCAGAGGTGCCTGCAGCAGGCAACCCCTCAGAGCGGGACGGCCGAGGTAGGGTCCGGCCGTAGATTCCTGCGGATCGTGGCGACCCCCCTGCGCGGGAAGCAGGAGGGGGCCCTGGCTCTGCTCCAGGATCTGACCGAGATCCGGCGAACGGAGGCCATTCGTCGCGACTTCGTCGCCAACGTCTCCCACGAGCTGCGGACGCCCCTGGCCTCCCTGAAGGCGCTGGTGGAAACCCTCGAGGAGGGCGCCCTCGACGAGCCCGAGGTGGCCCGAGACTTCCTCTCCAAGATGCACGTGGAGCTGGACGGACTCACCCAGGTGGTGAGCGAGCTGCTGGAGCTGTCCCGGATCGAGAGCGGGCGGGCAGCCCTGGCCCTCCGGCCCGAGGAGGTGGGGCCGATCGTGCGGGAAGCGGTGGAGCGGCTGGCTGCCCAGGGCGATCGGGCCGGCTTGAAGCTATCGATGCAGCTGCCTCCGTCGCTGCCCAGGGCCGTGGCGGATCGAGAGAGGATCCGCCAGCTACTGGTGAACCTGATCCACAACGCCGTCAAGTTCACCCCGGCGGGCGGTGAGATAGTCGTGGGTGCACGCCACGAAGGGGATCGGGTCCTGATTTCCGTTGCCGATACGGGCGTGGGCATCTCTTCGGAGGACCTTCCCCGCATCTTCGAGAGGTTTTACAAGGCCGATCGCTCACGATCCGGCGGCGGCACCGGGCTGGGACTGGCCATCGCCAAGCACCTGGTGGAGGCCCACGGCGGCCGGATCTGGGCCGAGAGCGTAGAGGGAAAGGGCTCCACCTTCACCTTCAGCCTGCCCACGGCCGAGAGTGCTGAGTCCTAGGGGCCGCAAACGACGGATGGCCATGACTGAAGAGGACCCCAGTCATGACCATCCTTGCCCTATCTAGAAGTTGTTACAGTCGGCTCCGCTTATCCCCGCCTTCCCGGGAAGCAGCACACTGGAGGAACAGGGTAGAACGAAGAGAAGGTCGTCTCTCTACTGGCTACCTCTCCGCAACAACGGGATTCCGTAGCGTACCCACACCCCCCACTTCAATCTCAACCACGTCTCCAGGCTCCAACAGGCCAACTCCTGGGGGTGTGCCGGTGAGGATGACATCGCCGGGCAGCAGGGTCATGCTCTTGGATATCCAGCTGATCAGCTTCGGCACCGAGTGGATCAACAGCTTGGTGCTGGAGGACTGGCGGACCTCACCGTTCACCCTAGACTCCACCTTCACGTCGCTGGGGGCCAGCCCCGGGGCGACAAAGGGACCCAGCGGGCAGAAGCTGTCGAAGGACTTTGACCTGGCATACTGGACCTCCTTCTTCTGGAGGTCCCTATCCGTCAGATCGTTGCCACAGGTGTAGCCGAAGACGTACTGGAGGGCATCCTCAGGCTCGACGTTCTTCGCCGTCTTTCCGATGATTACGGCCAGTTCAGCCTCGTGGCTGAGCCGCTGGGTAATGGCAGGCCTGACTATCGGCTCACCATGAGCAACAAGGGCAGTGGGAGCCTTCAGGAAAATCAAGGGATCGAAGGGCTGGATCTCCTTCAGTTCGTCGGCGTGGCCCACGTAGTTGTAGCCCACCGCCACTATCTTGCTGGGCGTGCAGGGAGGGAGGATCTTCACATCGCCCAAGGAGAACTGCTGCCCGTTGGGGCTGAACTCCCCCATCGGATCGCCGTCGATGGTAACGACGGTGTCCCCCTCCACAAGCCCATACCGGGCTGGGGAGCCGTTAGCAGAAAACCTCAACAGCTTCATCTCTAGCAAGCCTTCCTGACTATATCTCTTCGGCGGTGATAGGGTTCTTCAAGGTACCGACGCCCTCGATCTCGGTGATCATCAGGTCGCCGGGCTTCATGTAGGTGTGAGGGTTGCGGTCCTTGGCGAGGCCGCCTGGGCAGCCGGTAGCCACGACGTCTCCAGGCTCCAGCGTAAACACCTGGGAGCAGAAAGCCACCAACTGCGGGATGTTGTACACCAACTGGTTGGTGTTGGAGTTCTGGAGCACCCGATCGTTCACGGTCAACTTGACGCCCAGATTGTGGGGATCGGGCACCTCATCCTTGGTCACCAGGTAGGGGCCCATGGGGGCAAAGGTGTCGAAGGACTTGCCGCGCAGGTTCTGGCCGTCCTTCTTGGTCAGATCGCTGGCGCTCACGTCGTTGAAGGCCATGTAGCCCGCGATCACGTCGTAGGCCTGCGCCTCGGGGACGTGCTTGCACCGCTTGCCGACCACGAAGGCCAACTCCGCCTCGTAGCCCAGGGCCTGGGTCATTCGCGGATGGATCACTGGATCGAAGGGCCCAGTCACGGCATTGGCGTACTTTCCGAAGATGCGAGGCTCCGAAGGGGGCTGAATCCCCGTCTCGGCCAGCATGTCGTGGTAGTTGTGGGCGGCGCAGATCAGCTTGGCCGGCCGCAGGATCGGCGGGCCCAGCTTCACCTCGGCCTCGGCGTACACCACCTGTTCACCCCTCGGCCCCACTACCTCGGCCCCGGCGAGGAGCCACTCCCGCACCTCGGCCAGCACGGTCGCGGCGTCCTTCATGGCCCGATCGCCGGACTCCAGGAACAGCACCATCTCCGAGGGGATGAGGACGTCGGCCAGGGCGTAGGGTCTTGGCTCACCGTCTCGAGCCAGGCGACCCGCCAGGGCCATATTCAGATCGACGATCTTGTCGTCTAGTTTGGCTCCCAACCTGCTGACACGACCTGCATAGAAGGTTGCGAATCTCACCACTTACTCCTTTGAGTGATATGTGTCATCAAACGCGGACCACGATGGCCTCCGCCATCTCCCTGGTGCCTGCTCTACCCCCGAGATCGTAAGTAACATGGATGCCATCGCGAACAACCGCTGCCACGGCTGACTCGATCCTATTCGCGGCATCAACCTCGCCGAGGTGCCGAAGCATGAGAGCGCCGGTGAGGATCATGGCACCGGGGTTAACCTTGTCCAGCCCTGCATACTTGGGCACACTACCGTGGACGGACTCGAACACCGCGGCGCCATCGCCGAAGTTCCCACCTGGGCCCATCCCCAACCCACCGGCCAGGGCCGCAGCCAGGTCCATCACAAGATCCCCGTACACGTTGGGCATCAGCAGTACATCGTACTGCTCGGGCTTCAAGACCAGTTGCATGCACATGTTGTCGACCATGCGCTCTTCAAACTCCACCTCCGGGTAATCCTGGGCCACCTGCTGGGCGGTCCGGAGGAAGAGGCCATCGGTAAGCTTCAGGATGTTTGCTTTGTGAAGGACGGTGACCTTCTTACGCCCCTCTTGTCGAGCATACTCGAAGGCGAAGCGGGATGCTCTCTCCGCCCCCCGGCGGGTGATGAACTTCAGCGCCACTGCCGCGTCCTCGCCCACCTTCTGTTCAACCCCCTGGAAGGTGTCCTCCATGCTCTCCCGGATCGCCACCAGGTCCACCTGTTCGAAGCGGGACCTGACGCCGGGATACAGCTTGGCCAACCGCAGGTTCGCGTAGAGGTCCAGCTCCTTGCGCAGGGTCATGTTGGGACTCGGGAAACCCTTGCCCACAACGTTGGTTAGAGGCCCCTTCAACGCCACCCGGTTGCGCCGGATGGACTCCAGGGTGACCGCCGGAACGGGGCTACCGTGCTCCGGGATCGCCACCTGGCCGCCGGGGGCTTCCTCCCACTCGATCTCGACTCCGGTAGCGTTGACGACCTGGATCGCCGCCGCCACCACCTCGGGACCGATCCCGTCCCCAGGTATATAGGTCACTCGGTACACTGTCTTGCTCCCAGCAAAGAATGGTCACACGATTGCCGTTCCGGGAATCGTGTTGCCTTGTGTGAAGCAGATCGCCGTTCTACGGCAGCTTCAGCATCAGCACGCTGCTAAACAGGAAATAGGTCGAGGCGACGTAGACCACCGGCACGGCCGTCAGTTGGATCAGATTCCGGACGCCGCCCAGCAGCAGCATCACCAGTATCAGCGCCGCCGTGCTGACGATGTAGCCCAGCGGCTCGAACAGCAACAGGTACGCGGCGGCGATGACCAAGGAGACGAGGGCCAACTGCCACCTCCCGCCCTCGACAGGTTTGTACGGGCTCCTGAGCGCTCGCACCATGACGGCGAGAGCGCAGAGCCCCATCAGCGTCGCCATGAGCCGCGGGTACATGGCCGGTCCGGGGTCCGCCGCATTGGCTGCGGACTGGAAACTCCCCGCGAGGACAAAGGCCACCACCGCCGTGGACAAGAATACGGCTCCGACCAGCAGTTCGCCTATCTTCATAGAAGTTGCCCTTCCAGTGCCGGGTTGGGGCCTGCACCAGGACCTTTCTTAGGGGTTTCCGGCCGCCAAGCTGAGCGAAGCGAAGCATCTTCATGAGCAGGACATAGGATCCTTCGCTTGCGCTCAGAATGGCAGGCAAGGGATGCTGAGACCTACCGCGGCTACTTCTTGGTAAGCCCGATCTCCTTCAGCAGCTCAGTGGTGTCCTTGAACTCCTTCTGGACGGAAGCCGTGAACTCCTCGGGCCCCATGTAACCGTTCATCTGGTTGGTGTTCTTCATGTATTCCAGCCAGCCCGGCTCGTCCATGGCCTTCTTGAAGTCGGTGTGCAGGGTGTCCAGCACCTCCTTGGAGATACCCTTCTTGGCGAAGATGCCCCGCCACTGGGTCAGGGTCACGCCGTAGCCCAACTCCTTGAAGGTTGGGGTGTCCTTCAGGGCCGGCAGCCGAGTGGCACCGGTATGCACCAGAGGGGTGGCCTGGCCGGCTTCCACAAAGGAGTAGATGCTCGCGGGCGCGGTGCTGACCGCATCCACGTGCCCGCCGAGACCCGCGGTGACCGACTGGGAGCCGCCATCGTAAGGCACCCACTTGAAGGTGAACCCCGCCAGCTTGGCGAAGAGCAGGGCCGTCAGATGCTGCCCGGAAGCGGTCCCATTGCCACCGATGGTCAGTTTGCCGGGGTTGTCCTTGGCGTACTGAATCATCTCCTTGACGTCCTTGAACCGGCCCGTCTTGGTGATCAGGATGAAGGGATCCTGCTGGGTTCGGATAATGAATTGAAAGTCGTCCAGGCTGAACTGGCCCTTCAGGTCGGTGTTGAGAACGCCGGTGATGGCTGCCGTGGTGGCACCGATGGTGTAACCGTCGGCGGGAGCAGCCTTCATCGCCGCGAACTGAACCCCGCCGCTACCGCCGGTCTTGGTGGTGACAACGATCGGTTGGCCCAAGAACTTCTCGGCGTTCTTGCCCAACTCGCGGGCCATCACGTCGGCCGGCGACCCGGCGCTGGAGGCGTTCAGAAGCTCGATGGGCTTGGAGGGATAGCCCTTGCCGGCTGCTTCCTTCGCGAGTGCGCCTTTGGACACGGCCGGCGCGGCCTGGGTGGGCTCGGACTTCTGACTCGACTGGGGGCTGGAGGATCCGGTGGAGGCTGCCGGTGCCGGTGAACCAGAGCAGGCGGCTGCGCCAAAAGCCAGCAGGAGAACCACTATCCAAGCAACCATAGACCGCTTGCGCATGATGTCCTTCCTTTCCCTTTCCGTTTTGGAGAATTGGGTTCCCAGTAGACTAGCTGTCACAGCCGACCCTCCATGGGGTCGGCCACCTCCTGGCCAAGCTCGACAGTGCGGGCTGCCATCTGTCGCCAGGCCTTGACCTCGCGATGGACCTGGTAGGCCAGAGAAGCCAGGGTTAGCCCAAGCACCACCGCGCTGATCGGCCGGCTGAAGAAGATGGCGAGGCCTTCGTCGGACACGATCAAGGAACGCCGGAAGTTGGTCTCCATCGTTGGTCCGAGCACCATTGCCAGCACGATAGGAGCAACAGGGAAGCCGAACTTGCGAAGCAGGTAGCCGAGTACGCCGAAGAACATGGCCACCCACACCTGGAACATCTCACCTGATTCCGCATAGGCCGCCAGCAAGCAGACGGCGAGCACGATCGGCATCATTATCGCCTTGGGAACGGCGACCACCTGAGTCCAGAGCTGCGTGCCGGCCAACCCGATAATGGTCATCATGATGTTGCCGATCATCAGGCTGGCGAAGAGCCCGTACACCAGAGGAGCCTGCTTCACGAACAGCATGGGGCCAGGCTGCAATCCCTGGATGGTGAGAGCGCCGATCATGATGGCGGTGGCAGCCGAACCGGGTATGCCCAGGGTCAGCAGTGGGACCAGGGCGCCGCTAACCACGGCGTTGTTGGCGGCCTCCGGGGCCGCCACCCCCTCCAAAACGCCGGTGCCAAACAGCTCAGGATGCTTGGAGGCTCGCCGCTCCTCGTTGTAGGCAATGAAGGAGGCGACGGCCTTACCCGAGCCGGGGAACAGGCCGATTACGAAGCCGATGATGCTTCCACGCACGATGGCTCCCCAGGTCCCCAAGGTCTCCTTGAGGGTTGGAAGAGCCCCGGATACCTTCATCGCGGACAGGTCCTTCTCCCAGATCTCCTCCATGGTCATCAGCACCTCGGAGATGGCAAAGAGGCCAACCAGACCGGCGATGAAAGGGATCCCCTCGAAGAACTGCATGGTGAAGGTGTAACGCGGGGTACCCGTGATGGGATCAATGCCGATGGAAGTGACGAGCAGACCGAAGGTGACCGTCATCAACCCCTTGACCACCGACCTGCCCGCAAGGCTCGCCACCACCGTCAGGCCGAAGACTGCCAGGGCAAAGTACTCAGGCGGGCCGAAACTGAGGGCCACGCTAGCCAGGGGCACGGCCACCACGATAAGGGCGACGGTGGTCACCAACCCGGCGATTCCGGAGGCGATGATGGAGATCCCCAGGGCTTTGGCAGGCTGGCCCTTCTGAGCCAACGGGTAACCGTCGAAGCAGGTCGGCGCGGCTCCCGCCTCTCCCGGAACGTTCAGGGTAATGGAGGTTATCCCGCCTCCGTACTCTGCCGCCCCGTACAGGGAGGTGAGGAAGATCAGACTGGTGAGCGGAGAGAGGGTGAAGGTAAAGGGCAGCATCAGGGCGATCGTCATGGAGGGGTTCAACCCCGGCAGCGCTCCCACCGCATAGCCCACCAGCGATCCGAGGAAGAGAGCGATCAGGTTCTGCCATTGAAGGGTAACCTGGAAACCGTTGAGCATCTGTTCAAGCATCTATCATATCCTGCCCCAGCTCTCGAGAGTGGACCCGGCGCCGCTAACAGTTGCTCTTAGCCTTTATTGCTGTCCCACCTCCTGGAAGAGATCTAGGGTGATGCCCTCAACGTGCGCACGCATTACCGCCTTGGCCCTCCGTGCATCTCCTTTCTCGATGGCATCGTAAAGCCTGACGTGCTGCTCATGGTATTTGAAGGGCAGACCTGCTCCGCTCAGCCCCTTCTTCTTGACCTCATACCAGATGGGTCCGCTCATTCTCTCGACGATGGGGGACATGGAAACATAGAGGATGTCGTTGTGAGCGGCCTTGGCAATGGCCAGGTGGAAGGCCCGGTCGCCGTCTACCGGGTGGCGCCCAGCCACCAGCTCCGCAGCCATGTCGTCCAGGATGGCCTTGATGCTCTTGAGATCCCCGTCGGTCCGCTTTCGGGCCGACAGCTCGGCAAGGCTTGGCTCAATGGCGAGCCGGGCCTCGAGAATCTCCAAGGGGCTGTCCTCCTTGGACAGGAGCAGCTCCGCGAACCCGTCGTGGGGCTGGGCCACGAAGGCCCCACCACCCGCCTTGATCCTGATGAGGCCTAGGGCCTGAAGGGCGCTGAGGGCCTCCCGCACGGAGGGGCGGCTGATGGCCAGCTGTTCCGAGAGCAGCCTCTCGGCGGGCAACCGATCGCCCGGTTTGTAGTGCCCTTCTTCGATCAGGGCACGGATCTGGTTCATCGCCTGGAGATAGACCTTCTGCGGGGTAATCGGCTTCAGGACCATTCCATCCTCCCAAGTTGCGGTGAACTAAGAGAAGCCGCATGCAGAATAACCACATGGTACCCTGGTTGTCAAGTGGCCAGACCAATCGACCAATTCTCGAAGCGGCAGGGTCCGCGAGCAGTACCGCCGGCTCTTGGGATCCCCACGGATCGACGCTATCACCGCCCTCATCCCGACCCCCTCCCCCGGGGAGATGGAGCAATTGATCTCCCATCCTCCCGTCCCGGTTGCCTTGGCCGAGTCCGATTTACCCGGCTTCACCGTTTTGCTATACTGCACCGAAAGCTCCTGAGACATCCCTGTTCCCCACTCTGACTCTGTCAGCTCGACCGCCTAGTTGGGAGGATTCCTATGGCAGGTGGCGTCATGTTCTCCGAGTTGCACGTGCTCTCGGGGGAACGCCAGGACAGTTCTGACCTGGTTGGGGTCGCCACCGCTCCTGTCCTCTCCTTCTTCAAGCGACGCCGCGGACAGCTCTTCACCATCGTGGAGCCTAGCCTGACCGGCGCCGAGGCCGCCTGCCGGCGGCTGATAGAGGTGATTGAAGACGAGTATTTCCGCGATCCCTCCCGCACGGTCACCGGCGGCCTCCGACAGGCCCTGGTGGCGGCCAACGACGTCCTGCGCAGCGAGAACTCCAGGGCCACGCCGGACCGCCAACTGCGGGCCGGCCTCTCCTGCGCCGTGATCCGGGAGTCGGACGTTTACGTCGCCCAGGTGGCGCCCGCCAACGCCTTCGTCCTCCACGACGGCATGGTAAAGCGGGTCTTCAGCACCTACAGCGTGATCCCGGACGTCAGCAGCAACGGAACCAACCGGGCCTCGGATTCCCTGGGCGCGGGCCTGGATCCTCACGTCAACTTCGCCTACAGCCCGCTGGAGGAGGGCGACCTGGTGGTGCTCGCCTCCGGCGCCTACTGGAAGCTGGTCCCCGACCGATACATCCTGGACGCGGCCAAGCACGTGGATCCGGACATGGCGGCTTCAGAGCTATACGGCTGCTATCTGGCCCACGCCCGGCGCCCCACCACCTCCCTGATCGTCATCCGAATGTCGGAGCTGCCGGGCCGGCATCGCAGCAGCGAAAAGCAGGAGGAGAGCCGCCCGGCCCTGGTGGAGATGTCGGAGCTCTCCACGGTGGCGGAACGG
Source organism: Chloroflexota bacterium (assembly GCA_021845945.1). The sequence goes on from JAJZRD010000002.1 coordinate 41,303, forward strand.
CCCCCGGCCAGGACTCCCTCTGGAAACGGCCGGACGGCGGCAAAGGTAGCTCGGGAGCGAGAGAAGCCTGCTGCGCCGCCCCGCCCATCTCTTTGGGAGCGTCTGAGGCCGAAGCGCAAGAAGGCGGCGTCCCTCTACCCGCCCGGCCCTCCCCTGGAGGCCGTAGGCCGGACCTCGGTTCGGTTGAGGAGGCAGGGGCCGCAGAACTGGACCGATCGGCAGGGTCCCCCCTCCTGGCTGGTCAAGCTGATCCTGATGGGAGTGCTGGCGGCCATCCTCGTGCTGGCAGGCACGGCGGGGATCAACAGCTTCCGATCCTGGCAGTTGGGCGATCCGGTGGCGCTGGCCGGGCAGGCCCAGGAGAAGCGAACCGAGGCCGCTTCCGCCACCGATCCTGCTGCTGCCAGGACCCTCCTGGCCCAGTCCTACGACCTGTTCGACCGGTCGCTGCGGGCCAAGGAAGATGACTCGGTTCGCACCCAGGCGACCTCAGTGCTGGCCGACATGGACAAGATCGACAAGATCGTCAGGGTCACCCAGGTGAACACCCTGGTGGATTACGCTCCAATCGTCAACGACAAGGGCGACCCCACCCAGATGGTGGTGGACGGCAACAGCCTCTACGTCCTGGACGAGGGGTTGGATCGGCTGTACCAGTACAACCTGACGGCCGACGGCAACGGCGTGGAGGAGCCCGGCAAGCACCAGGTGTTGGTGAAGCGAGGGGACAAGCTGGACGGGGGCACCATCGGCGACCTGCTGGCCCTGACCTGGATGCCCGCGGGGCAGTTGAGAAGCTCTCCGGCCCTGTTCGGGCTGGAGAGCGGTCGCTCCCTCGTGGCGTACGATCCCAAGTCGGGGCTCTCCCGCATCGAGGTCTCGGAGAGCCAGAAGTGGGGCAGCATCCAGGCCATCAGCGGCTTCGCCGGTGGCCTCTACCTGCTGGATACGAAGCTGAAGGGGGTCTTCTACTACCCCCCCACCAAGAACGGTTACGAAAGCGAGCCCTACACCATCATCGACTCCCGCGCCAAGGTGGACCTCTCCAAGGCGGTGGATATCGCCCTGGACGGCAACCTGTACGTTCTCGAGGCCGCCGGTACCGTCAAGCGATTCAATCGGGAGGGCCGGCCCCTGGACTTCGCGGGTGAGCTGCCCGACGGTTCGATCAAGGGACCCAAGGCGCTGTTCGCCAGCGCCAATACCCGCTCCCTCTACCTGCTGGACACGGCCGGCGAGAGGATCATCCAGTTCTCGCCCGAGGGCAAGCTGCAGAGGCAGTTCAAGGCCGACGGCAAGAACGTCTCCTTCAAGGATCTGCGGGATCTCTTCGTGGACGAGGGGGCCCGAAAGATATATCTACTGGCACACAAATCGCTGTTCAGCTTCGCCCTACCGCCGATGCAGTAGGGGAGATCGTAGAGACGCGACACGTCGCGTCTCTACAGACCGCACCTATCAAGTGACGAAGAATGCGTATCCTGGGGATAGAGTCCTCCTGCGATGAAACGGCGGCATCGGTAGTGGCCGATGGCCGCCGTCTGGAATCTAACGTGGTGGCCTCCCAGATCGACCTCCACCGCAAGTACGGCGGGGTGATGCCCGAGGTCGCCTCCCGGGCCCACCTGCGGGCGATCATGCCCACCGTCGAGGAGGCGATGGAGGGGGCCCGGGTCGATTGGTCCAGGATCGCCGCCATCGCCGTCACCCGAGGCCCGGGGCTGGCCGGGTCGCTCCTGGTGGGGGTGAACGCGGCTAAAGCGATCTCCATGGCCAAGGGGATACCCCTGGTGGGCGTGAACCACCTGGAGGGGCACATCTACTCCAACTGGATCATCACCGAGGGACCCTCCCCGGAGCCCTCCTTTCCCCTTCTCTGCCTCATCGTCTCCGGGGGCCACACCGATCTCTTCCTGATGACGGACCACGGGGTGTACCGGCGGCTGGGCAGCACCCTGGACGACGCCGCCGGCGAGGCCTTCGACAAGGTGGCCAGGATCCTGGGGGTGGGGTACCCCGGCGGACCTGCCATCCAGCGGGCGGCCGAGGGCGGCGACCCCGACGCCTTCCACTTTCCTCGGGCGTGGCTTGGAGACAGCTACGACTTCAGCTTCAGCGGTCTGAAGACCGCTCTGCTTCGCACCGTCCGGGGGCTGGAGCCGCCGCTGCCCGTGGCGGAGCTGGCGGCCGGCTTCCAGGAGGCGGTGGTGGACGTGCTGTCCGCCAAGGTGGCCAAGGCCGCCCGACAGTTCGAGGCCTCCCAGGTGGCGGTCTGCGGAGGGGTGGCCGCTAACCTGGCGCTTCGCCAGAGGGTGAAGGAGCGAGTGACCGTTCCGGTGCACATCCCGCCCATCTACCTCTGCACCGACAACGCTGCCATGATAGCCAGCGCCGGCTACTACCACTTCCGGGCCGGCCAGCGGGACGGTCTGGAGATGGACGTGTCTCCCAACCTGCCTCTGGCATAGACAGGTTGGGAATAACACTCATTTGGGGACACCCCAAAACCCGCCATGGGGCCTCGCCCCCGAACCCCCTCCACCCCGGGCAATTCACTAGCACTTGACCCCCAAGATTGCTACCACCGACCTCTTTTCGGGTACAAGACTTGCGGCATACGAACGCAAGGAATCCCCACATTGGATCTATAGGGGCGCAATTCGCAGATTCATCGAGCTCTCTGGAGCTCTATCGAGATTGAGACAGCTCCTGCCGTGTCTATCCCATTCCGTCGCATCCTAGTGCCAGTTGTGCGGTTGCGGGTCGGCGGCGTGTTCGCTAATATACCACTTAGCCGTTAGCACTCTACCCCGTTGAGTGCTAAAATGGATCCCACGAACGAACCTCAGCCATGAAGGCAATTCTTGAGAGTAAGGAGGTCTGAAGAGATGGCTATCGGACTCAAGCCCCTTGGTGACCGGGTGGTGGTCAAGCCCTCGTCTCGAGAGGAGGTAACCAAGAGCGGCATCGTCCTGCCCGACACCGCCAAGGAGAAGCCCCAGGAGGGCAGCGTGCTGGCGGCGGGGCCTGGCCGCCTGCTGGACAACGGCCAGAGGGCCGCTATGGAGCTGAAGGAGGGCGACAAGGTCCTCTTCGCCAAGTATGCGGGCACCGAGTTCAAGCGCGGCGACGAGGAGCTGTTGATCCTGAGCGAGAAGGACATCCTGGCGGTAGTGACCGAGTAATGCCCTTTCGAGCCCGCTCCCCGTGGGCTCCATCTAGTAGTGACGAAGGCTCTTGTCCTTCAGGAGGAATAGTACATGGCAAAGCAACTGAAGTTTGACGAGGAAGCCAGGTACGCCCTTAAGCGGGGCGTGGACGCCCTGGCCGACGCCGTCAAGATTACCCTCGGCCCCAAGGGACGCAACGTCGTTCTGGACAAGAAGTTCGGGGCCCCCACCATCACCAACGACGGCGTGACCATCGCCAAGGAGATCGAGCTCGCGGATCCCTTCGAGAACATGGGCGCCCAGATGGCCAAGGAAGCAGCCACCAAGACCAACGACGTGGCCGGCGACGGGACCACCACCGCCACCGTTCTGGCCCAGGCCATCGTGGCCGAAGGGCTGAAGAACGTGACCGCGGGCGCCAACCCGATGCTGATCAAGCGAGGGATCGATAAGAGCGTCGCCGCGGTAGTGGAAGAGCTGAAGGCCATGTCCACCCCGGTCAAGGGTCGAGAGGACATCGCCCAGGTGGCCGCCATCTCCGCCGCCGACGAGGAGATCGGCAACCTGATCGCCGAGGTGATGGACAAGGTCGGCAAGGACGGCGTCATCACCGTCGAGGAGTCCAAGGGTCTCCGCTTCGAGACCGAGTACACCGAGGGGATGCAGTTCGACCGAGGCTACATCTCCCCCTACTTCATCTCCAATCCCGATCGGATGGAATCGGTCCTGGACGATCCCTTCATCCTGATCACCGACAAGAAGATCTCCGCCATCGCCGACATCCTGCCGGTGCTGGAGAAGTTCCTCCAGGTCAGCAAGAACCTGCTGATCGTGGCCGAGGACGTTGAGGGCGAGGCCCTGGCCACCATGGTGGTGAACAAGCTGCGGGGCACCATCAACGTTCTGGCCGTCAAGGCCCCGGGCTTCGGCGATCGTCGCAAGGCGATGCTGGAGGATATCGCCACCCTGACCGGCGGCAAGGTGATCTCCGAGGAGATCGGCCGCAGGTTGGATGCCACCACGGTCCAGGATCTGGGTCGGGCGCGGCGGGTGGTGTCCAACAAGGACAACACCACCATCATCGAGGGCCACGGCGACGAGAAGGCCATCCAGGCCCGCATCAAGCAGATCAGGGCACAGATCGACGAGACCACGTCGGACTACGACCGCGAGAAGCTGCAGGAGCGGCTGGCCAAGCTGGCCGGCGGCGTGGCCGTGATCAAGGTGGGTGCCGCCACCGAGGTCGAGCTGAAGGAGAAGAAGCACCGGGTCGAGGACGCCCTGTCGGCGACCCGAGCGGCCGTCGAGGAGGGCATCGTCCCGGGCGGCGGCGTGGCCCTGGTCAACGCCATCTCCGGGCTGGACAAGGTCGCTGAGGAGCTGAAGGGCCAGGGCGACTCCGAGACCGGCGTCGGCATCCTGCGCCGGGCCCTGGAGGAGCCGCTGCGGCGGATCGCCATCAACGCCGGCCGCGAGGGGTCGGTGGTGGTGGAGCGGGTCAAGAACTCGCCCCGGGGGATAGGCTACGACGCCCTGAAGAACGAGTACGCTCCCATGGCGGAAAGGGGCATCATCGACCCGCTGAAGGTGACCCGCGCTGCCCTGGAGAACGCGGCCTCCATCGCCTCGATGATCCTGACCACCGAGTCTCTGGTCACCGACATCCCTGAGAAGGAGAAGGGTCCGGCCATGCCTCCGGGCGGCATGGGCGGCATGGAGTACTAATCTCTTGTCGCGGATCGACCCCCGGGCGATCCCGAACCGTTTTCCCCACTTTGCAGGGGCCCCGACGTCGTCGGGGCCCCTGGTGCCGATCAGCTCACAGATCACCGGTAAAGCGCTACCAGCAGCCGGCCTTCGGCATCGGTGAAGAGGTAGACTTCCCCTCTTGCTCCAGCCTCCGACCACCCAACTCCAATCGTATCGGTCGGCCGGCGGGGCCCCCCGGCAAGCTGAGATCGGCCCGAGCGGCGCCCAGATCGCCCCTGGCTGCCGGTCTGATCACCTTGCCAGAGGATGCAATAGTGGATACACTTGTGGGAGATTGACATAGCTGATCCAGGCACGAGATCCACGGGCGGAGTGCTGGCTGCTCCAAATGCACGTCCTGAGGTGGCGTTGAGTCCGTTTCTGGGCCTTCACCATAACCTGCTGCTCATCTTCCTCACCTACGGCCTCGCCTTCTTCACCATGGGCGTAGCGGTGGTACTGGAATGGAAGAGCGACTCAGATCTTCCACTGACTCGAGCCCTGCCGGCTCTGGCCGCCTTTGCCTTCCTCCACGGCCTCATGGAGTGGACCCACATTCTGCTGATCGCTCCCACGGGGGAGTTGATCCATGGCAACGATCCTCCAGTGGAGATAGCACAACTGCTGCTTTTGAGCGGCTCCTACTTCTTTCTCCTCTGGTTCGGCATCGACCTGGTCACCAGCCTGAACCCGCACCGGATCCGTTGGCACTGGGCCGCCCTCCTGCTCTTTGGCCTCTGGGTGGGCACCGCTGCCCTTGCCGCATCGGCTGGCCTACCGGCGGCGGAATGGGTCGCCAGCGCCAACAGCCTTGCCCGCTACCTGCTGGGTCTCCCTGGAGGCATAGTGGTGGTCTGGGGGTTGCAGCGGCACCGGAAGATCTTCCGCGAGCTCAAGATGCCCCAAACGGCCAGGAACTGCTTCTGGGCCGGGGTTGGCTTCGCCCTGTACGCCCTCGCCACGGGGCTGGTGACCCCCCGAGCTCCCCTGCTGCCGGCCAGCTTGCTGAACTACGGCTCCTTCCAGGCCGCGACGGGCCTGCCGGTGCAGATCTTTCGCACCCTCCTGGCGCTGGTCCTGGCCTACTTCATAGTGCGGATACTGCGAGCCTACGACGAGGAGCGGGACCGCCGGCTGGAGAACGCCACCCGGGAGCGACACCTGGCGCAGCAGCAACTGCTGGAGGCACATCGACAGGCCGAGGAGCAGCTGCGGGTGTGGAACGAGACCCTCGAGGCGAGGGTGTTGGACCGGACCTCTCAACTGGAGCGGAAGAAGCGGGAGGCCGAGGCGCTCTATCAGATCGGCACCGAGATCTCGGCCTTCTTGGACCTACAAACCATTCTCAGTTCGGTGGTGGAGAAAGCCCGACGGTTTCTGGCAGCCGACCTGGCCGCCGTCGCGCTCCTGGACCCGGAGCACAACACCATCTCGATGCAATCCGTCAGTGGGACGAGAACGGAAGAGTTCAGCCGCCTGCGGCTGAGGCCCGGTCAAGGTCTAGCCGGCCAGGTAGTGGAGACGGGAGTAGCACTGGCCATCGACGACTACCTGATGAATCCTGAGTTTCAACATGTACCAGAGGTGGACACCGTGGTCTCCGCAGAGGAGCTTCGAGCCCACCTGGTGGTACCGCTAAAGGCAGGAGGCAGGATCCACGGGGCACTCTATGTGGCTAACCGGGGCGACCGCCGCTTCGAGGAGGACAGCTTGTGGATGCTGGAGCAGTTGGCGGTGTGTACTTCTATTGCCATCGAGAACTGCTGCCTCTACGACAAAGCCCAAGAGGTCGCCGTGCTGCAGGAACGAGAGAGAATCGGCAGGGAGATCCACGACGGCCTGGCCCAGGCCCTGGGCTGTCTGTCGATGCTGGCTCGCGCCGCTCAAAGCCGCCTGGAGCGGGCGAACGGCGAGACAACGGCCCGAGCCCGCTCGGACTTGCTGGAGATGGAGGAGCTCGCCCAGGAATCCTACCAGGATGCCCGCGAGGCGATCCTGGGGCTCCGGGTAAGCGCTTACGGCGGCCCGGGCCTGGTGGGCGCCCTGCGGGAGTACGTCCAACGCTTCAGCGAGCAGAGTGGCCTTGATACCCGCGTGGTGATCGGCGAGGGCTGGCCCTCCAACCTGCCGACCTCCGTGGAAATCCACGTCGTTCGCATTGTCCAAGAGGCGCTCTCCAACGTCCGCAAGCACGCCGCGGCTCAGCACGCCTGGGTCGAGTTGAAGTCGGACGGCAGCCGTGCCGAGATCGCGGTGCAGGACGACGGCCGAGGCTTCGACGCCGAGAGGTGTATAGAATGCAACGGCTGCCACTTCGACGAGGCAAAGTGCGGCAGTTGCGGTGGCTGCCACTTTGGTCTGCAGACCATGCGGGAGAGGGCCAGGATGATAGGCGGCGAACTGACGGTGCACAGCGCACCGGGCCAGGGGGCCCGGATGGAGCTGCGGCTGCCGCTGGAGGACAGCTGGAGAACAGGCGGCCGCCAGCGGGTCTCCCGCCTGGAGGGAGGCAGCCGATGAGGGAGCGCGGGAGAAGAGAATGGCCATGAAAGCCCGTCCCCTGCGGGTGCTGCTGGTGGACGACCAAGTGCTGTTCCGCAAGGGGTTACGCAGTATTCTCTCCGATTGGCTGGAGGTGCAGGTAGTGGGTGAAGCCTCCGACGGGTCGGAGGCTATCGCCCAGGCGGCTGCTCTGCGCCCGGACATCATTCTGATGGACGTTAACATGCCCACCATGAACGGGATTGAAGCCGCCAGACGCCTCCGGCGCCGGTCGCCTGAGGTGAGGCTGATCATGCTAACTATCTCCGAGCAAGACGAGCACCTCTTCGACGCCATCAAGGCGGGTGCCGACGGCTACCTGCTGAAGGATCTTAGGCCCGAGGTGCTGCGCGAGATGCTGTTGGCGGTAACCCGGGGGGAGGCGCCTCTCTCGCCGCTGATGGCCAAGAAGATCCTGGCGGAGTTTTCCCGACAGGCGCCGCTGGTGCCGGCTCCAAAGCCGACCGAGGATCTCACCTCCCGGGAGAGGGAGGTGCTGAGACTGGTGGCCGAGGGGGCAGACAACCGGACGATCGCCGATCGCCTTTGTCTGGCACCAGGAACGGCCAAGCGCCACATTCACAACATACTGTCGAAGCTCCAGGCCCGCAGCCGCAGCGAGGCGGTGGCCTTCGCTCGACACCACGGGATTCTCTCCCAGGAACCGACCCAATGACGGCCCTACGACTGGCCCGTATCGCTACCCGAGCGGCGGAAGCCTCTCTGTTCGGAACCCTGTTCCTACTTCCCCTGACCTTCTGGCCCCTGAGCTTCCAGACGTTCGTGGCCCCCAAGCTGCTGGTCCTGAGGGGATTGACGGTACTGGCGCTGGTATCCTGGGGTCTGGCCTCCCTGCTTCGGGGGCGGCTTCGCCTTTACCGTAACCCGCTCTTCCTGCCCCTGTCCGCCTACCTGGCCGTGAGCCTGCTGGCCACCCTCTTCTCGGTGGCGCCGCGCAACAGTTGGTTCGGCCAGAGCTACCGGGGCGACGGCCTGGTGACCCTGGCGACCTACGCTACCCTGTACTTCCTGGCGGTGCAACTGCTCCGGACTCGCCTTCACCTGCGGAGAGCCATCGCCTGGACCCTGGCCGGCGCGGTGCCTGTGGCGATCATGGGCATCTTGCAGTCATACAATTGGGACCCCAGCTTCTCGAACAGCCCCTGGCTCGGGACACGGGCATCCTCCACTCTGGGCAACCCCGACTTCCTGGGGGCCTATCTGGCGCTGGCCTGGCCCCTGCCGGTGGTGTGGCTTCTCTCGGGCGGGCCGCGCTGGCAACGGTTCCTGGCAGCCGTGGTCCTGGCGCTGCTCGCTTCGGCCCTGGCTCTTTCGCACACCAGGGGAGCCTGGATAGGCTCGGCCGCGGGTGCCCTGGTGCTGCTCTTCTTCTTGAGGAGCCGGTTGAAGGCCCTGACCCCCTGGGTGGCCCTGGCTGTGCTGCTGGGGACGCTGCTGGTGGCCCCGGTGGACTTGGGGTGGCGCTCGCCCCTGCAGGGGCTGGTCCCCTCTTCCGGGCCACCGCCGGCGCCGCATCAGGACCAAACCTTGGCCAAGGCCCTGGCTTCCCTGGCCGCCCCGACCACCGACCGAAGCGCCCTGGCTCGCCTGCTGCTCTGGCAAGCGGCGCTGCCCCTGATAGAGGACTCCCCGCTCCTGGGCAGTGGACCCAACAGCTACGTGGCCGTCGCCACCCGATACGTCAGTCCGGCCTGGGTCACGCTGGCCGGGAACGAGGGCCTCTTCCCCGACAAGCCTCACAATCAGCTGTTGGAGGTAGCCGTGAGCAGCGGGCTGCCGGGGCTGGCGGCCTACCTCTGGCTGCTGGTTGCCCTGGCGCGCCTGGCCTGGAGCTGGCTCCGCCGTCGCCTCCACCACCCGGCCTATCCTCTCATGGCGGCGTTGACCTCGGCCTGGGTGGGCTACCTGGTGCAGGACATCTTCCTCTTCGACGTCTTGGATGCCGGGGCCCTTTTCTGGCTCTTCACGGCGCTGATTTCCACCGGCGGGAGGGTGCCGGCGCGACCCCGACGGATCAACCTGGCGTTGCCCGGGTCGATGCGCTCCGTGGCCGCCGGTTCCCTGCTGCTGGTCGGAGCTCTGGCCCTGGTGCTGGCGTGGCGCCCCTTCGGCGCCGACCTCTACCTTCGGGATGCCCTGCTGGCCTCGAAGGACGCCCACCATCTGTCCACCGCCATGCCGCTCTTCGAGAAATCGCTGGAGATGGATGGAGGCGACGAACTGGTACTGCTACAGTTCGCGGCCGCTCGTACCATGGAGGCCCGGTTCAACCCGCAGAAGCGGCTGGAATCCTCGCGACAGGCCATCTCGCTACTCAACGAGGCGATCGAGCTGAACCCCAGGCTGGCCCTGCTGTACCTGCACCGGGGGAGGGCCTGGGATCTGCAGCCCGGGCAGGAGCAGGCGGCGCTGTCCGATTACCGACGAGCGGCGGAGCTGTACCCCCACTACCCCGAGGCCAACATGGCGCTGGGCGACCTGCTGCACCGCCTGGGTCGACCGCAGGAGGCGGTGCTGGCGGGGGTGAGACTGCTGCAGGTGCGTCCGAAGGAACCGGACGTCTACTTCAATCTGGGTATCGACTACGCCGCCCTGCGCAACTGGGGCCAGGCCATAGCCGTGTGGCAAGAGGGGGAACGGCTGGCTCCCACGGACGCCGGTTTCCCCTTCCGCCTAGGCACCGCCTTCGAGGCCCAGGGCGACCTGCAGCGCGCCCGAGAGGCGTACCGGCAGGCCCTCGCCCTGGATCCCGCGCACGCGGATACTCAGAAGGCATTGGCTCGCCTAGGCCCACGGTAACCCGGCCACCGAGCAGCCGATCGACTCTGCACTCCCCATGTTGTAGCTCCCGAAAACCTCCGCCGACACCCGACTTCGTGCTGCCGCTCACGAAGATGTACCCGGGTGATACGCCTCGGCAGCGGAAAATGTACCCCAGGTACATCGACACCCCTCTGGCTCCTCTTTAGCATTGCCTCGGATAGCCAAAGGATACCTGGGCTCGTCGTGCCCGCGGGGTCATCACCAGGGAAACGGGTGGAGACCTGATTGGTGCTCGTCCTGTACCACCACGAGCTGTTCGCCAACGGGATCGTGGGTCTGCTGAGGGAGAAGGGCTTCTCCCCCATCGGCCTGGACGCCCGCTCCAAGGACGCACTGGAGCGGGTGCAGGCGTTGCGACCTCGGCTGATCCTGGTGGAGGACAACGACCCCGACAGCGTCTTCGCCACCAAGCTGAAGGAGATCCTGAAGCGGAACCCCGAGGTGGGGGTGATCCGCATCAACGTCGAGAGCAACCTGCTCAGCATCTACTCGGCCAGACAGGTGATGGCGACCGGTCCGGAGGACCTGTTCGACGCCATCGAACGGCTGGCCAACTGCTCGGTGCTGAACGAACGACAACAACAGCCAGTCTAGCTTCACCAGCTGGCAGAGGGGAGCCACTGTTGGACCAGCAGCAAGAGCTTGGCGTAGCGTTTCGCGAGGGGGGCGAGGCGGAACGGTTTCCTGCCCTCCGAGGGCGCCCTGTCTTGGTCGGCCTTTCGGTCCTGTTCCTCCTGGCCCTGTCCGCAGCGATCCTGCTGGCGGGCTGCACGGCCCAGGAATCCAAGCCCTCCAAGCCCGGTAGCTCGGCCGCACCGCCGGCTGCCGATGCCCAGGCGCAGAAACCAAGCAACGCTCCCTCCCAGCCGCAGCCCACGGCAGCGACCGGCGTGCAGCCGGTCGCTGCCCCCGGCGGGTCAACTGCCGGGGGGACTGGAATAGGCCCCGACATCCCTCACTCGGCTCAAGGGCGTTCCGACTGCCTGGCGTGCCACGCCCGGACGGTCATGTGGCCTGTGCCGGAAAGCCACGAGGGCAGCCAGAACGACAGCTGCCAGTCCTGCCACCGGCAGATTCCTGGCGGGGCACCGAAGATCGCCCACGCGATCGAGGGACGAACTGCCTGCGCCTCCTGCCACGCCGAGAAGTCGATCGCTCCCCTGCCTCCCAGCCACAGCAAGCGCACGGAAAAGACCTGCGGCATCTGCCACACCCAGACGGTTACGCCCACGACGATAGCCCACACCCTGGACGGCAAGACCGCCTGCGCCTCCTGCCACGCCGAGGACAAGCTGGTCGCCCTCCCAGCCTCCCACAAGGGGCGCACCGAGCAGCAGTGCGTCGTCTGCCACACCCAGACGGTTACGCCCACGACGATAGCCCACACCCTGGACGGCAAGACCGCCTGCGCCTCCTGCCACGCCGAGGACAAGCTGGTCGCCCTCCCAGCCTCCCACAAGGGGCGCACCGA
>JAJZRD010000113.1 GCA_021845945.1 Chloroflexota bacterium
TTTGCGATTGCTTCTCTGGCGCCATGTTCTTGTTGTGGTTGTCCCCCAAGAGCGACAAGCAGCACGCACGTCCGTGCGACCGACGGGGTTCACCCGACTTGATCCTCCAACAATCAGCAAGGATGCAGAAAAGGAGTAAGTGATGCAGGAGATCAACGCGAAGCCCTTGGCCCCGGCACTCCTCGAGATGGATGGTATCTCCAAACGCCAGATCGAGGAGCACTACACCCTCTATCAGGGGTACGTGAACAAGACCAACGAGGTCCGGTCGAAACTGGAGTCCGCGGATCGCTCCAAGGCGAACCAGACCTTCAGCGATCTGCGGGAGCTGAAGGTGGAGCTGAGCTTCGCCTGGAACGGAGTGAAGCTGCACGAGCTCTACTTCGAGAACCTGGGCGGCAAGGGCGGCCAGCCTGCGGGGAAGGTTCTCGCGGCGTTGGAGGCGAACTTTGGGTCCTTCGACAAGTACATCGAGGACTTGAAGGCGTCCGGCATCGCTGCCAGGGGCTGGGTGGTCACGGCCCTGGACGAGGACGGCAAGATCTACAACTACGTGGCCGACTCCCACAACAGTTACGGCATCTGGAAGGCGACCCCGCTGGTCGTGCTGGACACCTACGAGCACGCCTACGTCATCGACTACGGCGTGAAGCGCCCTCCTTACATCGATGCCTTCCTGAAGAACCTGAGCTGGGAGCCCGTGGCCGAGCGGCTGGGGAAGGCAGGCCGGTAGCCTGGTGACAAAGCCGTAGGGGCGGTTCGCGAACCGCCCCTACCGAACTTACGCCTGTCTAGCGAGACCGAGTGTCACCCCGGGCTTCCTCGTTGTGTATAATGATCCCCTGCTCTTCTACGTGTGTGCCTCGATTCCTCCGGCAAGGTAATGAGACAGTTGCTGAGCTACCTGCCCGTGTGGATCGCTCGAGCCGACCTCTAGGAGTCTGGTCATGAGCACACAATCGCCAGTCCTGATCGATGTACCCGAGGAACTAGACGGCCCCAGGATACGGCTTCGGCCCTTCCGCGCCGACGATGCTCTTGCCCTTTGGGAGGCCATCGAGGAGAGCCGTGAGAGGCTGGAACCCTGGATGCCCTGGGTACAGAGCGACCGTTCGGTGGAGGATGTGCGGCTCTTTGTGGCTCGGGCTCAGGCCGAGTGGCTACTGCGAGAGAACCTCCACATGGGGATACTCGACCGGAATGGTCGCCGTCTTCTGGGAGTGGGCGGCTTTCACCATCTGGATTGGGGAATTCGCTCCTTCGAGATCGGCTACTGGCTCCGCACCTCAGCGGAGGGGCAAGGCTACATGCAGGAGGCTGTTCAACTTCTGACCCGCGTGGCCTTCGGTACCCTCGACGCCAACCGGGTGGAGATCCATGTAGATCCCCGCAACGTCCGCAGCTGCAACGTTGCCCGTCGGCTCGGCTTCGTTCTGGAGGGAACTCTCCGCAACTGCGCCCCCGACGGCTATGGGCTACCCTCCGATCGCCACGTCTTCGGGCTCACGCCGGCGGACTACCCAGGTCTCGATTGGGTGCGCTCCTTGTCTGCGGAGGTTCCACAGTAGGACTGGCGAAGGGTTGCGGCGAGCGGCCGTGGACTCTATGGTGAGGCGCAACATGTCACGGAGTCTACTGAGTTCGCGCGCCCGTCGTCATCTCGCCCGTCTCGACCGCAGGGTTGGGGCAACCCCGCCTACTTGAAGCAAATGGATCACACTTTGCCGATGAGCCCTGGGAGCAGCGCTGCGTGTCATTGCGGCTAGGCCGTAGGAGTGATACAGTTGTAGCATCGTTTCTCGCGGAGGGTCTGAACGGGGTCGGTCCCCGCGCCCTTCGATCCCCAGTAGCTACACTCTCGGTTCGGTAGGAAGGGCCGCTGGAACCCAGGGGCCCGCGAGGATGGGGGATGGATAGAATCGAGCAATCCGGTGTGGATCCCGCGCAGCGAGACCCGGTCCATAGGACGCCCCGACCCAACCCTCGGGTCGGTGGAAGCCACGAACGGCACAACCAGAGCGCTCCTGCCGATCAGATCGCCCTCTCGGAGAGGGCGAGGCTTCTGAGCCGGTTGGGGCAGGCCGTCGACGAAGCCCCCGACGTCCGCGAGGACAAGGTGCGGGAGCTCCAACAGGCCATAGAGAAGGGGAGCTACGTGCTGGACAGCCGGGAGATCGCGGAGCACATGCTCGGACGCAAGGAGCAGTAGGCGAGCATCTTGCGCCGAGTCCGCACGGCAGAGCAATCTGTAATCACATTGTAAGCTGGCTTGCCTTGGCCAAATACAGAGGGGTGTCCTCCGCCCACTACTTCGCCATCTCGGTTCCGGAGGGCTCCGCCTCGGCCTTCACCTACTTCGAGGCAGGGGACGTGAGCAGGCCGGTGCCAACCTATCTGGCTACCCAGATCGTGTCCCGACACCTGGGCAGCGACCTGGTTCGGAGCACCGTCTCGGGCGGCAGTTGGGTGGAGGCCCCCGCCGGGGCGCCCCCCACCCACGGTGCCCTGCTACTCCCGCACGAGGGCAAGGACCTCGTTGCGGGCCAGCACCAGCACCTTCTTGCCGTTCAATTCGACCTCGTCGCCGGTGTACTTCCCATAGAGGATGCGGTCTCCTTCCTTGATCTTCTCCCGCAAGTCCTCGTCGGTGCCCACTGCCAGGACCGTGCCCGTTCGAGGCTTCTCCTTCGCCGTGTCCGGCAGGTAGAGGCCGGAGGCGGTCTTCTGCTCCGCACCGTCCTCATCCACCTGCACCAACAGCCTATCGTCGAGGGGCTCGATGCGCATCTCTGTTCTCCCTTCTAATTCTTGATGCCCAGCAGTCTATCGATCTCCGCCTGGTTGAAACCGACCACCGGTCGGCTGCCGATCAGGGTCACCGGTACCCCCATCTGCCCCGTCACACGAGCCATGTCCCGGGCCGCGGCCTGGTCCCTGGACACGTCCGCCTCTCGGAACTTGAAGCCTTTGCTCTGGAGGTATTGCTTGACCCGGCGGCACCAGGGTCAAGTGGGTGTTGTGAAAACGACAATCCTTGGTTGACTTTCGACCATCTCGATCTCCTTATCGCTGTGGGCTCCCGCGGCCTACCCGCTCGCTGGAGCCTGCATCCCTGGCCGTCCGAGCCCCGTCCCGGGCTCTTTCAGTCGAAGGTCGCAGATCACCTGTTGGCTGCCCTCTTCTCGAAACAGCCGGACGGATCGAACGAAGTGCCTCAGCAGCTGCTTCTGCCGCTCGACGGGCACTCCCTGAATGTCCCGGGCCTGTTCGACCATCTCGGCCTCGTACGCCCAGAGGCCCATCTCCGCCTCGGCTTCCCGAAGCTCCCTCTCCAACGCCTCGACCGGCTCCCCCGCCCGCCGGCCTTCCCGATCCGAGTCGGCTCGCTGCTGGCCCTGCCGGGCACGGCAGGCCGCCGCTGCCGCCACCCCTTCTCGCGCTTCACGGGCTCTGTTTGCCGCGGCTTCCCGATCCGCCTCGACCCGCTGCTGCCTGGTCTCCAGCCCTCGAAGAAACTCCTCCCGGAAGCGAGCGAGAACGATCCGATCGACCACGCCCTGCTGAAGGTACCCGCAGTTGCAGCCTCGTTTGCCCTTCTTCCGCCGGCCCGAGCAGCAGTAGTAGACGCAGCCGTCACCCCGGCCCCTGTGCCCCACGATGCTCTGGCCGCAACGACAGCAGGCGATTCCGGACAGCAGATGGCTGCTGGAGAAAGCCCGACCCGACGTCCCCCTCGCCGCACCCGGTCGCGAGGCGCGGATCAGTTGGGCCACGGCCCACTCCTCCCTCGACACGATGGCCGGAAGGGCATCCTGAAGCACAACCTTGGGCTCATGGTGGAGGTAGAAAGGCTCGCCCTCCCGCCTCCCGTGGCTGGGGTTTCGCGAGCTGCGCCCGTACTGCAACTCCCCACGGTAGATGGGGTTCTCCAGGATCTTCCTCACCGTGCCCTGGCCCCACCGTCTCCCACGTCGGAAGCAGCTCCCCTCCTCGTTCAGACGGCGGGCGATGTTGATGACCCCGCAACCCTGGCGATGAAGCGCGTAGATTCGGCGGACCACCCCGGCCTCGGCGGGATCCACGACGAAGGCACCGGACTCCGGGTCGCTCCCGTATCCGTAAGGGGGCTTGAAACCGGGGTTCTTGCCCTCCCTGGCACGCATCAACTTGCCGGAAAGCGCTCCCACCGCCGGCAGGTCGTCCTCGCACCCGGGCCGCTCGCTATTGGGATCGATCGGTCGCTTTCCGCTCACCCCTGTTCTCACCTGCCTCGAGTCTCGTCGTAGCTCCCCTGCCGCTAACCGGCAGGATGGGCCGGTCCCCCCAACCCCGGGTCTACGGCTCGGGACACAGTGTATCACGCGTTGATGTTACTGTCACTACATCCGCGTCTTCACTCTATCCCGGTCTTCGCGCGGACGGGGGAAACGATCCTCCCCTTCTCCTGGCTGGCGTGGCCGGCAGCCAAAAGGCTGATCTTCTGCCCCTTCGAGCCCCACAGACAGCAGAGGGGGTGGCCGGTTGGCCACCCCCTGGGTTAGACGCTATTACCTTCTGGGATGCTGGGCTAGCTGCCTACCAGCGGCTGCGACCGCCGCCGCGGCTGCCTCCGTACCCGCCCCCGTTGGAGGACCGCTGGGAGGAGTAGCAGTCGGAGCAGTAAACGGGCCTGTCGCCGCTAGGCTGGAACGGCACCTGGGTAGCCTTCCCGCACTGGGCGCACACGGCCGGGAACATCTCCCGCTCCCTGCGCTCGTACCCACCGCTGGAATAGCCACCGCCGGAATAGCCACCGCCGCGGGTGGCCTTGCGGGCCGCGCGGCACTCCGGGCACCGGCCCGGCTCGTTGGTGAAGCCCTTCTGTGCGAAGAACTCCTGCTCGCTCGCCGTGAAGATGAACTCGTTGCCACAGTCGCGACAGGTGAGGCTCTTGTCTTGCATGTTGGTTACGCTGACTCCCAATAGAGTTTAGTGCTTGGAACGATCCGTCAGCGCGATGGGTTTCGGGGGAGGGGTCTGAACGAACGAACCACTAACCCTGCTGCCTTGGCGAACTGCGGAACTTTACCAGCAATATTCTTATACCACAGTTGGCTGTTCAATGCAATGCGCATCGTCCTGTTCCTCGCCAGGAAGATCACGACGAAGTCTCAACTGCACGCCACGTCCGCCATTCGATCGACCGGCCTACTGCCGCTCGCTTCATCCCCCTGCCGGGGTCCCAGCCGCAGGGGCGGTCTCAGCCTTCGCCTCAACTCCCTCCGCCTTCTCTGTGGGAGTCCGCTGATGCAGGCCCGCCACCATCTCGCCGTGGTCGGTCAAGATGGTAACCCCCGGGCCCACCACCAGATTCCCCACCCGGATCACGGCTCCCACCTCCTTCAACTCGGAGAGATCCACCTGGATGGCGGCCGGAAGGTCGCCCGGCAGACACTCCACCATCACCTCGTTCAGCGGCCGCAACACCGTTATGTCGCTCAGGCTGGCAGCCCCCGCCTCGTTGATGAACTGGAGCTGAACGGAGGTCTTCAGCTTCTCCGTTGCCGCGACCCGGTAGAAATCCACATGGGTTATCCCCCCACCGCGGGGGTCGTGTTGCACCTGCTTGATCAGGGCCTGGACCGCGGGCTGGGTGCCCACCTTTAGCGACAGGATGACCGTGTTCCCGCCGTGGCCCAACAGCTTCTGAAACGCCACGCCGTTCACCTGTAGCGACACCGAGGGCTGATGGCCGCCGTACACGTTGGCCGGAACCATCCCCTGGTGACGAAGCTGTCTCAGCTGCCCTTTTCCCGATACGGCCCGCTCCTCCGCCGCCAGTTCCAGTTGACTGCTCATACCTTCTCCTCTACAGGTCCCCATGAGAGACCCGCTATACCGCCCCCACGAACTTCCCATCGCAGTACAGATCGACGCGGCTGCCATCCAGGGGCAGCGGCAGGACCTTCCTAACCGCCTTCCGGCGCTCCACTTCCGACAATCGCTGATTACAGAACACTTCCTGCCGTAGCCTGCCGATCTGCTCGCTAGTTACATCGATGCGAACGGTTTTCGTGCTCATGGGTATCACCATACTTCCTAAGGCTGGGGCCTCGATAGTGGGCTTGCCGCTTCCTCCGAGGCTCTATCTTCAATCCACCCGCTATGGCGGCGATGTCTACCCCGTGGACTCTCGTGCCGGGTCCTGATCGCGCCACAGCAGCCCGAGCAGCTCTCCAACCGTGGCAGTGCGCTCGCCCGGGTGCCGCAGCGGGAGGGAGGTGTTCAGCCGGTATCGGTTGCGCCGGCCGACTTTCTCCCGCTCGATGTAGGCTTCCGCCAGCAGGTCCGCCACGATCTTACGGGCTGCACGCTCGGTGATCCCCACCGCCTGCGCTATCTCTAAGCCGGTGCTGTCCGCGTAGCGACCGAGGTAGGTGAGCACCAACCCGTAGTTTGTTAGAAAGCTCCACGAAGCCATCCCATCCATCCTCCAAGAATGCTTCCGCCGCCGTCGACGTTTTCCAGGCGCGGGGATGTGGCCGCGACCGCAACGAGAACACATGATTCATGATTCATGTAATAGCATGCATCATACCACCGGGCATGGGACGCGGCAATAGCCACCGTCTCCTCAGTGGACCGAACACGAGATGCAGGGATCGTAGTTGCGGATTGCCATCTCGCACCGGAGAGTGGCTTCCTCCTGGGGCAGGTCCAGCAGCCTCGGGATGTATTCCCGCAGATCCGCCTCGATTTGCGCCTGGTTCTGAGCGGTAGGCGGGATGATGTTCGCCCTCCGGACGATGCCCCGCCCGTCGAACCGGTAGGAGTGGTAGAGCGAGCCCCGAGGCGCCTCGGTAATCCCAAACCCATTTCCCGCCCGAGGCTCCACCCTCAGTTGGGGCTCCGGGCGCTCGTAGCCCTCGATGATCTGCGCGGCCTCGTCCAGGGCGTGGACCACCTCCACCATCCGGGCCACGATGCCGGTGAAAGGGTTGGAGTTGGGAAAGGGTATGCCGCTATCCCTTGCGGCCCGCCGGGCGTCGGGGGTGAGAAGCGGAAAGTTGAGGTTCACCCGAGCCAGCGGGCCCACGGAGTAGGCTCCTCCACCCTTGAGGGTGTAGCGCAGGGCGGAGCTGTAGGCCACCTGCCTGGCCTCGACGTGATCCTCGAACTCCCGGACGGCGATGTCCAGTCCCTTGCTGGAGATCAGCCGGCCCTCGTTCATGGCGTACTCTTCCGGGTGGGAGAGGGCCACGAACTCGATGTCCCGGGTGAGGCCGGGCAATGGCAGCTTCGACAGCCAGGCGACGGCCTCGACGGCCACCTCCTTGGCCCGCTTCAGCGGCTCCAGCAGCGGCCGAAGCTCCCCCTCCGCCGGCACCCGGCTGAACCCACCCACCGTGGCCGAGACCGGGTGGATCTCCCTGCCTCCCAGGAGCGCCACCAGGTCGTTGCCGATCCGCTTCATCCTCAGCCCCTGCCTCACCACCTCCGGATAATCGGCGGCCATGGCGAGCGCGCTCGGGTACTTGAGGAAGTCGGGTAGCGCCAGGAGATAGACGTGGAGGGTGTGGCTCTCGATCCACTCGCCACAGTACATGAGACGGCGGAGCTTCCTGAGCTGGCCCTCCACCTTGATGCCAAAGGCGTCCTCGGCGGCGTGGATGCTGCTCATCTGGTAGGCCACGGGGCAGATACCGCAGATGCGGGCCGTCATGTCGGGAAGCTCTTCGTAGCTGCGACCCGCCAGGAAGGCCTCGAAAAGGCGCGGCGGCTCGAAGATGTTCAGCCGCAGACGGACGAGCTGGCCATCGGACAGCCTCACCTCCAGGCCTCCCTCGCCCTCCACCCGGGCGAGGTACTGCACCTTGATCTCCCGGTCCCCCGATCTCAAGCTCATCGCCTCCGATACCTCTCCACCCCCCGGATGAAAGGCTCCTTGCCCGCGGTGATCTCCTGAAAGCGGCGGACGATCTCTTCGGCGGGAAGGCCGCGAAGCTCGAGCTCCTCGGAGAAACGTTCCGGCTTCGGGTCGTCCATGGGGCCGAAGCAGCCGTAGCAGGCCCGGTCGTAGCTGGGGCACAGGGCCCCACATCCATCGTGAGTGACCGGCCCCATGCAGGGCAGCTCCCGCGCCACCAGTACGCAGACGTTGCCCTTCCGTTTGCACTCCAGGCAGACGCTGTGGGTCGGGAGGCGCGGGGGCGTACCCAGGAGAAGCTGGGTCACCACCTCCAGGATCTGTGACCTGTTTGGCGGGCAACCCTGGATCTCGAAGTCCACCGTCACGTGGGCCGAGTGAGGGGTGGATGCGGGCAAGGTTGCGACGAGCTCGGGCCGGGGATAGACCAGGGCCTTCATCCTCTCGACATCGGCCGAGTTCCGCAGCGCCTGGATGCCCCCCGCGGTGGCGCACACCCCGAAGGCGATGAAGATGCCCGCCGCGGCCCGGATCTCCCGAGTTCGTTTCACCTCCTCCGGTGTGGTGACCGATCCCTCGACGAAGGCGATGTCGTAAGGGGCTGGGCCGAAGTGGCTGCTGGCCTCGGCGAAGAAGGCGATCTCCGTCGCCTCGGCGAGCTGCAGCAGCTCCTCCTCGCAATCCAGGATCGAGAGCTGGCAGCCATCGCAGGAGCTGAACTTGTGGACGGAGAGTCTCGGCCTGTGAAGGGCCGGCAATCGCTCGAGCACTCCTCACACCCCCTTCCCCCACAGCCCGTTCAGCTGGGAGTATCGAAAAACCGGCCCGTCCTGGCACACGAACTTCGGGCCGAGGAAGCAGTGGCCGCACTGGGCGACGCCACACCGCATTCGCCGCTCCATAGAGAGAAAGATGCGCTCGCTGCGGAAGCCCCGCTTCTCGAGGGCGATGATGGTGAACTCCATCATCACCTCCGGACCGCAGAGCAGGACCACGCTGGTCTCTGGCGACACTCTGGCGACGTCCAGAAGGGTGGGCACCACGCCGACGTGGCCGGTCCAGGGCTCGCCATCCGCCCGGTCGACGGTCAGCAACAGGTTAGTGTCCCGCTGCACCGACCAGCGGTCGAAGTCGGCGGTGAACAGCAGGTCGCGGGGGGTCCTGGCCCCGTATAGCAGGGTGACCTCGCCATACTCCCCACGGCGGCGAAGGGCCTCCTCCAGGGCAGAGCGCAGGGTCGCCATGCCGTTTCCCCCGGCGATCAGCAGCAGGTCGCTGCCACGGGCCTCCTCCACGGGCCAGGGGTTGCCGAAAGGACCACGGATCCCCACCACGTCCCCGGGTCCCATCCTCGCCATGGCCATGGTCACGCCGCCCACAGCCCGGACCGTGTGCTGGAAGGTGGTGCGAACGCCGGGATCGGAGCTGATGGAGATGGCCGCATCACCGATGCCGGGGAAGCCGAGCATATTGTACTGGCCTGCCCGAAAGGCATAACCCTCCTTAAGGGCGGGATCCTTGAAGCTCAGGGTGTAGGTCCGAGTGTCGTAGCTCTCCTCGCGGACGTCCCGGATCACGGCTTCCACCAGGAGCCAGGGGTCGGCGGAGGTGGCCGCCCGGCTTTCGGGTCTACCCGCCGACGTCAGACCCCTCGTCATGGCCTTCCTCCTCTGATCTCAGCGGCTACCTGGGTGATGTCGATGCCCACCGGGCACCAGGTGAGACAGCGGCCGCACCCCACGCACCCGAACACGCCGTACTGCTCCACCCAGTAGCCCAGCTTGTGGACGCACCAGTGCCGGTAGCGGTGTTTCAGCTCCTCGCGCGGGTTCACCCCGCGCATCTCCGCGAACTGCAGGGCGAAACAGGAGTCCCACACCCTGTCCCGGCGCACCCTCCTCAGCTCGAGGTCGACGTGATCCTGAACGTCGTTGCAGAAGCAGGTGGGGCACACTATGGTGCAGTTGGTGCACCCCACGCACCAGTCCTTCATGACGTCCCAATGGGGGTGCTCCAGACCCTGCCGCAGGATCTTCGGCAGGTTACGGGTGTTGAGGGTCCGCCCCATGCGAGGAACAGCCTCCCGGATCAATCGATCGGCCTCCGCCAACTGGACCGACGCCGCGGCTCTCGCCGGGAGGCGCGCCAGCACGGCCGCCCCCCTGCCCGTCCCGGACTCCACCAGGAAGTCCTCGGCCATCTCGGTGAGCCGAAGATCGTACCCGCTCTCCGCCCGCGGCCCGGTGCCCATGGAGGCGCAGAAGCAGACCTCGCTCGGCTCGGTGCAGTTGACCACGGCGATGAAGGCTCCCGCCCGCCTCGCCCGATAGTGCACGTCCACGTTGGCCACTCGCAGGAAGGTCCTATCCAGCACCTGGATGCCGAAGCTGTCGCAGGGACGGATCCCGAAGAAGGCGTAGGGGCGGTCCGGCTTGGGCGGGACGGAGAGGGAGAAGCCGCGATCGTTCCACTCGCCGGTGAAGAGGGTGAGACGGCCCGGGTGCAGGAATCTCTTGGGGGAGTGAGGGCCGTTGGCGTACCCGAACAGCAGCTCGCCATCACCTTTCTGGATCGTGTAGTGGCCCGGTCGCTGGTGGTCCCGATAGCCGGTGGCGATCTGCCGGGGTGAGGTTATCCGCTCCAACAGGATGCAGCGCCCTTCGGGGCTGTAAGTGGGCGCGACCACCTCGTGGGACTCCTGAAGCAGGGTGATGAGGGCGGGCAAATCCTGCTTGGGGAGAACCCCAGCTCTCGATTCCCTGATGAGAATGGTGCTCTTGCTTCTCACCATAGTGGGCCTCGCCGGCGAGTAGTTGTGCATGGCAGCCCCGCAATAGCAGTGCCATGGAGACGCCTGGGGGGCGCCAGAAGGAACGTCCCTTGCTGGTACGCCCGGGTGATCCGACGGCATCCAATCGATAAGGAGCACCAGGGGTGGATGGGAGACTGCTCCGCTCATGCCGCTTTAGCCTGCGGCTGGGTCCGCAAGCGGTATAGCTCGATTACCTCCGCCTCCGTGGTGGCGTCCTCCGCCCGTCGATCGAAGCGGAACCGTGACATCCTCGGGAAGCGGAGGGAGTAGCCGCGATCCCGCCGCCCTGCCTTGCCGCAAGTGTGGCGCGGGCTGCGGGTGATAGCGCCAGCGATCACCTCTATCACGTGCATGGGCTCTACCCATACGTCCGGCACCAATTCTGAATCCACCTGCCTGGGCCTCTCCGGCACCCGAGCGGCATCCAGCATCTCACGGAAGCGCACCCACTCCTCCTCCGTGAGGCCTGAGCCCACCCGAGATACCGTGCGGAAGCGGTCGTTCTCCGGGTCGTACACCGCGGTCAGTAGCGATCCTATGCCCAGCTTCGCTCGCTTACCCCGGCCCCGGTAGTACCCCACCACCACCACGTCGAAGGTCTCCCCCGCCAGCCCCTCCTGGTAGCCTCGCTTCAGCTTCACCCAGTTGAAGCGGCGCGCTCCGGCATGGTAGGGCGCGTCCGGCCGCTTCACCAACGCCCCTTCCAGACCCCGGCGCTCCATCTCCTCGAAGAAGCGCTCCAGCTCT
>JAJZRD010000114.1 GCA_021845945.1 Chloroflexota bacterium
TCAGGTTAACCGAGCCATAGGGATCGAGGGCATCTCGAACGGCCGAGGTCACGTCCTCCTTGGCCTTCGTCCAGATCTCGATCACCTCGTTGTACCGCTCTTCGTCGGTGATCAGCCCTCGGCGGTACTGACGCTCCACCTGGCCCACCTTCTGGTCGGCCTCCGAGAGGATCGACTCCTTCTGCTCGGGGATGCTGATGTCCTCGATGGCGATGGTGATGCCGGACTTGGTGGCGAATTCGAACCCGATCCTCTTGATCCGGTCCACCACCTCGGCCGTCCGCTCGTTTCGGAAGCGGCGGAACACCTCGGCCACGACCCTCTTCAGAGCACCCTTGTCCATCACCTCGTTGCGGAAGCCCAGCTCTCGAGGCAGCACCTCGTTGAACAGGATCCGCCCGGCCGAGGTGGTGACGTACTCCTGGCCATCCTGCACGTTCAGATCGGAAGCCCTCACCTTGATGGCGGCGTGGAGATCTATCAACCCCAGGTCGTAGGCCAGCCGCACCTCGTCCCCATCGGCGAAGACCTTGCCCTCGCCCTTGGACCCAGGCACGATCATGGTCATCCAGTAGCAGCCGAGCACCATATCCAGGGTCGGCGACACCACCGGCTCGCCGTTGGAGGGCAGCAGCAGGTTGTAGACGGACAGCAGCATCCTGCGAGCCTCGTCCTTGGCAGCGCCCGACAGCGGCACGTGGACCGCCATCTGGTCCCCGTCGAAGTCGGCGTTGAAGGCCGCGCACACCAACGGGTGGATCTGGATGGCGCTGCCCTCGATCAGGACCGGCTGGAAGGCCTGAATGCCCAGGCGGTGCAGGGTGGGAGCGCGGTTCAGCAGCACCGGATGGTCGCTGATCACCTCCTCCAAGACGTCCCACACCTCGGACCTGACCCGCTCCACGATCCTCTTGGCGCTCTTGATGTTGTGGGCGTAGTTGCGCTCCACCAACTTCCGCATGACGAAGGGCTTGAACAGCTCCAGCGCCATCTTCTTCGGCAGCCCGCACTGGTGCAGGTGCAGCTCGGGCCCCACGACGATCACGGACCGGCCCGAGTAGTCCACGCGCTTGCCCAGCAGGTTCTGGCGGAACCGGCCTTGCTTGCCCTTCAGCATGTCGCTGAGGGACTTCAGCTTGTGGTTGCTGGAGCCCGACACAGCCCGGCCGCGCCGGCCGTTATCGATCAGGGAGTCCACCGCCTCCTGCAGCATCCGCTTCTCGTTGCGGATGATGATCTCCGGCGCTCCCAGGTCCAGCAGCCTCTTGAGGCGGTTGTTCCGGTTGATCACCCGGCGATAGAGATCGTTCAGGTCGCTGGTGGCGAAGCGGCCACCGTCCAGCTGCACCATGGGGCGCAGGTCCGGGGGGAGAACCGGCAGCACCGACTGGATCATCCACTCGGGCCGGTTGCCGGACTTCCGGAAGGCCTCCACCACCCTCAGCCGCTTGGTGGCCTTCTTCCGGCGCTGGCCGGAGGAGGATCGGGTCTCGCCCCGAAGCTGGGAGGCAAGCTGGTCCAGGTCGACCCGCGAGATCAGCTCGTGGACCGCCTCGGCCCCCATGGCGGCGCGGAAGATCCGGCCGCACTGCTCGACCAGCTCCCGGTACTCGATCTCGCTGAGGGTCTGCATCACCTTGATCTGCTCGATCTTCTTGATGCGAGCATCCCCCGCCATGCGGATCGACTCGGCCTCGGCCCCGCCCCTGGAGCGCGCCTCGGCGACCTGGCTGTCGACGTTGTATCGGAGGGCATCCACCTCGGCGTCCGCCCTGGCCGTCACCTTGTCCTGCTCGTTCTGGATGTCCACCTCGGTGCGGTCTATCTGCTCCTGGGCCAGCCGCCGCAGCTCGTCTCGATGATCCCGGCGAACGGCGGCCCCCTGCTCCACCAGGACGGACCCCGAAGGCTGGAAGACTATCTCCTCGGAAGCCGATTGCCCCACCAGCTGCTCGAGACGCTGATCCACTTCCTGGGCGGCCTGGCTCACCTCGTCGATGGAGGCCACCTTGCGGGCCTCCAACTCTTGGAGCTTGGTCTCCTTGTCCGCCCGGATCTGCTCGATCTTGGCGTTCAGATCCTCCTGGAACTCGCCGACCCGCTCCTCGGCGGTCCGCTCGATGCGGGTTATCCGCGACTCCACCTCGTGCTCGACCTGCTGGATCGCCTTGCGGCGCGCCGTCTCGTCGACCTCTATGATGATGTACTTCGCAAAGTAGAGCACCTGCTCCAGCACTCGCGGAGTCATGTCCAGAAGGAGACCGATCCGGCTCGGCGTGCCCTTCACAAACCAGATGTGGCTAACCGGCGAGGCCAGCTCTATGTGGCCCATCCGCTCGCGCCGCACCTTGGCCCGGGTCACCTCCACGCCGCACTTGTCGCAAACGATCCCCTTGTATCGAACCCTCTTGTATTTCCCGCAGGCGCACTCCCAGTCCTTCGTGGGACCGAAGATCCGCTCGCAGAAGAGACCATCCCGCTCCGGTTTCAGGGTCCTGTAGTTGATCGTCTCGGGCTTGGTCACCTCGCCCTTCGACCAGCTGCGAATGGTCTCGGGCGATGCGAGCATTATGCGCACTGCATTAAAATTGTTGACGTCAAGCATTTCTCAGCGCTCCAGCCTTGAGATGTCCACGTCCATGACGTGAGTGGCATCTACTGTCGCGTCCTCCAACAGGGGGATGTTCTCATCCTCCTCGTTCAGGATCTCCACGGCGAGACCCAGGCTCTGGAGTTCCTTCACCAGCACCTTGAAGGACTCGGGCACGCCGGCCTCGAAGATCTGGTCACCCTTCACTATGGCCTCGTAGGTCTTGACTCGACCCACCACGTCGTCGGACTTCACCGTCAAGATCTCCTGGAGGATGTGAGCGGCGCCGTAGGCCTCCAGGGCCCAAACCTCCATCTCACCAAACCTCTGGCCACCGAACTGGGCCTTGCCACCCAGCGGCTGCTGGGTAATCAGGGAGTAGGGACCCGTCGACCGGGCGTGGATCTTGTCCTCCACCAGGTGCACCAGCTTCAGCATGTAGATCTGGCCCACCGTCACCGGCTGCTCGAAGGGCTCCCCAGTCCGGCCGTCGTACATGGTGATCTTGCCGGAGGTGGGGAGACCAGCCTTCTCCAGCAGCGCCCGAATGTCCCCCTCCGAGGCGCCGTCGAACACCGGCGTGGCCACCTTGATGCCCAGCACCGAGGCCGCCCAGCCCAGATGGGTCTCCAGGATCTGCCCCACGTTCATTCGGGAGGGCACACCGATCGGGTTCAGGATGATCTCGATGGGGGTGCCGTCGGGCAGGTAGGGCATGTCCTCGATGGGAAGGATCTTGGAGATCACACCCTTGTTGCCGTGGCGCCCCGCCATCTTGTCGCCTTCGGAGATCTTCCGCTTCTGAGCGATGCTGACCCGCACCAGCTTGTTGACGCCGGCCGGCAGCTCGTCGTGGCTGCCGCGCTCGAAGACCCGAACGTCCACCACCTTGCCCCGCTCGCCGTGGGGCACCCGCAGGGAGGTGTCCTTCACCTCTCGAGCCTTCTCACCGAAGATGGCCCTCAGCAGCCTCTCCTCGGCCGTCAGCTCGGTCTCGCCCTTGGGGGTGATCTTTCCCACCAGGATGTCCCCAGGCCCCACCTCGGCGCCAACCCGAATGATCCCGTACTCGTCCAGGTCCCTCAGGCTATCCTCGCCGACGTTGGGAATGTCCCGGGTGATCTCCTCGGGACCCAGCTTGGTGTCCCGGGCTTCGATCTCGTGCTTCTCTATGTGAATGGAAGTGAACTTGTCCTCGCGGACGATGGTCTCACTCAGGATGATGGCGTCCTCGAAGTTGTACCCCTCCCAGGACATGAAGGCCACCAGGACGTTCTGTCCCAGGGCCAGCTCGCCGCGCTGGGTCGAGGAGCTGTCGGCCAGGGCCTGGCCCGCCTTCACCCGCTGGCCCCGCACCACGATGGGGCGCTGGTTGAGGCAGGTGCCCTGGTTCGACCGCAGGAACTTGATCAGGGGGTAGCTGTGCCGGTTCCCCTCGGGGTCAACGACGACCACCTCCCGAGCGGTCGAAGACTCCACGACGCCATCCGTCCTGGCCAGGGTCACCTGGCCCGAGTCCTGGGCCGACTGCGCCTCCATGCCGGTGCCCACCAGGGGAGCCTCGGGCTGCAGCAGCGGCACCGCCTGGCGCTGCATGTTGGAGCCCATCAGGGCGCGGTTGGCGTCGTCGTGCTCCAGGAAGGGGATCAAGGCCGTGGCCACGCTAACCGTCTGCTTCGGGGACACGTCCACGAAGTCGATCCGCTCCGGCACTTCCAGCAGGAACTTCTCGCCGTGGCGGACCGAGATCCTCTCATCCACGAAGGTGCCGTCCGGGTTCAACTGGACGTTGGCCTGGGCCACGGTGTACAGGTCCTCTTCATCGGCCGTGAGCCGCTGAATCTCGTCGGAAACGAAGGGCCGCACGTCCACTTCCTGCGCAGGCAGCTTCGCCAGGGTGTCGGCCAGCTTCGCGTCGATCAGGGTGCCCGGCTCGGCGATCACCGCGTTGGTCACCGGATCGGTTACCCGCTGCCTCACATACCGGCCCGTCGCTGAGGAGGGCTGATTCGGGACCCGCCGGTAGACCTTCCGGTACGGGGTGTCGATGAAGCCGAACTGGTTGATCTGCCCGTAGGTGGCGAGGCTACCGATCAGGCCGATGTTGGGACCTTCGGGGGTCTCGATAGGGCAGATCCGGCCGTAGTGGCTGTGATGGACGTCGCGAACCTCGAAACCGGCCCGGTCTCGGCTGAGACCGCCGGGGCCCAGAGCCGACAGACGACGCTTGTGGGTCAGCTCCGCCAGCGGGTTGGTCTGGTCCATGAACTGGGAGAGCTGGCTGCCGCCGAAGAACTCCCTCATGGCCGCCACCACCGGCCTGATGTTGATGAGGCCGGCGGGCGTCGCCTGCTCCGCCTCCTGGATGGTCATGCGCTCCTTCACCACCCGCTCCATGCGGAGCAACCCAACCCGGAACTGGTTCTGGATCAGCTCGCCCACCGCGCGAACCCGCCGGTTCCCCAGGTGGTCGATGTCGTCCGGCCGCCCCTGGCCGTTGTTGATCTGGATCATCTTCTTCACGATCTCGGTCAGGTCCTGAGGCGTGAGCACCCGCTCGGTCATCGCGATGTCCAGACTCAGCCGGCGGTTCAGCTTGTACCGGCCCACCCGGCCCAGGTCGTAGCGGCGGAAGTTGAAGAACAGGGAGTTCAGCAGGTTCCGAGCGTTCTCCGGGTTGGGGGGATCGCCCGGCCGCAGCCGGCGGTAGAACTCCAGCAGCGCATCCTCGGTGGAGCGCGCAACATCCTTTTCTATAGTAGTCGGGATGAACTGGTGCTCCTGGTCGGTGTCCACCTCTCGATACAGCTCCACCAGCGCCTCGTCGCCGCCGAAGCCGATGGCCCGCAGCAGGGTGGTCACCGGGATCTTCCGCTTCCGGTCCACCTTCACCGAGAGGACGTCCCGGTTGCTGGTCTCGAACTCCAGCCAGGCGCCGCGGTTGGGGATCAGCTTCCCCATACAGAGTGCGCGGCCGCTGGAGGGATCCTCTTCCACCGTGAAGTACACACCAGGGGACCGAACCAACTGGCTAACGACAACCCGCTCGGCACCGTTTATAATGAAGGTACCGTTCGCGGTCATGAGCGGGAAGTCGCCCATGAATATGTCCTGTTCCTTGATCTCGCCGGTCTGCTTAATGTGAAGACGGGCCTTCACCCGAAGGGGAGCGGCGTAGGTCATGTCCCGCTCGCGACACTCCTGCTCGGAGCACTTCGGCTCGTCGAAACGGTAGCTTTCGAAGGTGAGTTCCAGGTTGCGGCCGGTGAAATCCTGGATGGGGGAGATCTCAGCAAAGAGTTCCTTCAGACCTTCCTCTTGAAACCACCTGAACGAGTCACGCTGCACCTGAATCAAGTTTGGGATCTGCATAACATCAGAGATGCGCGCAAACGAGAGCCTACCGCCCCCGTCCACAGTGGTCAATGAGGTAGAAGGACGAGCAAGAGTCATGAACTGCAACCCTCCGCACTAGTCGTGGCAGGCGTGAACTGGGCGTTCTTTGGCCGTAAAGATCAGTTTACCAAACCACAAGAGGTGAGTCAACCTACTTGGCCAGAAAAGCACATAAGTTTGACACCCAACCTCCTGGCGGTGTCGGGCGCAAACTGCCACGGAAAGCTATGTCGACCGAGACGAAAAGCAATAATCGGGCCACTCTCCGGGGCTACTATTCCGGCCGGTATTCCCCCTCGGCAGCTCCTTCCGAACTCGGACCACCCCCCCAACCCTTTACATCGCAAGCCTCGATCGGATATAATTCAGTTGCGCTTGGGCCGCTAGCTCAACTGGCAGAGCAAGTGACTCTTAATCACTTGGTTACAGGTTCGAGTCCTGTGCGGCTCACCAGAGCGGGGGAGTGTCGGAATTGGTAGACGAGCATGACTTAGGATCATGTGGAGATGATCCGTGTGGGTTCGAGTCCCACCTTCCCCACTGACGACGAGCAAGAAGCGAGAGACCGACGGGTTGCTCGCATCTTGTCGATTAGAATAGTGCGGAAGTGGCTCAGTGGTAGAGCATCTCCTTGCCAAGGAGAGGGTCGCGAGTTCGAATCTCGTCTTCCGCTCCACGGTTCAAAGAGGTCGAGGCAGGGTCGATCCCAGCCTCGCCTTTCCTATAGCAGACAGTCACCAGCTTTGGGCTCTTTAGTGTTAAAGAGCCCAATTGTGTAACAGCCGCGCGAGCCTCGGCGGCAGCAAGAAGGAGATGACAGTTTCGTGAAGGTAACTGCCTCTGAGATCGAGGGCAGCCAAGTCGTCCTCGATATGGAGATCGAACCCGAACGCGTCGACAAGGCCATGGAGAGGGCTTATCGCCGCGTGGCCTCTCGAGTGAACGTCCCCGGTTTCCGTCGCGGCAAGGCGCCTCGCGTCATGGTGGAGCGGCTGGTGGGCCGAGAAGCCCTCATGAACGAGGCCATCGAAGCCCTGATCCCGGAAGTCTATCAGGAGGCGGTTCGCGAGACCGGCATCGAGCCGGTGGACCAGCCTAAGCTGGACATCGTCAGCGCCGAGCCCCTCTCCGTCAAAGCCACGGTTCCCGTCCGCCCCAAGGTAGAGCTGGGCGACTACCGGGCCATCCGCCAATCCGAGCAGATCCCCGAGGTCACCGATGAGCAGTTGGAGAGGACCCTGGAGAGCCTGCGGCAGTCCAGGGTCCAGTGGGTGCCCGTGGAGCGGGAGATCCAGTCCGGAGATCTGGCCACCGTCGACATCAAGGGCCGAGTGGAAGACCGGACCTTCGTGGATAGCCAGGGGATCCAGGTGATCCTCGACCCCGAGCGGCAGATCATCGCCCCCGGCGTCGTCGAGCAGATCCTGGGAATGAAGGCGGGAGACCGCAAAGCCTTCGACGTGGCTCTTCCCCAGGACTTCTCTGAGAAGGATCTGGCAGGAAAGGAAGCCATCCTGGAGGTCGGGGTCACCAAGATCGAAGAGAAGCAGGTGCCGGCCCTGGACGACGAGCTGGCCCGATCCCTGGGCGAGTACTCCGACCTGGAAGCCCTGCGGCAAGCGGTGCGCAAGGAGCTGGAGGAGCAGGTCAAGGCCCAGGCCAGGCAGAATCTAGAGGATTCGGTCCTGGCGGCGGTCATCGATCAGGCCAACGCGGAGCCCCCCACCCCGTGGGTGGAGGGGCAGGCGGAGGCGCTGCGCAGGAATACCCAGCAGGGGCTCGGCCGCGAAGGTCTCACCATGGAGCAGTTCCTCGGCTTCAGCAACCGGACCGAGGAGAGCTTCCAGGAAGAGCTGCATAACAACGCGCGGCGGCAACTCAAGCGAACCCTGGTTCTTGACGCAGTGGCCGACGTCGAAGGGATAACGGTGAGCGACGAAGAGTTGAACACCGCCCTGGAGCAGGCTATCGCCGGTCGCGGCGGTAGGGTTGATGCTGCGGAAAGGGAACGGCTGAGGGCCAACCTCCGCTCCCTGCTTAGGGAGCGCAAGACCGTGGCGCGGCTGGTCGAGATGGCCACGGGTGGGGAGGAGACGACGGCTGAGGCCGGTGAGGCGGAAGCCCCCGCAGCTACGGAGATGCAAACAGAGGAAGAAGCATGATCCCCGACTATCTGAGAAACCCGGACTATCTCAAGAGACACGAAGACCAGATCAGGAATCAGCTCGTTCCGATGGTGATTGAGACCACCAATCGAGGCGAAAGGGCTTTCGACATCTATTCGCTCCTGCTGAAAGAGCGGATCGTGTTTCTCGGAACCCCGATTGACGACACCATCGCCAACCTAATCATCGCGCAGCTGCTCTATCTGGACCGCGAGGACCCGGAGAAGGATATCAATATGTATATCCACACCCCGGGTGGTATCATTACCGCGGGACTGGCCATCTACGACACAATGCAGCTGATCAAACCGGACGTCGCCACCATCTGCGTCGGCTTTGCCGCCAGCATGGGCACGGTTCTGCTGGTCGGCGGTGCCAAGGAGAAGCGGTACGCCCTCCCCAACTCCACCGTCATGATCCATCAGGCATCGGGCGGTTTCGAGGGGGCGGCTGCTGACATCGAGATCCGCGCCAAGGAGATCCTTCGCCTCCAGAACCGCATTCGGGAGATCATGGCCCTCCATACAGGCCAGCCCCTGGAGCGGATCATCCGGGACACCGATCGCGACTTCTTTATGGACGCCAACCAGGCGAAAGAGTACGGCATCGTCGATAGCGTCCTGGAGAAGCGCCCCTAGCCGGCCCGGTCACCTACCAGTAGCCAGCAAAGGCGAGGGGGCCTTCGGGCTCGTTGCGCCGAAGGTTCCCCCTCCCTGGACCGCAGATGAGCGCGGGCAAAGGCGCCCGCCGCACAACACGAATTAGATTCCCGCAAACCCGCAAAGAGGAGGACCGTTCAAAGATGGCCAACCAGCGACCGACCCGCGGTCAGTACCACTGTTCTTTCTGTGGAAAGAGCCAGGACCAGGTGCGCCGCTTGATCGCGGGGCCCGGTGCCGTCTACATCTGCGATGAGTGTGTAGACCTATGCCGCGAGATCATCGATGAGGAGTCTCAGCCGGCAGCCCGGGCTAAGGTTCCCCTGTCCAAGGTTCCAACCCCCAAGAGGATTCTCGAGCAGCTTAATTCCTACGTCATAGGACAGGAACGGGCCAAGAAGGTTCTCTCAGTAGCGGTGTACAACCACTACAAGCGCGTCAACGCGGGGATGCAGATCGACGACGTCGAGCTTCAGAAGAGCAACATCTTGATGGTGGGGCCGACGGGTTGCGGCAAGACGCTGCTGGCTCAGACCCTCGCCAAGGTCCTGGATGTTCCCTTCTGCATCGCAGACGCCACCGCCCTCACCGAGGCCGGCTATGTCGGCGAGGATGTCGAGAACATACTGCTCCGACTGATCCAGGCTGCCGATTTCGATATCCCCAGGGCCGAGCGGGGCATCGTCTACATCGACGAGATCGACAAGATCGCCCGCAAGAGCGACAACCCCTCCCTCACCCGAGACGTCTCGGGCGAAGGGGTGCAGCAGGCCTTGCTGAAAATCATCGAGGGCACCGTCGCCAACGTGCCGCCTCAGGGCGGGCGCAAGCACCCTCATCAGGATTTCATCCAGATCAACACCGCCAACATCCTCTTCGTCTGCGGCGGGGCCTTCGAGGGGCTGGAGGAGATCGTGGCCAAGAGGGTCGGCGCTAAGCGGACCATCGGTTTCACCGCCGAGCGCAGGACCGACGAGGAGAAGTCCACCCTGCTGCACCAGTTGACCGCCGATGATCTGCTGCACTACGGACTGATCCCGGAGTTCATCGGCCGGCTTCCGGTGACCGTGAGCATCGACCAGCTCTCCAGGCACGATCTGATGCGCATCCTCACCGAGCCGAAGAACGCTATCACCAAGCAGTACGCCAAGTTCCTCTCCCTCGACAAGGTGGAACTGGTGTTCACACCCGATGCCCTGGAGGCAGCTGCCGAGGTGGCGCTCCGCCTCAAGACCGGCGCCCGCGGCCTCCGGACCATCATCGAGGACATCCTTCTCGACGTCATGTACGAGATACCCTCTCGCTCCGACGTCAAGAAGTGCGTCATCAGCGCCGAGACCATCACCAGCCGGAAGGGTCCTCTGCTGCTGACTCGAGCCGAGCGCCCCATCGAAATGGACGAGCTTAAGGACGAGCAGTCGGCCTGAGGGGATGAGGTAGGCCACCATGAGCTTCTTCTGGCGAGCGGATGACAGGAACAGCGTGGAGATGCTTCCCGGCATTCGACGCAGGTTGATCAGCGCGGGGGAGCGGGCCATGGCGGTCCGTGTGGAGCTGGCCAGGGGAAGCACGCTCCAGTCCCACACCCATCCCCACGAGCAGATAGGATTCGTCGTCTCGGGCCGCATTCGGTTCAACGTGGCGGGCGAGACGATGCTCCTCGAGGGCGGGGATGGCTACTCGATCCCCGGGGGCGTCGCCCACTCCGTCGAGGAGGTGGCCGAGGACTCCGTGGTGGTGGACGTCTTCTCGCCGGTTCGGGAGGAGTACCTCTCGTAGCGGACTGAGGATAGAGCGCGAGGGTCACGTCTCCCCCGCTTCCCTGATGCGGCGCACCGTGAACCGGTACAGCTGCATCGGGGCTCCCTCGGGGATGCCCGCCTTTCGGCGGGCGATGTCCACCTGGATCGCCGCCGTGGGGACCCCCTCCAGGTCGGGCAGCAACAGCCCTCTCTTGGCCCCCGACTGCACGATGACGCCGTATCGCTTCGAGTCCAGTTGGCCCATGTCCGCCACCGGCTCCGGTGGCGAGAGGACGTCCACCGAGTAGTGGAGGCTCGGAAGCTCCTCCGGAGTGACCGGCAGAAACCTGGGGTCCCTGGTGGCGGCGGCCACGGCGTTCCGGACGATCTCGGCGGCGATGTTGGGCTCCGTGGGCAGGAACGTGCCGATGCACCCCCGCAGGTCACCCTCTATCTTCAGGGAGACGAAAACCCCCGCCCTTCCCGCCAGCAGCCCCTCGGGCCGGGGTGGCGAGGCCGGCACCACTCCTTCGCTCACGTAGCTCTCCACCGTGCTTCGTGCCAATCGCAGAACCTCTCGTTCCTCCGCCTCCACCCCCTCCACCTGACCGGCCTCCGGAGACGGGGTGGCCGAAGTTACTTCCAGCGATCCGATCGAGAAGCGAGCCACCAGGTACCCCACGCCGAAGGGGCCCTCGTAGGAGAGAACCTCGACCTCCGCCTCGGGCAACGCCCCCAAGGCGATCACCAGCGACCTGTAACCACACTCCCCAGCCTCGTACAGCACCGTTTGGTCCACCGTCAGGATCGACTCCCGATCCCCTCGCCGAAGAGCTGAGACCACGATCTGGTCGAACTGCCGGCCCAAGGGGCTGTAGCCCGCCGGGGCGCCCGGAGACAGCCTGTGGGA
>JAJZRD010000115.1 GCA_021845945.1 Chloroflexota bacterium
GATCTGCCACCTGGTTCTTCCCCTTCCACGTGTTCAAAGAGGGCGTGGTATCCATGGTGATCTTCCTGGGAGTCTTCATCGCGGCCTTCTTCTTCCAGGTTCCGGTGGAGGAGCCGGTGGACCCCACTACCACCACCTACGCCCCCGTCTCCATGTGGTTCCTGCTCTTCGAGGACCAGATGCTTCTGATCTTTCCGGGGTCCTGGATGATCCCGGCGGGCAACGTGGGGGCCGTCACCCTGATGATCGTCCTGCTCTACTTCCTGCCCTTCATCGACCGCAGCCCGGGACTGAGGCCCTACCAGCGCCCCATGGCTATAGCTTTCATGTTCATAGTGGTGTTCTCGCTGCTGGTGCTGGCGCTGCTGGCCGCTTCCAGGGTCTATAACTACGGCTTCATCAACAGTCCGAGGTGACCAGGCCGTGGAACCGACCTTCGTCCCCGAGGTAGCCCGACGCTTCGCCATAGGATTCGTCTTCCTGATTCACATCCAGTTCGCGGCCTTCCTGATCGGGCTCTTCACCCTGGCCGTGTCCACGGAGTTCCTCTGGATCCAGAACAAGGGCAACCCCAACCTCAATCGGTTGGCCCGCGGGATGGGAATGGTCGCCGCCATCATGTACAGCACGGGTGCCGTGCTGGCCTTCGTCGCCCTCTTCTTCCTGACCATCTTCTGGCCCACCTTCTTCTACATAGTCTTCCGCGCCAACTTCTGGCCCTTCGTCCTGGAGGCGATCACCTTCGCCCTTACCCTCCTGTACCTGATTCCCTGGTCCTTCACCTGGCAAAGCATGGAGCGGTTCAAGTGGGCTCACCTCGCCCTCGGGGCAGCGCTGGTGATCTCCGCCTATTTCCAGCAGGCCCTCATCGACGTGGTCGCCAGCTACATGCTGACCCCGGCGCCGCCCTCCAGCTTCCTGAGGGTCTTCTTCAACCCTACCGCGGTGCCCCTGGACATGCACCGCATCGCGGGGGACATCTCCTTCGCTGGGTTCGTGGTAGCCGGCTTCGCCGCCTTCAAGGCCCTGCGGGCGAGACGGGTGGAAGACAGGGCTTTCTGGGACTGGGGAGGGAGCCTGTGCCTCATCGCGGGACTCGGATTCCTCTACCTGCAGCCGGCCATCGGGGTCGAGTACATGGAGGAGATCCGGGCCAGCTCCCCGGGCGCCTTCACCACCATGATGCGGGGAAACCTCTCCTGGCTCTTTATCGTGCAGGTGACCTTTCTCAGCGTCCTGTTCCTGCTCAGCCAGATCTACATCCTGATCCAGACGCGGAAGAGCAACCGTCCCTACGTCCCGATCCTCTGGATGCTGCTGATCGTCACGGTGCTGGGGTCGCTGCTGCTGGTCAACCCCTTCGTCATCGGCTCCAGCCAGGCGTATGCATGGGTCAACTGGGTGAACCCCGTGGGCGCCATGCAGCCCTGGAAGTACATCGCCATGGCAGGGCAGACCCTGGCCGCCATCTTCGCCGTCTTCATCTACATCGGCGCGGTCCGCAAGGGGATGCGGTGGGGGTTCATGGGCCGGGGGGGCAAGGGGGCGCAGTACCTGCTGCTCACGCTGGCCGTATTTGCCAGCTTCATGATGGCACTGATGGGTTACATTCGTGAGAACTCGCGGATCCCCTTCATGATCTACAACAACATCACCATAGAGCAGCCCGAGGAGTTCCCGGTGCTGCAGCCGACGCCGACGCCTGGGGGCCCGTTCACCATTCCGACGCCTGTGTCCGGGCAGCCCCTTCCCATCGGCTCAACCGAGGGCACCCCGACCACCAGAGTTGAGAGCACGACCTTGGGGGAATCCGCACCATGAGCTTCCGACTCCACGGGCCATCCGGACCAAGTGCGCCGTTCCGCGAATGCGATGCAGTAGGGCGGGGTCTTGCACCCCGCCGCCCGGCGCCAGACGTGCGGCCAGCGGCGGGGGATGAACCCCCGCCCTACGGAGGCGACGCACTAAGAGGGGCGGCAGTCGCCGTCGGCCTCCTGATGGTGGCGCTGCTGACCTCGTGCCAGCATGTCCCGGTGCAGCCCAACCCATTGGTGGGCGAAGGGGAGCCCCCGGGCTACATCGACGGCCAGATCCCTGCCAGGTACCAGGGGTTGCGCAACCCATTCTCGGTGACGGATCAGGCGGCCCTGGCGGAAGGCAGCCGCCTCTACAACTCCTATCAGCCCAGCTGTGGCAATTGCCACGGATTCAGCGGGCAAGGCGACGGGCCGCTGTGGCCTCGCATGGAGCCCATGCCGCCCAGCTTCGGTGCGCCGCCCCTGCTCACCGCCTTCCGCGAGCACCAGGACTACGTCTTCTGGTGGGTAAGCGATGGCGTGGTCAAGACGGTCATGCCCTCCTATTCGCGGATGACCGAGACGCAGCGGTGGCAGGTCATCACCATGGCCTGGTTCCTGGGCGAGGGGGCCGCGCAGAACCCGATCAACAGGGACCAGTACAGGGTGTCCAGACCCCAGGCCCCGCCATTCCTGCGGCCGGCGAATACGGGGCGGGAGAAGCCATGAAGTACTCGGAGATGAACCCGGCCCAGCGGAAGCTGCTGCTGGAAGACGAGGAGAGCTACCCCCTGCGGGTGAGCTTCCTGGGCAAGGTAGGGATCCTCACCCTGGAGCAGGTCACCTTCCTGCGGGAGCACCAGGTAGATTTCGACGTGGACGACCACCAGGCGGCCGCGGTGCTGGGGGAGCGCGCCGTGGAGTGACCAAAGGCAGGCAGTCACGTGCTACGCAGGGCAAAGTCCGCGAGTTGTTGAGGCCCCTGTTGAGGCTGTGGTGCTAGCCTCCGTGGATGGCGACGCCGTGATCGGCGCGGCTCCATCCGGTCGCCACGAGACTTGCGTCGCGAGGAGCAGGCTATGAGAAGCAACGGAGGAGCACAGGGAAACCTCCTGAACCGCATCGCCAACTGGCCGGTTCTTCGAGAGTTCGCCGACCTGGGCATGGGGCCAGAGGCCGTGAGCGAGCACAGCCGTCGCTGGCAGGCGCGGATCCTGGATGCGGACAAAAAGGTCGTCAGCGTTTGCCCATACTGCGCCGTCGGCTGCAGCCAGCTCATCTACGTGAAGAACGGCAAGATCATCGACATCGAGGGCAACCCCGACTCGCCCACCAACCAGGGCACCCTCTGTCCCAAGGGCGCCGCCACCTACGAGCTGCTGAACAACCCGAACCGTTGGACCACGGTGAAGTACCGGGCGCCCCACAGCGACCACTGGGAGGAGCGCTCCCTGGAGTGGGCCATGGACCGGATCGCCCACCTGGTCAAGGAGACCCGGGACAGGTACTGGCAGCAGAAGAACGAGGAGGGAGAGAAGGTTCGCCACCTCACGGCCGTAGCCTCCTTGGGCGGCGCGACCCTGGACAACGAAGAGAACTACCTGATCAAGAAGCTGTTCAACGGCGGCCTCGGGATGGTGTGGATCGAGAACCAGGCACGTGTTTGACACAGCTCCTCGGTGCCCGGTCTGGGCGCCACCTTCGGACGGGGAGCCGCCACCACCAACCAGTGGGACCTGGCCAACGCCGATGCCGTCCTGATCATGGGGTCCGACATGGCCGAGTGCCACCCCATCGCCTTCCGCTTCGTCGTGGAAGCGCGGCGAAAGGGGACGAAGGTGATCCACATCGACCCCCGCTACACCCGCACCTCGGCCCTGGCGGACCTGCACCTGCAGATCCGGGCAGGAACGGACATCGCTTTCCTGGGCGGGCTGATCAACTACGTCCTGCAGAACGACCTCTGGTTCAGGGACTACGTGATCAACTACACCAACGCCCCTCAACTGATCCGGGACGACTTCCAGGATACCGAGGATCTGGATGGGGTCTTCTCCGGCCTCGACCGCGACGAGCGGAAGTACGAGCGCATGTCCTGGCAGTACAAGGGCGAGTACGTGGAGTCGATGCTCGCCGAGCACCACATCCAGAATACCGAGCCCCAGAGTTCCAGCACGAGGCGCATCAGCGTCCTGAGGGAGGAGAGGGACTTCACGCTTCAGGACCCCCACTGCGTCTTTCAGATCCTGAAGCGCCACTACTCCCGCTACACGCCCGAGATGGTGGCCTCCATCTGCGGATGCTCGCCCGAGCAGGTGGTGCAGGTGGCCCGCATCCTGGCGGAGAACTCGGGCCGAGAGAGGACCAGCGCCGTCTGCTACGCCGTGGGCTGGACCCAGCACACCATCGGATGCCAGATGATTCGGGCCGCGGGTGTTCTGCAGCTGCTGCTGGGCAACGTCGGCCGGCCAGGCGGCGGGATCCAGGCACTGCGGGGCCACGCCTCCATCCAGGGATCCACCGACATCCCCACCCTGTACGACATGCTCCCCGGCTATCTGGCCCAACCCAACACCAGGGATCACCACGACACCCTGAAAGAGTACTTGG
Organism: Chloroflexota bacterium; assembly: GCA_021845945.1. The sequence goes on from JAJZRD010000115.1 coordinate 4,407, forward strand.
AGACCGAAACCCCCAGGTTCGGCTTCTGGCACGACGAGCCCAAGTTCCTGATAAGCATGCTGAAGGCCTGGTACGGGGACGCGGCGACGCCGGAGAACGACTTCTGCTACGACCACCTGCCGCTGATCGACCACGACTACTCCCAGGAGCCGATGATGCTCGCCATCGCGGATGGCGGCATCAAGGGCTTCTTCCTGCTCGGCCAGAACCCGGCCGTCGGCGGCCACAACGCCGGCCTCATCCGCAAGGGGCTCGCCCAACTGGACTGGATGGTGGTCCGCGACGGCTACGAGACGGAGACGGCCTCCTTCTGGTACGCCTCTCCCGAGGCCCAGAACGGTGAGCTGGATCCCCACCAGATTAAGACCGAGATCCTCTTCCTGCCCGCCGCCTTCCCCGGCGAGAAGGAGGGCACCTTCACCAACACCCAGCGGTTGATCCAGTACCACGACAAGGCGGTGGACCCGCCCGGGGACGCGCGGTCCGACCTGTGGTTCATGTTCCACCTGGGACGACGGCTGAAGGAGCTGTACGGGGACAGCACCGATCCCAAGGACCGGGCCCTCAAGGACCTGACCTGGGACTACCCCACCACGGGAAAGAACGAGGACCCCAGCGTCGATCACGTCGACCGCGAGATCAACGGCTACCAGTGGGCGAGCCGGTGGGAGGATCGGAGGCAGGTCCTGGACTACACGGCGCTCAGGGACGACGGCTCCACCGCCTCCGGTTGCTGGCTGTACTCCGGCATCTACCCGGAGGCGGGGAAGAACCTGGCACGCAACCGCACTCCGGACCCCGACTGGAACCCCGGAAGCCACCTGGGCTGGGGCTTCACCTGGCCCGGCAACCGCCACATCATGTACAACCGCTGCTCGGCCGACCCGGACGGGAAGCCCTGGTCCGAACGGAAGAAGTACATCTGGTGGGACGAGGTGGCCAAGAAGTGGGTGGGCTACGACGTTCCGGACTTCCACGAGGACAAGCCCCCCTCCTACACCCCACCACCGGATGCCGTGGGGATGGAGGCCCACTCGGGCAGCGAGCCCTACATCATAGCGCCCGACGGCCGAGCCTGGCTCTTCGCCCCCGCGGGGATGAAAGACGGCCCCATGCCGGCCCACTACGAGCCGGTGGAGTCGCCGGTGGCCAACCGGCTCTACCCGCGGCAACAGATCAGCCCCGTGGCTGGGCTGTTCATCCGGCCCGACAACCGTTACGCCGAGGTGGGCGATCCCAACTACCCCTACGTCATCTGCACCTACCGGCTCACCGAACACCACACGGGCGGCGTCATGACCCGCTGGCTGCCGTGGCTTTCCGAGCTTCAGCCTGCCGGCTTCGCGGAGATCAGCCCGGAGCTGGCCGCCGAGAAGGGGATCGAGAACGGCGGCTGGGTCACGGTGTCGTCACCTCGAGGCGAGATCGAGGCCCTGGCCCTGGTGACCCCCCGGATGGTTCCCCTGCGGCTCGACGGGAAGGTCGTTCACACGGTGGGGATGCCCTGGCACTTCGGCTACAAGGGCATCGCCAGGGGTGACACGGTCAACACCCTCTCCCACATCTCGGAGGATCCCAACAGCAAGATCCACGAGGGAAAGGTGTTCGTCTGCAATATCCGCGCGGGCCGGAAGGGGGTACTGCGATGAGCCAGCACCTTCTGCGTTTGGCCGGTGAGGAACAGGAGAAGCCAAACTACTCCGGCCGCGTCGCCAGTTGGGATCGGTTTGGCCCCGGCTACAACATCGAGCCGCCGGAGACGCTGAACGAATCGGTCATGACCACTGGTTTCCGGATCGAGCCGGGCGTCGCCTACGGTTTCTTCACCGACACCACGGTGTGCATCGGCTGCAAGGCATGCGAGACAGCCTGCAAGCAGTGGAACCAGATCCCCATGGACGACTTCGGCTTCAAGGGGACCAGCTACGACAACACCACGGAGCTAAGGGCCACCACGTGGCGGCACGTGACCTTCCTGGAGGAGTTCCATCGGGACGGACAGGCGAACCGGTGGCTCTTCATGAGCGACGTCTGCAAGCACTGCGAGCAGGCCGGCTGCCTGGAAGCCTGTCCGACGGGCGCCATCGTTCGGACGGAGTTCGGGTCGGTGCTGATCCAGCAGGACGTCTGCAACGGCTGCAAGTACTGCGTGCCCAGCTGCCCCTTCGGGGTGATCACGGTGGCGGAGGGCCAGGACAACACCGCCCACAAGTGCACCCTCTGCTACGATCGGCTGAAGGCGGGCATCGAGCCCGCCTGCGCCAAGGTCTGCCCCACCGACTCCATCCTCTTCGGGCCGGTTGCGGAGCTGCGGAAGATCGCGCGGCGGCGGGTGGAGGAGCTCCACGACCGCGGCATGCGGGAAGCCTATCTCTACGGGGTGCCCAACAGCCCGGGCGCCACCGGAGGGATCGGCAGCCTCAACTGCTTCTTCCTGCTGACCGAGCGACCCGAAGCCTACAACCTGCCCGCGGCACCGGAACTGCCCTCCCGGCGGGCTACCCAGGGCTTTCTCACGGCCGCGGCCGCCGCTCTGGCCTACGGTGCCGCCACCGTCCTGGCGATCCGCACGGCCCAACGAAGCCGCAGGTAGGAGAATGGAGAAGGAAGATGATTGGTGAAATGCTCCGAACTACCGAGGAGCCGGCGATAGCGATCAGTCCCCAGCAAGCCGCCCAGCAGGACGCCCAGGCCTGGCGGGTGACGCGGCAGCCGGGGCCTACCAGCTACTACCGCTATCCCCTGCTGAAGAAGCCGGGGTGGAGCTGGGAGATCCCTGCCTACTTCTTCACCGGCGGGCTGGCGGCCGGTTCCTACCTTATCGCCACCCTCGCCGATCTATTTGGGACGAAGGAAGACCGGGCGGTTTCCCGAGCGGGGCGTTACATGTCCCTGATTGCCCTGATCGTCAGCCCGCTTCTCCTGATCCTGGATCTGGGCCGGCCGCGCCGCTTTGCCCACATGCTGAGGGTCTTCAAGGTTCGCTCCCCCATGAACCTGGGGACCTGGGGGCTGGTGGGCTTCAGCGTCTTCGCCGTCCTGGGAGTCCTTCGCCAGTGGGTGGAAGACGGCATCCTGAGCCGAGGTTCCATCGTCGCCCGGGTCCTCGGGTGGGTGCCCCTGCAGGTCTCGGGGATCCTGGGGAGCCTCTTCGCCTTCTTCGTGGGCAGCTATACGGGGGTGCTGCTCAGCTTCACCAACGCCCCGATCTGGGCCAAGAACCGACTACTCCAGGGGCCGCTCTTCCTGACCTCGGCCCTGTCCACCGGGCTGTCGGCCATTAGCCTGGCCCTGACGCTGACCGGTAGCTCCAACCCACACAGCGAGAAGTGGATGAAGCAGGCCGAGAACGCCGCGACCATGGGGGAAATGGCGGCAACGGCGGGTACTCTGGCTACGGTCGGGTCCTTGGGCAGGCCCCTCCTGGCTAGCCGAGCCGCCATCGGCTTCTGGCCCGGGGCGGTAGGCCTTGGGCTCGTCCTGCCGATGATGCTTCGCCGTGCGGAGAGGATGGCACCGGGGGAGGCACGACACACCCTCCGCATAGCGTCCAACGTCTCCACGCTGCTGGGCGGGTTGATCTTCCGGTGGGTGGATGCCCGGGTCGGACGTCCCTCCATCGAGGATCCGGACTACTACTTCACCTTCACCAAACCAAGACCCTGAGGTGAGGTTGGCGAGGGCGGGAGGGCTGTCGCCAGCAGCAGCATCCAACCTCGGAGCCGGCCGAGCCTCGCCATGGCGTCCCATCAGGAACAGCGTCCTTGCGGGAGCGCGAGGGATATGCCGGAGAAGGGCAACGGCGAAGACGGCGCAACTCTCCTGGCACGACATATGTTGTAGTGGCTGAGCAAGAGGAAAACAGCCCGCGTAATGCACGTCGGAGGGTAGGTCGTGCCGAAAAAGCAGTTGGTGCCCGAAGGCGAAACCGTAAACGTCTCTCTGGGAATACAGCTGTTGGACTTCAATGAGGCCGAGGCCATGTCCAACCAGACGTGGGCAGGTGCCGAGGAGGTGCTGGAAAGCGTCGATCTCTCCCGACACCCGGCCAGCGTCCAGACTCTCCGCCTCCTCCTGGAACGGGGATGGGAATCCGATAGCGTGACCGGCTTGCTGCTGGGCATCTGGATGAGGAAGAAGGGGCCGGCGCGGGAGATCGCCCAGGACCTGCTCGCCCTCGATCGCGCCCACCGGCGGGTGCTGACGGCCCTCTATGCCGCGGGAGAGTCCCGGTCGGTGATCCAGTACTCCGTCACCCGCGATGGGACCCTCATGCAGCACAGCTACAGCCGGAAGGCGCTGGGAAGCACGGAGATAACGCTGTTCCCCGCATAGGGACAATCGCCGCACCCCGTAGGAGCGCCCTCCTGGGCGCGAGTGGCCCGGGCTACGTCCGGTTCGGCCCTGGGAAGCGCCTCCTACGGGGTGCCGTCGCCGGTTTCCCTCAGCTTCCCCTCAGCTCCTCCATCGCCGTCCTGAAGATGGCGATGCCCTCGGTGATCGCCTGCACCGAAGGGGCGAAGGTGAAGCGCAGGTGCTTCTCCCCCATGGCACCGAACTCCGTGCCGGGCCGCACGTTCAGTCCCCGCTCGTACAGGAACTTCATCATCTCCACCGCCGAGAGCGGCGCCTCGTAGCGAACCCAGGCGTAGAAGGCCGCCTCGGGCTCGTAAACGCGGACCCCAGGGATCTGGGCAAGCTGCTCCCACATGGCTTTCCGCTGGACCTCGTACTGGGCAAGCATCCAGGCCCGCCACTTCTTGTCTTCCGATTCGTTGGTCATGGCCACCAGTGCCGCCCGCTGGGCGATGCTGTTGACGTACCCTACGGCCGTCCTGTTTATCGCCGCCACCGGCTTGAGGAGCCCCCCCTTGGCCACTACCCACCCGACCCGCCAACCGGTCATGGCGTAGGTCTTGGAGCAGGAATTCACCAGGAGGGTTCGATCCGTCAGAGCGGCGTGCCCGAGGGCGGAGATGTGCCTCCCCTTGAAGCTCAACTGGTCGTACACCTCGTCGGAGAGAACCACCAGATCGTGCTGGGCGGCGACGGCGGCCAGACCCTCCAGCTCCTGCGGTTCAAGCTGCTGTCCAGTGGGGTTAGAGGGGAAGTTCAGCACCATCATCTTGGTGCGGGGGGTGACCGCCGCCCGAACGGCGTCCACGTCCACCGCGAAATCGGGGGTGAGCGGGACCGATACCGCGGTGGCCCCGATGACCCGGGCCACGTCAGCATAGAGGGAGTAGGTAGGGTCGAGGAGAATGACCTCGTCCCCCTCGTTCAACAGCCCCATCATGGCGGCGCTGACGGCTCCCGTTCCGCCGCTGGTGACCAGCACCTCCGAGGCGGACACCGGCACCCCGCTCAGCCGGGACTGGTAGCCTGCTATAGCCTCCCGCAACTCGGCGTCGCCCTGGGGAGCCGGGTAGTGGGTGTATCCCTCTCGCATCGCCTGGATGGCAGCCTGGATTACGTACTCCGGCGTGTCGAATGAAGGATCACCACGGTGCAGCCCGACTACCTTGGCGGTTCTCGGCTTCGGCAGTTTGTCGGCGAGATTGCGCTGAGATCCGCTCAGCCTCTCAACAGCCTTGGATGCACTGATCACCTGCAAGCCCTCCTCGCTGAGAAATTGTGTTTACTATGCTACCACAGCGACCGAGGTTCGGGCCGAAGAGGGCTGGAAACCGACACGAAAGAGGGATCTGGGCGCAAGGTTAACCTTGCGCCCAGCGAAGCGCGGCCCGCAGCGTTACCGGGCCATTCGGCTCCTCACCTCGCGTGCCTTTTCGCGAGCGGTCTCACCCACCTGCTCGCCTGTCTCGCGCATCTGCTCGATCGCCTGTTCCTGGCTCGGCCGGAGCAGCTTGTAGATCAGGGCGAAGGCCGCGAAGGTGGGGGGCCACTGTCCTACGAAGAGCGCCGTCGAGCGCCGGCCGCTGATATACAGCAGCGCCGACAGCACGACGCTCCCCAGGGCGAGGCCGATGTAACCCTGCGTAGGAATCCGCTCCAGGTACTGCGTGATGTTGTTCTGGCTCACCTGCATCTCGCGCATGGCCATCTCCTCAACTAGCGTAGCCCTGCTGTTCACCCCGCAGGGGGATACAAAAGGAGCACCGCGCGTGCCACGGCCGGACGCAGGAGAGAACGGGGGGCGACCGGTGCGCCGCCGGGGCGATTTCGCCGTCGAGTCGCGGCCGCGCCCTAGGGCGCGTCTACCAGGAACTCCTGGGGGATATAGCCCTCCACACCGTCGGGGGTCCGCACCTTCCTCCACTTTCGCCCATCGCCGTCCACCGGATCGCCCACGACCTCCATTCTGGCACCGTCGCGCCAGGCTTGGAGCTTGTCTTCCATGTGAGGCGTCCGGCGGAGGTACGCCCCCTGGCCATCGGTATTGCCCACCAGCATGATCTTAGTCGTGTCGGGGACGCGGGTCGGGGTAGGGGAGAGGGTTGGCCTGGCGGTGGGAACCGGCTGGGGCGTGGCCGTCGCGGCCGCCCGAGCGCCTGCAACCGCGGAGGGGGCGCTGGCCTGAGCTCCCAGCCCGAAATCGGCCGGGTTCACCAGATCCTTACCGGTGATCACCCGATAGCCCGCCATGGTACCGGCAGCGGCCACCGTCATCATCAGAAAGAAGGTGAATACTTTCAACGGCCGGTGCTCCCTCTCTGGTGCAAGACGGCTGCCCGCAACCACCGGCAGCCTCTGGAGGAGCAACTTGCACGTTCCGTACCTTCTAGAACAGCTATCCTGCTCTGCCGAAGGGGGGAAAGCAAAAGGGGCGACCCGGTGGGTCGCCCCTTCATCCGGCTACTCCGCGCCGTTGGACTCCACAGGTACCGGCGCCTTGGGGGAAGGCTTCCTCCGCGAGCGCGTGCGCTTCGGCGGAGTCGGGGTCTCGGCAGGCGCGGGCGCCGGCTCCCCCGAAACCGAGGGAAGCTCCGCCGCCGGCAGCTCCAGATCCGGGGTCGCCCCCAACTCCTGCGCCA
>JAJZRD010000116.1 GCA_021845945.1 Chloroflexota bacterium
GGAAGGTTTCCTCCCACAGCACCCCCAGGGCCGATCCCACGAACCGGGTCCGGAACTCTCGCCCCATCTCCTCGGCCATGGCGATCAGCCGCTCGCTCCGCTCCTGCTTGATCCTCGGATCCACCTGGTTCGGCATGGTCGCCGCCGGCGTCCCGGACCGAGGCGAGTACTTGAAGACGTGGAGCCCGGCGAAGCCGACGGATCGCAGGAAAGCCTCCGTCTCCCGGTGCTCCTCCTCCGTCTCCCCCGGAAACCCGACGATCACGTCGGTGGTAATCGCCACGCCGGGCAACGCCTGTCGGGCCTCGGCGACGATCCGCGCGTACTGATCCACATTGTAGCGTCTGCGCATCCGCTTGAGAACGGTGTCGGTCCCGCTCTGAAGGGAGAGGTGGAGCTGACGGCAGATTCGGCCGGAAGCCCACAGGTCGTAGAAGGCGGGGCTCCAGTCCTCGGGCTGCAGGGAGGAGAGCCTCAGGCGGGGCAAGTCGGTCTCCGCCAGGATCCTCTCCAGCAGCTTCAACATCCCCCGCCCCTGCACGTTCTCTCGAGCGGTGACGGACCCCCAATCACGGCCGTAGGAGGTGATGTTGACACCGGTCAGCACCACCTCCTGATGGCCCTCGGCCACCAGCCTCCGGATCTCCTCGACCACCTGATCGGCCGGACGGCTTCGCTGATGGCCCCTGGCCGTGGGGACGATGCAGTAAGAGCAGTGGTTGTCGCATCCTTCCTGGACCTTCACGAAGGCCCGAGTGCGGTTCCCCCCCCTTCCCCCTGCCCCTTCCCCGACGCGGGGAGGGGAGCACTCCCCCTTCCCCTGTGGGGAAGGGGGTTGGGGGGTTAGGTCGGCCTCTCCCACCTCCAGGGCGTACTCCCGTAGCAGCTCCACCAGACGATCCTTGTCCCGGTTGCCCAGGACCGCATCCACACCATCCATCGCCTTCACGGCGTCGGCCTCCACCTCAGCGTAGCAGCCCGCCACGGCCACGAAAGCCTCGGGGTTTGCCCGAACGGCCTGGCGGATCAACTGGCGGGACTTCCGGTCGCCGATGTGGGTCACGGTGCAGCTGTTGACCAGGTACAGATCGGCCGGCTGGCCGAAGGGCACCAGGGTAACGCCGGCCTCGGCCAGCTGCCGCGACATCCAATCGCTCTCGCTCTGATTCAACTTGCAGCCGAGCGTCGCTATGGACGCCGTGCGGATACGCCTCAAGATGATCCCCTCTGCTTCCTAGGTGGTGCCGCCTTCACCAGCACCGGCGTCCCCACTCCCTTGCCGATTTCCGCTTGGGCCGAGCCCCCGGCAGGGCAACCTCCAGGTAGCCGGAGCTGCCTACCAGCGCCACCAGGCCGGTAGCCCCGGCGTAAGTCCGTCGGACCCCCTGGAGGCGGTGTCCCGCTATCTCGGTGACCATCTCGCCGTGAGGGAGGTCCTCCGCCCGAAGGTTGGTGATCAGGTTGCCGAAATGGTCCACGTGGAGCACCTCGCCAGCCAACTCACCGCCGGGAGGCCGCTCGACGCCCGGGATGGGGAAAGCCTTCAGCGCCTCCATGGGAGGACCGAAGCTCTCCAGCGGCTCCCCCAGGGAGAGGTGCGCCGCCACGGGGGCGAAGATGTCCCGGCCGTGGAAGGTGCTGCTGGGATTGGGCAGCCAGAAGCGGGGCTCGGCGATGCGGACGGCGCGCCAACCATCCGGGATGGGCACCGTCTGTTCTGGGTTCTGGGTTCTGGGTTCTGAGCCTCGGCCCTCCGCCAAAACGAAGCTGAGAAGCCCGTTGTCCGGTGCCACGAAGACCGCCCGCCCCGTGTCCACGACTACCGCGGCCCGATCGCTGCCCACCCCGGGGTCCACCACGGCCAGGAGAACGGTGCCGGTCGGGAAGTAGCGGTGCACTGTGTGGAGGACGAAGGCGGCGTCCCGCACCCCTTGACGCGGGATCTCGTGAGTTATGTCCACAATAGGGGCCCTGGGGTTCAACCCCAGGATCACTCCCTTCATGGCCCCCACGTAGCCGTCGCCTGTGCCGAAGTCGGTGAGCAGTGCTATCCCGCAGCCGGCCGAACTCTCCCGCTCTCTAGCCACCCATATCCCCCGTCGCGCACAGCACCAGGGTCGCCGCGACCAGCGCCGCCGTCTCGGCCCGCAGGATCCGTGGCCCCAGACTGACGACCTTCACGCCAGCCTCCCGGGCCACCTGGGCCTCTTTGGGGGAGAAGCCACCCTCGGGGCCCACCAGGAGGGAGATGCGGGGCCTCCGTCCCCCTACCCCTACCCCTGCCCCCACAGAGGGAGAAGGGGAACCCTCGATCCCTTCCCCCTGAATGGCGGAAGGAGTAGGGAAGGGGGTGACGGATTCTCGCAGCACACCACCGATCCCCAGGGCGTGCTCCTCCTCCCAGGCCACCAGGGCCAGCCCTGCGGCAGCTGCGTTCCGGCACGCCTCCCCGAAGGACTCCAACCGGGACACCGGGGGCAGAACGGCCCGCCCCGATTGCTCGGCCGCCTCCCGAACGATGGCCTGCCACCGCTCGAGCCGCCGCTCCAGGTCCGCTTCAGAGGGTCGGGAGACACACCGTTCGCTGAGGACCGGGACGAAGCGGCTTACCCCGATCTCCGTTCCCTTCTGGAGCACCAACTCCATCTTCTGGCCCTTCATCAGCGCCTGATACAGCACCAACTCCACGCCAGGCTCGGTATTGGACCGCCGCCGCTCCACCACCTCGGCGATCACGCCCTCCCTGGAGAGGGTAACCAGCCGCGCCATCTGGACGAATCCCGAGTTGTCCAGCAACTCGACGGTGTCGCCCGGCCGCAGCCGCAGGACGTTGCGGATCTGGTGGGCCACCGGACCGGTCAACTCCGCCCGTCCCTCCCGAATGGCCCCCGGCTCCACGAAGAAGCTACGCTCGCCCATGCCGGCACACCATCGCTCGCCAGTCGCCCTCGGTCATGGTCTCCTCCACCTCCAGGCCTGCCGCCACCAGGGCATCTCGCACCTCTCCCTCCCGATCTGCGATGATGCCGGAGGCCACCAGACGCCCGCCGGGGACCAGCGCGTCGTGCAGCCCCTGCGCCAGATCGATGATGACGCTGGCGATGATGTTGGCCAGCACGAGATCGAAGCCCTCTTCCCCCAGCAGCTCCAAACTCCCCTGGTACACCTGGATCCTCCCCTCCAGGCCGTTCAGGGCGACGTTCTTCCGGGCCACCTCCACCGCCACCGGGTCCACCTCCAGGGCCACCACAGAGGCGGCCCCCAGCTTGGCCGCAGCCAGGGAGAGGATGGCCGAGCCGGTACCCACATCCAGCACCCGCGTCCCCTCCTGAACCAGCCTTTCGCATGCCTGAACGCACATGCGGGTGGTGGGATGCTGGCCAGTCCCGAAGGCCATCCCCGGGTCCATCTCCAGCACCACCTCGCCGGGGGCGGGCTGGAAATCCCTCCAGGTGGGCTTCACCACCACTCGCTCCCCGATCCGCTGAACGTGGAAGAACTCTTTCCATGCCTCCGCCCAGTCCTCCTCGGCCAGCCGGGTGACCTGCAGCGGCTCGATCCGGCGCAACTGGGATAGATGCCACAGCCCTTCCTCGGCCCGGGCCACCTTTTCCGTAAGATGCTCATCCTCCGGCAGGTAGGTCTTCACGACAACCAGCCGGTCAGGGTCGATCTCCACCCGGCCCGGCTCCGCCGACGCAGACAGCGGCTCCTCGATGGCCACACCCCCGTGGCCCAACTGGCTGAACAGTTCGGCCACCGACTCGACGGCCTCTGCCTCAGCCTGGACGCTCAATTCTATCCAAATCATAGGGCCTCTGAAGAAAAAGGATAGCCACGGCCTCGCACCGTGGCTAAGCTGCATTTCTTATATCAGATAGTAGTGAGAGATCCTTGGGGACACCCCAAACCCCGCCTGCGCTGCGCCCTGGACCCGCCTTTGGGCACCCCAAACCCCGCCCAGTCCTCAGTCCTGAGTCCTCAGTCCTGGCTACACCCCGAAGGCGTCCTTCACCTTGTCGAAGAAGCCCTTATTCTCCTGGGGGGTGACATCCTGGCCGAAGGTCTCCCCCAACTCCTTGAGCAGCTTCTTCTGCTTGTCGCTCAGGTGGGCCGGCACCGTCACGATGATGTGCACCAACTGGTCGCCCCGCCCTCGGTCCCTCAGGTATGGCACCCCCTTGCCCTTCAGCCGCAGCATCCGCCCCGACTGGGTGCCCGCCGGGATCTTCAGTTCGGCGGGACCATCCACCGTTGGGACCTCCACCTCGGTCCCCAGGGCTGCCTGAGCCATGTTGATGGGAAGGTCGATGACTATGTCGTTGGCCTCGCGCCGGAAGTACCGATGGGGCTTCACAGACACTACCACGTAGAGGTTGCCCCGTGGCCCGCCGTTCGCCCCGGGCTCCCCCTCGCCGGTGAGCCGGATCTGGGAGCCATCGTCGATGCCGGCCGGGATTGCCACCTTGATGCGGCGGGTCACCCGCTCGCGCCCCTGGCCGTGGCAATGGTGGCAGGGGCTGGAGATCACGGTTCCCTCGCCGCGGCAGTTGCTGCACACGGTGACGTTGACGAACTGGCCCAGGATCGACTGCTGCACCCGCCGGATCTCCCCGGTGCCGTTGCACTTAGGGCAGCGAATAGGCTGAGTACCGGGTTCGGCGCCGGAGCCCGAGCAGACGTGGCACACCTCCATGCGGGGGACTTCCAGCTCCCTATCGGTCCCGAAGATGGCTTCCTCGAACTCCAGGGTGATGTCGTACCGAAGATCGGTGCCTCGCTGGGGGGCATGGCGCCGGGCCGTCGAGGAGGCAGCCCCACCAAAGAAGGTCTCGAAGATGTCACCGAAGGGGAAGGCAGAGCCGAAGCCCTCGAACCCGCCCATGCCGCCCGCGCCGAAGTTGCCATCCACACCGGCATGCCCGAACTGGTCGTACCTCGCCCGCTTCTCCGGGTCGCTCAGCACCTCGTAGGCATCCTTGACTTCCTTGAAGCGCTCGGCAGCCCCGTTCTCCGGATTCCGGTCCGGGTGGTACTGCATGGCCAGCTTGCGGTAGGCCTTCTTGATCTCGTCAGCCGAGGCGCTGCGGCCAACCCCCAGCACCTCGTAATAATCTCTCTTAGTCGTCGCCATCCGGCAGATCACCTGCCCTACGTCTATTCGCGGGGTTCGCTAGAAGCGCAAACCGTGCCCCGTCGCCGCAACCTCGCATCAGATAACTATAACCCATGACAGGGCCCAGGGCAACCTTCGGCGCCGTGCCGGGTGCGGCGCAGGATTCCGGGCAAGCTGCATCCATGGCACAAACGCCTGTAGTGGCCGGCGTCTCTGCCGGCCAGGTAGCTCGTCGGATACCGCCACAGTACGAGGTGCCAGGGCGGGCAGGGACGCCCGCCCCTACACGATCTGAGGCTCCCGGCCCGCTCTCCCGGAATCTTGGGCCGCACCCCAGACGGGGCGACACAGAGGCGGGGAGACGGGGAGAAAGGCGTCTGTCGCCCCGTCTCCCCGTCTTCCCGTCTCACTCGTCGCCCAGCACCAGGTTATCGATGAGACGGGTCCTGCCGACCCGTGCCGCCAACGCCACCAGCGCCCGTCCCTCGATCCCATTCAACTCCTCCAGGGAATCGGGGTCGGAGACGGTGACGTAGTCGGTCTTCACCCCCGGCTGCGCCTCGAGCATCGCCCTCACGGCGGAGCGGATCTCCCGAGCGTTCCTCTCGCCCTTCTCGTACATCTCCTTCGCCGCGAAAAGCGCCCTGGAGAGCACCAGGGCACTCTGCCTCTCCTCGGCGTCCAGATAGACGTTCCTGCTACTCAGGGCAAGGCCGTCGGGCTCCCGAACGGTCGGAACCACGACGATATGGTGGCGAAAGTTCAGGTCGCGGGCCATCCTCCTGATCACCACCACCTGCTGCGCGTCCTTCTGTCCGAAGTAGGCCCGGTCGGCCGGGACGATATTGAACAGCTTCGCCACCACGGTGGCCACTCCCCGGAAATGGCCCGGACGGAAGGCTCCCTCCAACTTGTCCGAAAGGCCCTCCACGATCACGTAGCTGGAGAAGCTCTCCAGGTACATCTCCAAAGGCTCCGGCGCGAAGACGTAGTCCACTCCGGCCTTTCGCAGCATCCCCAGATCCCGCTGCGTGTCTCGCGGGTAGCGAGCGAAATCCTCCTCCGGCCCGAACTGGGCAGGGTTCACGAAAATCGAGACGACCACCATATCGTTCTCGCGTCGGGCCCGCTCCACCAGCGCCATGTGCCCCGCGTGCAGATAGCCCATGGTGGGGACCAATCCCACGCTCCCCTGAACATCGGACAGCGCGCGCCGCATGTCGGCAACCGTCGCTATCTGTTTCATTGTCTCTCCTTCAGCAGCACGACCACCTGGTCGAGTATCCGGTGGGCCACTTGCAGCTTTGAGGCCAAAGGCACATCTATCTGCCGGCCGGCCGAGTCCAGCATCACCACTTCGTTCTGCTCGCTCCCGAACACCCCGCCGGCAGCGTCGACCCGGTTGGCTACGATCAGGTCGAGACGCTTGCGGGCCAGCTTGTCCCGAGCCCCGGCTACCAGATTCTCGCTCTCCACAGCGAAACCGACCCGCAGGGGAACCCTACCCCCCTCCACCGGCTTTGCCGTCTCCATCAGGATGTCCGGGTTGGGAACGAGGGTAAGCTGCATCGCCTCCTCCCCCCGCTTCATCTTCTGAGTGGCCACGTGATCCACCCGGTAGTCCGCCACTGCCGCGGCCATGATCAAGACGTCCGCGTGCCGAAGCTTCGCCATCACCGCGTCCCGCATCTCCACTGCCGTGGTAACCGACACGAACTCCGCAGCCTTGGGAGGCTTCAAGGAGGTAGGAGCCGAGATCAACTTCACCCTCGCCCCCCGGTCCAGGGCAGCCTCGGCGATGGAGTAGCCCATCCTCCCGGAGGATCGGTTGGTGATCATCCGTACCGGATCTATCGGCTCCTGAGTGCCCCCGGCCGTCACCAGCAGGTTGACGTCCGCCAGGTCGCCATCGCGCCCCAGGATCCACCGGATCCTGCTCAGGATCTCCTCCAGGTCGGCCAGTCTGCCGCGTCCCACCAGGCCCGAAGCCAACCGGCCAAACTCCGGATCCACCACCACGACACCCCGGTCCCGCAGCCGGGTCACGTTCTCCTGGGTCGCCGGGTTGTCGTACATCTCGACATCCATGGCAGGGGCCACCAGGATCGGGCATCGGGCGGCGAGGACGGTGGTGGAGAGAAGGTCGTCTGCCATGCCCATAGCCATCTTGGCCAGCGTGTTCGCCGTCGCGGGAGCGATCACCAGCAGATCGGCGCCCACGCCCAGCGAAACGTGGGTGATATCCGGTTGCTCCACCAAACGAAACATGTCGACGTGGACCCGTCGTCGGGTAAGGCTCTGGAAGGTCAGTGGAGCCACCAGCTTGGTGGCCGACTCGGTCATGATCACGTCGACCTGGGCGCCTGCCTGCGTCAGGGTGCTGGCGAGGATCGCAGCCTTGTAGGCAGCGATGCTCCCCGTAACCCCCAGAACTATCTTCTTCCCTTCCAGCATGAGCGTAGGCTCCTTGTTGCACGAACTGACGGCGAAGTGGCGAGGGCGCAGTCGCCGTGTTCTGGGTTCTGAGTACTCGAGTGGGCAGAACCCAGAACTCAGAACCCAGAACTCAGAACACGGACTTGGGACGGTTGAGATCGTACATCATCCTCAGCCCCTTGAGGGTGAGGTTCTTGTCGGCGACCTGGATCAGGGAAACCTCGGCTGCCATCACCCCGCACAACCCGCCGGTAGCAATGACGCGAGGCTTTCCCTCCATCTCGGCGGTAATGCGCTGCACCATACCTTCCACCATGGCAGCGTGGCCAAGGATGATCCCCGATTGCATGGCGGTGAGGGTATCCTTGCCTATGGCGTGAGGTGGCCTCACCATGTCCACCCGAGGTAACCTGGCCGTGTAACGCGAGAGGGCCTCCACCGAGGTGAGAATGCCCGGCGCGATGGCGCCCCCCAGGTACTCCCCTCGATCGGAGACGGCGTCGAAGGTGGTAGCAGTGCCCAGGTCGATGACGATGTCGGGCCCCCCATACAGGCGATAGGCGGCCAGGGCGTTCACCACCCGATCGGCCCCCACCTCCTTGGGGTTGTCGATGCCGATCCGCACCCCGGTCTCAATACTGGGGCCAACCACCAGGGCATCGATCTTCATGTACTTCTCGAGCATCTCCCGCAGGTTGGCCGTGACCTTCGGCACCACACTGGCGATGATGGCATCGTCCACGTCGGGCATGGTCAACCCCTGGTAGGCAAGGAGGCTCGAAAGGAGAACGGCGTATTCGTCGGGCATGGTGTGACCATCGGTGGAGATGCGCCAATCAGCGACCAACTGTTCGCCTCGAAAGATCCCCACCACGATGTTGGTGTTTCCTACGTCGATGGCTAGCAGCAAGCGAGAAGGCTCCTCATTCCGCATCGTTGCGCCTCCAGGCAGGACATCTTCGTCCCTGGCAATGGCAGTATAGCAACAGCCCCGGGGAACTACCAGTTTCGTCACAAACCATCGCCATCCCATGATCGGAGGGCCACAACCTTGCGGAACCCGGCTGGCTCATGCTCAGAGCGCCTAATGATACCGCTCTCTCAGCAGGGCGGGTTGCCCTAACCCGCACGTCGGTCAGCCTCGACGACACGTTGAGGCAACTCCGCCTGCTGGATCTGCTAGCGGTTCAAAACGCCAATATCCTCTGTCGCGAGTCGATTCTGTCTCGCCATTAGCGGCTATCACTGATTTTACATTCATTTAACTTCACCCCAACAATCCATTAGCACTGTTCCCTCACACTGGGCTCACGTCTTTCCTTGCCAGTACACGCAGCGCTGAGGTGCTGCCGCCGTTTTGTCTGTCCGAAGAAGGGGCGAGGGGCGCAAACCCTGCCCCAGGATCCTGCAGGAGGACACGGAGGAATATGAAGGTTGATCTCCCCATCGGTAAGCCCAACCAGTGGCGGGCGCCCCGAGGGTTTAAGCTACTCGGCAAGCCGCTTGGTCTGATGAACGGGATGCGTTCCATCAACAGGCTATCTCTCCCCATCAGCAAGCCGGCTGCCTGGCCCGACGCGGCCACCTGGAAGTTGCCCGACCGGAGGTTCCGCCTGCTGCTGGCCGCTGCTCTGATCTCCCTGGTTGCCGGATATGTTGGCTACCAGCGCTTCCTGGCGGCGACCCAGAGCACCGTCGCTGTCCAGACGACACCGGCCAGGATCGGCTCCCTGGTCACTACGGTGAGCGCCACCGGGAGCATCGTGGACAGCCGCCAGGCGAAGCTCAGCTTCCCGGTGTCCGGCACGCTGTCAGAGATGGACGTCAACGTGGGGGATAGCGTCAAGGCTGGGCAGACGCTCGCCAAACTGGACCCTGCCCCTCTTCAGTTCAAGGAGGAGGCCGCCCAGTCGGTGCTCGACACTGCCAAGATAAAGCTCCAGCAGCTGAAGGACGGAGCGACTCCCGAGGAACGATCCGCCGCGCAGGCCGCCTACAACGCCGCGGTGGCCAAGCTCAACGACGTGGCAGCGGGTGCCACCGCCGCCGATCGACAGGCCGCCCAGAGCTCTGTGACTCAGGCCCAGGCCACCCTGAACGCCGCCCAGGCGAAACTGGATCAGGTCAAGGCCGGTCCCACCGACGCCGACAAGACTGCTGCCCAGTCGGCCGTGGACCAGGCTAAGGCAAGCCTGAACGCGGCTCAGGTCAAGCTAGACCAGGTCAAGAACAACACCTACACCGCCGCCGACATGACTGCGGCGCAGGCAGCCGTGGACTCCGACAAGGCGGCCCTGGCTTCCGCCCAGGCCAAGCTAGACCAACTGCAGCACCCCACCGGCGCCGACCTCGCCGCCGCCCAATCCGCTGTGGACCAGGCCAAGGCTTCCCTGACCTCCGCCGAGGACCGGTACCAGATGACCCAGAACGGCAACCTCAAGGACTCGGGCGCCAGCAGCAACTCCGCCGCTCAGCAGGATTACGACGCCGCACAAGCCAACTACGACGCCGCCGTTCAGAAGCTGCAGCAGCTTCAGTCCCCGCCAGCGGCCGACCTGCAGGCGGCTCAGAGCACCGTCACCCAGGCCCAGGCCAGCCTGAACGCTTCCCAGGCCAAGCTGGACCTTATGAAGCAGGGTCCTCAGCCCACCGACCTGGCATCGGCCCAGGCAGCCGTCGACCAGGCCCAGGCCACTCTAAACTCTGCCCAGGCGAAACTGGATCAGGTGAACGCAGGCCCGGTAGACGCGGACGTGGCTTCCGCTCAGAGCGCCGTGGACCAGGCGAATGCGAGCCTCGCCGCGGCCCAGGCCAAGCTTAACCAGGTGAATGCCGGTCCCACGGCCAGTGACCTACAGAGCGCCAAGAGCGGCGTAGCTGGCGCTCAGGCCGACCTGTCTACAAAGACCAGTCCCCCCAAGGACACCGACGTGGGTCTCGCTCAGGAACAGGTGAACCAGGCCCAGCTCTCTCTGGACCAGGCACAACTGGATCTGGCCCACGCCACCCTCACTGCCCCCTTCGACGGTGTGGTCGCCGCCCTCGGCCCCAACGTGGGCGAGCAGGTCGGCAGCACGGCCGTGGTGACCCTGGTCGATCCCAAGTCCGTCCGCATCGACGCCACAGTGGACGAGTCCGACGTAGCCAAGCTGGCCGTCGGCCAGCCGGCCACCGTCACCTTCGACGCCATACCCAACTACCAGGTCCAGGGCAAGGTGATCTCCATCGCCCCTGCGGGTACTACCACCCAGGGTGTGGTCAGCTACCTGGCCTCCGTCGGCATCACCAATCCGGACAGACCGCTGCCCGCCGGCATGAGCGCCAGCCTCAGCGTCGAAACCAGCCGCAAGGACAACGTCCTCCTGGTCCCCAACCGAGCCGTTCAGACCCAGAGAGGCAGCAAGACGGTGCAGGTGATAGCAGGGGGCAAGACCGAGGTGAGAACCGTTCAGACGGGTGACTCCAACGACCAGATGACCGAGATCGTCTCCGGGCTCAAGCAGGGCGATCAGGTGGTGATCCCGGGCACCTCCACTGCCCAGCCCAGAACGGCCAACTTCCAGATGGGAGGTGCGCTGGGCGGTGGCGGCAACTTCCGGCCCGGCGGCCGGTAATCTGGCGGCCTCTCCCAAGGGGAGAGGCGGTTACGCCCAGGGACAATTACCGTCGTGGGGAGGGGCACCTCCCCTCCCCACGACGTTTTTCGAGAGAACCATGATACAGGTTAAGCAGCTAACCAAGGTCTACCAGATGGGTGAGATGGAGGTCCACGCCCTCCGAGGCGTCGACCTGGAGATCGCCGACGGGGAACTTACCGCC
>JAJZRD010000003.1 GCA_021845945.1 Chloroflexota bacterium
CCGATCTGCGCATAGTCAAGGCGGTCAGGTCCGTCGTCAGGGCCTCGGCGGCGCGGCAGGGCAAGCGAGTGGCCGTGGAGGTCGTGTAACGCGCTCCAGACCGCGGTCTGGAGCGCGGGAGCAATATGTACCTGGTTATCGCCCGCATCGTTTCACCTCAAGGCAATAGGGGTGAGGTCAAGGCCGAGCTGGTCACGGATTTCCCCGAGAGATTCGCCTCGACCGCGTCCGTCTACCTGGGGCCGGAGCACCGTCGTTACGAAGTGGAGGGCCACCATTTCCTGGAGGATGCGGTGGTGCTGAAGCTGAAGGAGGTCGACACCATCGACCAGGCGGAGCGGCTGAGGGGAATGCTGGTGGAGGTGCCGGAAGAGGAGGCCGTCAAGCTTCCTAAGAACCACTACTTCTGGCACCAGATCCTCGGTCTCCGAGTCGTTTCCGTCGAAGGCGAGCTCCTCGGCCAGGTCGACGACATCCTGCAGACCGGCAGCAACGACGTCTACGTGGTGCACGGGCCCCGGGGTGAGCTGCTCATTCCCGCTATCAAGCAGGTGGTGAAGTCCGTGGATCCGGCCCAGGGCACCATAACCGTGGAGCTGATGCCGGGGCTAGAAGACTAGAATCTGCCATGGCCGAACGGCCGAGAGTCTACCGAACCAAAGGCGTGGTACTGAAGAGGATCGACCTCGGCGAAGCCGACAAGATCCTCATCCTTTACACCTCCAATGCCGGCAAGCTGCGGGCTGTGGCCAAAGGGGTTCGTCGCCCGGGGAGCCGCCTGGGCGGACACGTAGACGACCTCGCCTACGCCGACATGCTGCTGGCCAGGGGTCGGGATCTGGACGTGGTCACCCAGAGCCAGACCCTGGAGACCTTCCGCCGGATGCGCGAGGAGCTGAAGCGCACCAGCCTAGCCTACTACGTGTCGGAGCTGGTGGACAGCTTCACCGAGGAGCGGATCGAGAACCGGCCTCTCTTCGACCTGCTGGTGGCGACCCTCGGCCTCCTGGCCGAGCAGGACGACCTCTCCACCGTGGTTCGCTTCTTCGAGCTGCACCTGCTGGAGCTGGTGGGGTACCGCCCGGAGCTGTCCCGCTGTCTGAGCTGCCGGGGGGAGATTCGGCCCGAGACCAACTACTTCGACGCCCTGAGAGGGGGCGTGCTGTGCCCCGCCTGCGGCCACCACGACGTGACGGCCGCGGCCCTTTCCCTCAACGGGCTGAAGGTGCTTCGCCATCTCCAGCGGCTGGAGTCCTCGCCTGAGGGCGGCCTGCGGCTCGATGGGTCCACCCGTCGGGAGGTCGAGTCCGCCATGCGTTCCTACATCGAGCAGCTGCTGGAGAGGTCGCTCAAGTCCACGGCCTTCCTGGACAGGCTTCGCCTGGAAGAGTCCTCGGCCCCCTACTACACCGCCTCTAGCTGACCAGCCCCCGCTTCGCCAGCTCCGTCGAGGCCTCCTCCAGACGGTCCTCGGCCGTCTGCTGCCGAACCCAGCCCGCCAGATCGTGGATCCCCTCCTCGAAGGTAACTCTGGGTCGATAGCCGAGGGCGCCGATCCGGCCGACGTCGGCGTAGCAGTGGCGGATGTCACCTTTGCGGAACTTCTGAGCCACGAGGGGGCGGAGCCCGGCGGGACCCACCTTCCGGCAGATGATCTCAGCCATCTCCAGCACCGTGAGGGCCCGGCCCGTCCCCAGGTTGAAGACCTCGTAGTCCGCGGCTTCGCTATCCATGGCCAGCAGCAGCCCCCGGACGATGTCGCTGACGTGGACGAAGTCCCGGCTCTGAAGCCCATCCTCGTACACCAGGGGAGGCTTGCCGTTCAGGGCGCGGGAGGAGAAGATGGCGGCGGCTCCCGTGTAGGGGTTGGAGAGGGCCTGGCGGGGGCCGTAGACGTTGAAGAAGCGCAGCGCCACCGTGGGGATGCCGTAGGCCCTGCCGATGCAGAGGGACATCTCCTCCTGATCCTTCTTGGATATGGCGTAGATGGAGGTGGGCTGCAGCGGCTTCTCCTCAGGGGTGGGCTGGGGCACCAGGGCCGTGCGGCAGCGGGCGCAGAGGGGCTCCCAAAGGGATTCCCGCATCCGTGCCTCGGTGCGGGGCAGCGGCTCCGCGGGGCCGCAGCTGGGGCAACGATAGCTGCCCTCGCCGTAGATGGACATGGAAGAGGCCACCACCAGCTTCCGCACCGCGGGTTGGCGGTTGGCCAGGATGTCCAGCAGCACCGCGGTCCCCAGGGTGTTGGCGGAGACGTACCGCTCAATCTCGTACATCGATTGTCCCACCCCCACGGCCGCGGCCAGGTGAAAGATCACCCGGACCCCCTCCAGGGCCGACCCCAGCAGATCTCGATCCCGGACGTCGCCCCGGATCAACTCCGCCCGGGGATTGAGATAGGTGGGGACCGCGCGAGCGGCCCCGTGGACCTGGGGATCCAGGTTGTCCAGGATCCGCACCTGCACCCCTCGTTCGACCAGGGCGTCCACCAGGTGCGATCCGATGAATCCCGCGCCGCCGGTTACCAGCGCCCTCTCCATCTGCTCCTCTCTCCGCTTGAAGTGGCAGCCTCGTCGCGCCATTGTGGGGGACTGCCGCCTTATATACCATCAGGTAGTCGACGTCGTCCAGTTCCGCGCAGTGCCGGATGACATTGGTTTTTGGGTGCGCACTATGCCCGGACCGCCAACTCCCTCGCCTTGAGGACGGCTGCATTGGCATCCGGCGCATAGAAATCGGCACCAATCTCCTTGGCAAACCGCTCGGTCACAGGAGCCCCGCCAACAGCGATGCGCACCCTGTCTCGCAGTCCCGCCACCTGCAGCGCGTCGATGGTCTCTTTCATGGACAGCATAGTGGTGGTGAGGAGGGCGCTCATCATCACGAAGTCGGGCTTCTCCGTCTGGACCGCCTCAATGAACCTGGCCGGCTTCACGTCCGCCCCCAGATCCACCACCTCAAACCCGCCACCCTGGAGCATCATAGCCACCAGATTCTTCCCGATATCGTGGAGATCCCCCTTGACGGTCCCGATGACCACTTTTCCCCTGGCCCTGGATTCCCCCTCCGACAGCAGCGGCTTGAGAACGGCCAGCCCTGCCTGCATCGCCCGGGCTGACACCAGCATCTCCGGTATGAACAGCTCATGCCTGGCGAACTTGTCTCCCACCACGTCCATCGCCGGTATCAGCGCCGAGTCGAGGATATCTTGAGGGCTCCTACCCTCGTCCAGAGCCCGCTGTGTCAAATCCCTGGCTCTGGCCCCGTTGCCATCGATCACCGCTTGCTTCAACGACTCGTAGTTGGCCATCCCTTCCTCCTGTCTCAACACTCAGCTCAATCGCACGCCGGCGCTGTTGGCTGCTCGCTCGAGGACGGCACGGATCCCCCGCTGGACGTCGACGTCCAACTCAGGGGCCCGGTGGGTCTCCAGGACCTGCTCCACCTTCTCCCTGGCGACCTCCCGGTAGCTCTTCCCCCCGGCCATCTCCCAGTTGCTGCGGTTGTCCCGGTTCATGAGCCTTGGGTACCACTCCTCCCGGAAGTGGCGATAGGTATGATCCTTATCGAGGTACTCCCCATCGGGGCCTGCCTCGTGAATGAGATCGAGGGCGAGGGTCTCCCGGTTCACCGGCTGGGGCTCCATGAAGCGCCTTATCCAGCCGATCACGTCATCGCACATGGTGAGCATCTCGAGGGAATTGGTGAGACCGTACTCTATGTATCCCACGTCGTGGATCAGGTTTGCCCCCATCAGGGAGTCCACCAGCAAGGTCAAAGACGCCTCGGCCAAAGCCTGCTCGTCGGGCAGCTTCGAGTCGCTGCAGCCGGCCATACCGAAGATGGGCAGCCCGTAGTAGTGACAGACGTCGCCGCGGTAGCCCTGGGTCTCGGGGGAGGCATAGGATGAGACCATGGTGCTCATGTCCAGCCCGCCGCCACCGGTCCTCATTACCACGACGGGAGCGCCCTCTCGTACCAGCTGAGCCAGCACCAGGCCGGCCAGCGCACCCGCATTGCCCAGAGCCACCGCCGCGGCAGCGGTCACCGGTGTGATCACCCCGCGGGTGGTGTTGGACCCAACGTAGATCGAGGGAAGCCCCTTCTTCGCCAGGAACATCAGCTTCTGAATCGCCTCCCCGTTGTGCCGTAGAGGGGCGGTAATGTTGATGTAGCAGCAGGCCGTGGGATTGGCTCGCAGGGCATCCGGGCCTCCCGCCACCACCTCAGCCATCTCCACGGCATCCCTGCATCCATCCAGGTCGTGGGTCACGTACACGATCGGCTTGGTGGTGTTGAGAAGCATCGCCTCCATCTGGTAGCGGTCGGAGATGGGGACCGGGACGTCGGAAGGGATGAACATGGACATCACGAAGTCGATGTTGGGGAGGTAGTCGCAAACCCTCATTCCGTCGACCACGTCGGCCAGGGTTGCCTCTCTGCGGGCACCGGTTCGATGGTCCAGGATGTGGGGGCAGTCGGATCCGGTGCCGAAGTAGCAGTTGTTACCCTGGAGGGCCATCACCTGGCGGCCGTTGCGATCGTACAGAGGTATGCGCTTGGGGGCTATCTGGATGGCCCACTCCACCAGACGGGCGGGAATCCGCACCAGGTTGCCCTCCGAGACGTGGGCGCCCGCCTTCTTCAGGAGGGTGACGGCCTCCTCATCGTAGAGGCGCAGGCCCGTGCGCTCCAGGATCTCCAGGGTAGCGAAGTGGATGTCGGCCACCGCGCCATCCGAGAGGCGATGTAACAAAGGGACTTGTTGCGACGAAGTAGCCATTATGCCCGTGACCTCCTGCGGTGTCGTTTCCTATGTGAAGCAAGTTGCCGAACTTGCCGACTGGAGCGCGATGACCGGGATGGATCACCGCGATGCGGCCCCTCTCCAGCTCCCGCTAGACTAGAATCTGGTACCGCTCCCGGATTTGGCCATCAGCCTCTGCCGAAATAGGCATCGGCTGATGGGCGGCCAGGATCTCCCTCGCTCTCTGCCGGGCCCTCTCCAGAGCCCCAACCGAATCCCAAGCCTCCCGCGATCGTCGATCCGAGATCCTGGGGTAGAAGAACTCCGATCGCATGTGCTGAATGGTATGAGGGCTGGTTAGGAAATGCCCCCCTGGGCCCACCTGGTCGATGACCTCCACGGCCAGCGTGTCCTCATTGATCTCGATGCCCCTCACGGCCCGCATGGCCATGCCCAGGATGTCATCGTCGATGACGTACTGCTCGTAGGCCACGGCCCGCATCGACTCCAGCATTCCGGCCGCATGATGGACGAAATTCGCACCAGCGAGGGCCACCTGGGCCACGGAGAAGCCCTTCTCGTAGCCAGCCTGAATGTCCGGGACCTTGCTCTCTGTCAGTCCAGCCGAGTTGTACAGGGGAACCCGGTAGTACTGCGCCAGCTGTGCTGCAGCGGCGTTCAGCATCCCGAACTCGACGGCACCCCCCAAGTAGGCCGCCGTGCGCATATCTGCGGTCGAGGGCACAGCGCCATAAATCACCGGGGCACCTGGACTGACCAACTGGGTGAAGGTCAGCCCAGCCAGCTCTTCGGCGTTTATCAACACCAGCGCGCCGGCGAGAGTAGCTGGAGCGGTGGAACCAGCCATCGGCGCCGAGGAGAGGACCACCGGAATCTGGTGGCGCACTATTTCGGTCAGAACCCTCGTGGTCTCGGTGGCAAAACGAAGGGGGCTGATCATCCAGCTGGTGATGAAAGAGATGATCGGCCGTTCGCACAACCTCTCCTCACTGCCGGCGATAAGGGATGCCAACTCAATGACCTGCCTGGCCGACTCCACGCTGTAGGCCGAGCCCATGACGTGTTTGGTGGTATTGCTCAGGGCCGCATAGTAGGTATTGGTGTCGAGAAGATCCTGGGACACGTCTTGGGCGACCACGGGCCGCAGGTAGAAGTGGATATTGTCGAGGGCATCTACCAGCCTGGCGATGTCGGCCACGTCGCGTAGCGCAGCCGGCCTGGCCTCTCCGGTCTCCAGATCCAGCACCGTCAAAGCCGCGCCCCCGCTGCCCAGATAGACCCGCCGGCCTTCGAGAACCAGGTCGTGTTTCTCCTCACGACCACGGAGAACGAGACGGGAAGGCACTTTAGCCAGGGCGTCTTCCAGCATGGCCCGCGGAATCCTCACGCTGGAGCCCTCGACTCGGGCTCCCCCCTGTCTGAAGATCTCCAGCACTTCTTCGCCTTCCACCTTTATCCCGGTTCGTTCCAGCACAGTGACGGATGCCTCGTGAATGCGGCGGACATCCTCGCCGGTCAAGGGCTGGTATTGGCCTCCCACAAGCCCTTTCTCGATCACGCCGGGCCTCCCTTCCTAGAGGGTCGCTCTCCGCTATTCTCTCTTGATCCTCTCCCTGGCCCGCTCCACATCGTAGAAAGGGATATGACTGTCCGTCGCCTCGATCTTCCATACTGTCCCGCTCCGCGAGATACAGGAGATATAGAAGTTCTCAGCATCGTCCCCTCCTTCATCCCACCAAGGCCCTCCCCCCACCGCTTTCATGGCCACGTAAGGCGCCATGGACAGGGCAACCGCCGGGCACAGCTCCTTGGGGGGATACAGAGGCGAATAGGTGTACTCGAAGGTATCACCCAGTTTGTGACGGCAAGTCCCTCGCTGTTCCACCATGGTCACTCGTACCACCCAGGGGCCCTCTCTGACCGCCAACATCTGCGAACGACCTCCTCACTATATCGCCATCGCGCCGTAGTCGCGCCAGGGCGGGGCTCGTCCAGGGAACGGACAGCTAGCGCGGTCGGGACGGCCGAAACTGCCCCTAGAGACTCGGCGGGCGACCTAGAGGACTCTCCGGTCGCCCGTCCTGCTACTTGACCAACCCCTGGCTCTTCAGAAACTCCTTGGCGACATCCTCCGGTGCGCGCTTCTGGACATCCACCGCAGCGTTCAGCGAGGCCATCGTCTGGTCCGTGATCTTGCCAGCGAGCTTGTTGAGGATCTCCGCCACCTGGGGCGACTTGTCCAGGAGATCCTGCCGCACTATGGGTGCAGCATAATAGGGCGGGAAGTAGGCCTTGTCGTCGGCCAGCACAGCCAGGTTGAGAGCCGGTATTCTGCCATCGGTGGCGAAACCGGAGATGACGTCCACCTGCTTCTCGGCCACAGCGCTGTACATCAGTCCCGGGTCCATGCCCTTGGCATCCTTGAAGGCAAAGCCATAGGCGGTGGCGAGACCAGGCAGGCCATCGGGGCGGACGATAAACTCCTGAGTAGCCCCTAACACCATGCCCTTCGACTGAGCGGAGAGATCCGAGACCTTCTTGACACCCAGTTGGTCGGCCTGGTCCTTCCTCATCACCAGAGCGTAGGTGTTGTTGAATCCCCAAGACTTCAGCCAAACCAGGTTGAACTGCTCCTTGTACCCTTTCTGGACGGCCTCGTAGGCCTTGTCGGGATCGCTAATCAC
Organism: Chloroflexota bacterium; assembly: GCA_021845945.1. The sequence continues at coordinate 7,450 of JAJZRD010000003.1, forward strand.
CGGCTGCTTCAACATCACCGTAAGGCCCGTGCCGGTATACTCCACGTAGACGTTGATGTCGCCTTTCTTCAGGGCCTCGTGCACCAGAGCACTGCCTCCAAGGCCAATCTTCTTCTCCACCGGATAGCCGTTCTCGGCCATCAAGGAGGCGACCATGTTTCCCACAATGAACTGCTCGGTGAAGTCCTTGGAGCCAACTATGATCTTCGGTTTTTCTGCTGGCGCGGAGCCGCTGCATGCGCTTCCCAACACCGTGGCTACCAGCGTCAGTAGTAGTAGCGGGAACATCACTCCGGTTTTCATTGCGCAACTCCTTATCTTCCAGCTTCGAGGTGTGGCTCCCATTCAGCTTCTGCGGTCGAAGGCCACCTCCTTTCCTCGTCGCTTACACCCGGATCCCCATCGGCGTAAGCCCTATCTCCATGCGTCCCAGGAGCAGATCGGCCAGGATTGCCAGCAATGCCGTGGGAATAGCTCCGGCCATCAGCATGGGCCCATCTACCATGGCGATACCTCGAAAAATGAGATCGCCCAAGCCGCCCGCACCGATGAGAGCAGCCAGCGTAGCGATGCTGATACTCATCACGGTGGCAGTGCGCACGCCGGCCATGACCACGGGCAGAGCCAACGGTAACTCCACAATGGTCAACAGCTGTCGGTCCCGCATGCCCATTCCCCGCGCGGCCTCGATGACCGATGGCTCGATCCCAACGATCCCCACATAGGTGTTGATGACGATAGGTAGCATGGCCCGCAGAACCAGGGCGGCCAGAGCCGGTTTGAAGCCGATACCCAGCAGGGGGATCAGGAGCCCCAGGATCGCCAGGCTGGGGATGGTCTGGCCCAGATTCGAGAACCCGATCACCAGGAAGCTGAGCCGCTGATAGCGGGTGATCAAGATGCCCAACGGCAGGGCGATGGCGATGGAGATTCCGACGGTGACCAGGGTCAAAATGATGTGCTGGCCGGTCAACTGCAGCACCACCATCGGTTCCCGCACGATGTAGCCGAAGAAGGCGTCCATCGTCCCCCCTTAGCGTCCGACTCCTTTAGGGCGCAAAGCACTCTCCATACGAGCCAACAGGTAATCGGCCAGGACGGCCAGCAGGGCCACGGGCGCAGCCCCGGCAATGATCTGCTCAGGGTATAGGCTGGCAATCCCGCGAAATATGAGCACTCCCAGCCCCCCTGCACCGATGTATGCGGCGATGGTGGCAACGCCGATATCCATGACCGTAATGGTCCGCACTCCAGCCATGACTATGGGTAGGGCCAGCGGCAGTTGCACCATCCTGAGGATCTGCCCATTGGTCATGCCCATCCCTCGGGCTGCCTCAACGATGGCCCGGTCGACTGTATTGATGCCGACTGCGGTGTTGCGAACGATGGAAAGCTGAGAATAGAGGATCAGAGCGAGAATCGTCGGTTTGACGCCCAAACCCAGGAAGGGGATGAGGAACGCGAAGAGGGCGAGGCTTGGAATGGTGTAGAGCACGCCGGCTGTGCCCAGGACGAGCGGATAGAGCCACCGCAATCGGGTAACCAGGATGCCGAGGGGCACGCCCGCGACCACCGCCAGGATAACGGCCACAGCCGTAACCTGCAGGTGCTCCATCGTCAGAACCAGGACCTGGTCGGCGTGGGAAAGGATGTAGCCCATCTGCTACCTCTCTGTTCCCTCAACCGCCCCCCTCATTGGAGCGGCGTCAGCCCTGTAGTGACCGACTGAAGGGACGGCGTATCTGCAAGAGAGTCAGTCTCCTGGTGGGTTTGAAGGAAATGAGCGGTGGACTAGCTCTGAGAAGAGGGCGGTCAGGCTGCTGTGGGATACTACACCTGTGAGCCGCCCTGCCTCGTCCACCACGGGCAACTCTGTTGCCCGTTCTCCGGCGATGAGTGGCAGGGCATCCTTGAGCAGCATCGTCTCCGGCAGGTTGGGCACAGCCGCCAACATCGCAGGCGTCCAATCCGAAGAGCCGCTGCAGGGCGCCGGAAGGGAAACGTCCTGCACCCGCAGGTAGTCGAGCTTGCGCCACATTCCATCCCTGCCGACAAAGTCCGCCACAAAACCGTCGGCGGGCTGACGTAGCAGCAGCTCGGGGGCGGCCATCTGTAGCAGATGGCCGCCTTTCATTATGCCGATGCGATCGCCCAGCAGGAAGGCTTCGCTTATGTCGTGGGTAACGAAGAGGATGGTCTTCCTGATGGTTGCCTGGATCTTGCGCATCTCCTCCTGGAGTTGCCGGCGGATCATGGGATCTACGGCGCCAAAGGGTTCATCCATGAGCACTATGGCCGGATCGCCGGCCAGGGCGCGCGCAACGCCCACACGTTGCTGCTGGCCACCGCTGAGCTCCCGCGGATAACGATCTCGGAAAGTGGCCGGCGGTAGCCCCACCAGATCCAGCAACTCCTCCACACGAGCTCGACGCCGACTCTCGGGCCACTCCTTCAGCCGCGGCACCAGGGCTACGTTCTCGGCGATAGTCATGTGGGGGAAGAGACCGATCTGCTGGATTACGTAGCCAATACCCCTGCGCAGCTGCACCGGATCCATCCGGGCTATGTCCTGTCCATCAACGAGCACCCGGCCTCCGGTCGGATCCACAAGACGGTTGACCGTCTTGAGAGCCGTAGTCTTGCCACACCCGCTGGGGCCGATCAGCACCACCAGCTCTCCCTCGCCGACGGTGAAGCTCACCCCGTCCAGGGCCACGACACTTCCAGGGTAAACCTTGGTCACGTCCTGGAACTCAATCATCGAACCCACCCGCCCGTCTAAGGCTGTCTAGCGGCGTACCCAAGCTGCGAGGCGATTCGGTTCGCGGCCTCCTTGGCCAGGCCGGACAACGCAGGGAATCTGTCTGGGGAAACCCGATAGGAGGGCCCGGATACGCTCACCGCGGCAACCACCCGTCCCTCGTAGTCCCTGACGGGGGCTGCCACCGCATTCAGTCCCTCCTCCAACTCCTCATGCCCCACCGCAAAGCCCCCATCACGGATCTTCGTCAGTTCTTCGCGTAGCCGAATCGGATCGGTGATGGTGCTGGGAGTGAAGCTGGTAAGAGGTCCTGCCAGCACGCTGTCCACCTTGCCTTCGGGCATGTGGGCCAACAGCACCTTGCCGGTGGAGGTGCAGTGCAGAGGAGAACGTCTGCCCACCCAGCCGATATTCTTGACCAGACGGGAACTGGGTATCTGCTCCACGTTGATGACCTGTTCGCCATCCAGTACCGCCAGGTTGATGGTCTCCTCGGTGGTCTCAGCCAGCCATCGGAGGGGAGCACGCGCCGCCCGGCGCACATCCGCATGACTGATGACCAAGCCAGCCAGCGGAATCAACCCGACGCCCAGGCAGAACTTGTCGGTCACCGGATTGCGCTCGACCAGCGCCGCATGCTCCAGAGTGGAGAGAAGGCGGGAAACCGTACTCTTGTGGAGACCCACCCGTCGGCTCAGCTCGTTCACCCCCAACTCTGGCTCTTGAATGGAGAACGCCTTCAGGATGGAAATGGCCTTCTGCACAGATTGCACGGAAGAGTCTGGAGCCTTATCCATGTGCAGCCTTCCTCGTGTTGATGGCTAGCCCGTGCGTCCAGCTGCATTAGTGTTGCATATCGTGCAACATAGTTGCAGTTTAGCACGGTTGCCTTTTTGTTGTCAATCCCTTTTGGCGGACATCTTCCCTGAGCAGTGACACGTGACAGGACGATCTTGACAATTGTTGAACCCCATGCTACAAGCCGATTATGTGCAGGGCTGTCGTAATTGCCCCGGGTCTCGGAGATAGTCTCGAATCCTCTCCACCCACGATCCCTGTTGCCGTAGTTCGAGAGGAGGCCAGCGGAGATGGCAGTTCGGGTAGCGTTGGGTCAGACAGACTGCGTACTGGGTGACGTCGAGGCCAACACGCGAAGCGCGATTCGGCTGGCAGAACAGGCCATCAGGGCTGGAGCTCAGTTGATACTCTTCCCGGAGATGAGTCTCACGGGATACTTCCTCGGGGACGGGATCTTCGACCTGGCTCTGCGGCTGGATGACCCCCGCTTAAGACCGCTGTTGGATGCCAGCCACGACATCTCGATGGTGATAGGCATGCCCCTCGAGGAACCTGGGCCGCGGTTCTACAACGCTGCCTCGTATCTGGAGGCCGGGGAATTCAAGCATATCCATCGGAAGATCTATCTCCCCACCTTTGGCGCCTTCGACGATGCGCGTTTCTTCGCACAAGGCGACAGGATGGCCGCCTTTGACACCCGGTTCGGTCGCATGGCTATGTTGATCTGCGAGGATCTCTGGCATCCGGCACTGGCTTATCTGGCCGCCCAGGATGGTGCCGACTATCTGTTAGGAGTGATCGCCAGCCCGACCAGCGGAGTAGACAAGGGTTTTGACCCTAGACTCGGCTACCAAGCACTTCACCGTGCCTATGCTTCCACCTTGACATGCTTCGTCCTCGCCTGCAACCGAGTTGGCCAGGAAGGCGGATTACGATTCTGGGGTGGATCGGAGGTCGTGGGGCCGGACGGTACTTGCCTGGCACAGGCCGAGGGCTCGCAGGAGCAGCTAGTGCTGGCCGATCTGGAACCCGAGACTCTGCGTCGCCAGCGGATCAAGCTGCCATTGCTGCGGGAGGAGCGGCCAGAACTGGTCCTGCGAGAACTCCAGCGCATCGTGGGCCAACGTCACCCCCCAGAACTATCAAGGTCTCTCTGATACTCACCTAGAGGCCGTCGGGCGGAGGCGCCTCTGGTTTGCGAGTCGAGCGGGTGCGGCGGACCGTGGCAGGCTTGGCCGGCTCGGCCGTCTTCGCCTCCGGTTTGAAGAACAGTATTCCCAGGGGCGGCAGGGTCAGATTGAGGGAGTGGGTCCGGCCGTGGTAGGGGATCGGTGCGGCCTCCACCCCTCCCATGTTCCCCTGGCCGCTTCCGCCGTACTCCCCGGCGTCGCTGTTCAGGATCTCCCTCCAGATGCCTCCCGCGGGGGCACCCACCCGATAGTTGTGCCTGGGCACCGGCGTGAAGTTGCAGGCGATCAGGAGGGTGTCCTCGGGAGCGGAACCCTTGCGCAGGTAGCAGAGGACGCTGTTCTCGGCGTCGCCGCCGCTGATCCACTCGAAGCCGGCCTGGTCGAAGTCCAGCTGGTGCAGGGCCGGCTCACCGCGCAAGAGGCGGTTGAGGTCCTCCACCCAGCGGGCCACTTCGGCGTGGGGGGCGTACTGCAGGAGGTGCCAGTCCAGGCTCGCATCGTGGTTCCACTCCGCCCGCTGGCCGAACTCGCCGCCCATAAAGAGCAGCTTCTTGCCGGGCTGCGACCACATGTAGCCCAGCAGCAATCGCAGGTTGGCGAACTTACGCCAATCGTCCCCCGGCATCTTGCTCAGGAGCGAGCCCTTGCCGTGGACCACCTCGTCGTGGGAGAGGGGGAGGACGAAGTTCTCCGTGAAGGCGTAGACCATCCGGAAGGTGAGCTCGTTGTGGTGGTGTTTCCGGTGGATGGGGTCCAGCGACGCGTACTGGAGGGTGTCGTGCATCCACCCCATGTCCCACTTCATGCCGAAGCCCAATCCCCCCTCATAGGTCGGCCGCGAGACCTTGGGCCAGGCGGTGGACTCCTCGGCTATGGTCTGGACGTCCGGGTGCTCCTTGTACACCTCCAGGTTGAAGCGGCGCAGGAAGTCTATAGCCTCAAGGTTCTCGCGGCCGCCGAACTGGTTGGGGATCCATTCCCCCTCCTTGCGGGAGTAGTCCAGGTAGAGCATGGAGGCCACTGCGTCCACCCGCAGGCCGTCGGCGTGGTAGCTGTCCAGCCAGAAGAGGGCGCTGCTCAGCAGGAAGCTCTGGACCTCCTTCCGGCCGTAGTTGAAGATGAAGCTGTTCCAGTCGGGGTGGAACCCCTTGCGGGGGTCGGCGTGCTCGTACAGGTGGGTGCCGTCGAAGTAGCCCAGGCCGAACTCGTCGGTGGGAAAGTGGGAGGGCACCCAGTCCAGGATCACCCCTATCCTCTGCTGGTGCAGGTAGTCGATCAGGTACATGAAGTCCTGGGGGGTGCCGTACCGGCTGGTGGGGGCGAAGTAGCCGGTGGTCTGGTAGCCCCAGGAGCCATAGAAGGGGTGCTCCATGATCGGCAGGAACTCCACGTGGGTGAAGCCCATCCTCTTCACATGCTCGGCCAGCCTGGGGGCGAGCTCCCGATAGCTGAGCGAACGATTGCCCTCCTCCGGCACTCGCATCCAGGAGCCAAGGTGCACCTCGTAGGTGGCCATGGGGGCGTCCATGGCGTTCCGGCTGGCCCGCTTCGCCATCCATTCCTCGTCTCCCCACCGGTAGTCCAGATCCCAGACTATGGAAGCCGTGCCCGGGGGAAGCTGCGCGTGGAAGGCGAAGGGGTCCGCTTTGTCCACCCGGTAGCCGCTCTGTCGGGAGACCAGGTGGTATTTGTAGAGATCGCCTCGCCCTACGGCCGGGACAAAGCCCTCCCAGATCCCGGATGCCCCTCGCGGCCGGAGGGGCGTGCCGTACTTATCCCAACCGTTGAAGTCCCCCATCACGTACAGCTCCTCGGCGTTTGGCGCCCAAACCGCGAAGTAGGTCCCCTGGGCGCCCCCGATGGTGATGGGGTGGGATCCCAGCTTATCGTAGAGGCGGTAGTGGCTTCCCTCGTTGAAGAGATAGAGGTCGTCCTCGGTCAACAGGGTCACGTCGTGGCTGATCAAGCGGCGGCCTCCATCAGATGTGCGAGCCCGTGCATGGGGATTGGCACCCAGCTCGGGCGGTGGCTCAGCTCGTAGCCCAACTCGTAGATCGCCTTCTCGAGTAGAAAGGCGTCCAGCAACAGCTGAAGGTCATCCCCGTTCCGAGGCAGCAGGTGAGAGCCTCCAACCACGTTGAGATAGGACTTCAGGAAGGTGGCGCCGACCCAGCGATACCAGTAGCGGGCCCAGAGCTCCACGGAGGCTCGATCTTCAGTGCGAACGACGGCGGCCTCCACCTGGCCCAGTATAGGCGCATGGGATGCGTAGCGGAAGGAGCTCAGCATGCCGGCCACATCCTGGAGGGGTGAGCGCTTGATCCGCCGCTGGCTCAAGGGCCGAGCCGGCTCCCCCTCGAAATCGATGATGACGAAGTCGCTGCCGGTGTACAGGACCTGCCCCAGGTGGTAATCGCCGTGGGTGCGGATGCGCAGGGCGTCGATCTTACGCCCCAGCACCGGCCGGAATCGCTTGAGGGCCTCTCCCTCCAGGGAGAGGAGGTGCAAAGCCTCCTCCTCCAAGTTCTCCGGCAACTGCTTCGCCGCCCTGCTCAGTCTGAGGAAGACCTCCCGGGTGAGAACCCGCATGGACTGGTAGAGGGAGCGTTGGTACCAACTGGTGAAGGGCTCGGGGGCGAAGTCGGGGTTCCGCGGATCGGAGGCCAGTGCCAGGTGCATCTCCGCCGTGCGCTGTCCCAACAGCCGCGTCGATTCCAGGTAGGTGCCGATCATCTCGGCGGCCGCGGAGCTCGGCTCCTGGGAGGCGAGATCGAGGAGGCCGTCCGCCTTCGGCCGGGACGAGACGACGCGCACGACCTCTTCGGGGACACCCTGGGATGCCAGGGCCTGCTCGAAGTAGCGGCTCAGGTTATCCAGGGTGTAGCTCCAGGCATTTCCCTCGTTGTGCACGAAGCCCTCGAGTACGCCCACCGTGGTGGGCTCGCGTCGATCCTTCTGATAGAGAAGCGAGCCCACTACCGGGGGGGCGTGGGTGAACCCCCGGTTCCCGAGGAACCTGCCGATCTCCAGCTCGGGGTTGATCCCGGCCTCCAGCTTCCGGAAGAACTTCAGGATGAACCGATCCCCATAGACCACCGAGCTGTTGCTCTGCTCTGCCCTCAGGATCGATGGCTCTAGCGGCTCGCCTCGGGCACCTCGCAGCCGCCTGAAGTGCCGCTCGGGCAGGGCTACCAGGGTGCCCTCGGTCCCCTTCATCCGGCGCCGGCTGCCGATGGCGTTCAACAGTCCCAGGCAGAAGTCCGGCTCCACCAGGGCGTCGTAGAGCGCCCCTTCCTCGCCCGTAGACTTGAGGCGGAGGCGGGCAACGACCGATTGGGGCGACTCCTGGAGCAGTTGGTCCGCCCGTGCTCCGGTCGCAAAGGCGATGGGAAGCAGGTAGCTCTCCACGTCTCCCTCGGCGTAGTCGACCTGCACCAGCGTGACGTAGGCCACGTTGCCGCCATAGGGCACAGGTATGGCATCGAGGATTTGGGTTGACTTGACGTGGCGTGCCTTGCCGCCGAACCAACGCCGCGACTGCAGGTAGGCCGGCAGGATGCCGGCGAGGATGCTTCTCTCTCTTTCCTGGAACAGGGCCTCCCACGGGCCGCCGATCACCAGGGTGGAGATGGGTGCCTTTGACTCGACGCCACCCGGTGCACCAGCCGCGACCTCCTGGGGCTCCAGGGCGAACCAGTAGAAGCTGTGGGGGCCCAGGGTGAGGAAGTAGGGCGACTCCCCGATGGGTGGGAAGGCCACACCCCCGAACATCTCCGTGGGTACCAATCCACGGCAGTTGGAGAGGTCCAGTTCGGCGTACTGGGCGAACCGGGAGAGGTTGGCCACCACCAGGACCTTCTCGTCCTCATAAGCTCTGAGGAAGGCGAACACCTTCCGGTTCTCCGGGTGGAGGAGCTCGAAGCTTCCCCGTGAGAAGGCCCTGTACCGCTTCCGCAGAGCGATCAACCTCTTCATCCACCATAGCAGGGAGTAGGGGTTGCTCTGCTGGGCCTGCACCTGCACCGTCTCGTGGTGGTACTCGGGGCCCACGATGACCGGCAGGTAGAGCCGCTGCGGGTTGGACAGGGAGAAGCCGGCGTTGCGATCGCTGCTCCACTGCATCGGCGTGCGCACGCCGTCGCGGTCGCCCAGGAAGATGTTGTCCCCCATCCCGATCTCGTCCCCGTAGTAGATCATCGGGGTCCCGGGCAGGGAGAAGAGCAGACCCTTCATCAACTCGATGCGCCTCCGGTTGTTCCCCAGCAGCGGAGCCAGCCGCCGGCGGATCCCCAGGTTGATCCTGGCCTCGGGGTCCTGGGCGTACACCCGGTACATGTAGTCCCTCTCCTCGTCGGTCACCATCTCCAGGGTCAGCTCGTCGTGGTTGCGGAGGAAGAGTGCCCACTGGCAGTTGTCCGGGATCGGGGGGGTCTGGGCCAGGATGTCTACGATGGGGAAGCGATCCTCCATCCGGATGGCCATGAACAGGCGGGGCATCAGGGGAAAGTGAAAGGCCATTTGGCACTCGTCGCCGTTCCCGAAATAGGTGACGGCCTCCTCCGGCCACTGGTTGGCTTCGGCCAGCAGCATCCGGTTCAGGAAATGCTCGTCCACGTGCTGTCTCAAGGCCTTCAGGAAGGCGTGGGTCTCGGGCAGGTTTTCGCAGTTGGTCCCCTCCCGCTCGTAAAGGTAGGGGATGGCATCCAGTCGGAGCCCGTCGACGCCCATCCGGAGCCAGAAGTCCATCACCCGGAAGATGGCTTTCCGAACCTGGGGGTTATCGTAGTTGAGGTCCGGCTGGTGGGAGTAAAAGCGGTGCCAGTAGTAGGCCTGGGCGGCGGGGTCCCAGCTCCAGTTGGAGGGCTCGAAGTCCTTGAAGATGATGCGGGCCTCTGGGTACTCGTCGGTGGTGTCGCTCCAGACGTAGTAGTCGCGAGCGGTGGTACCGGGGCGCGCCCGCCTGGCCCGCTGGAACCAGGGGTGCTGGTCCGAGGTGTGGTTGCACACCAGCTCGGTGATCACCCGCAGCCCCCGGCGATGGGCCTCCCGCACGAAGTGTCGCACGTCCCGCAAGGTGCCGTAGGAAGGATTCACTCCAGTATAGTCGGCGATGTCGTAGCCGTCGTCCCGCAGGGGAGAGGGATAGAACGGGAGGAGCCAGATGGCGGTCACCCCAAGGTCCTGGAGGTAGTCCAGCTTCTGGGTCAGCCCCAGGAAATCCCCTACGCCGTCGGCGTCGCTGTCGTAGAAGCCACGGACGGTCAGCTCGTAGATGACGGCGTCTTTGTACCAGAGGGGGTTCTCCTCCAGATGGAGGTCGTCTTCCGGATGAGACATCAGCCACTAACCTCGGTCACATGAAGTACTCGAAATCCCTTTCCGTACGGACCCGGTATCGGAGCCGGAAGATGTGGGCCGGCACGACGTGGGGGTTGACCTCCACGTAATTGCGGGAGCCGTGCCACAGGTAGTAGGCGTCGCTCAGCAGGTCGTGCATCTGGTAGGGCCGATCCGGCTCCAGGCTCAACGGCTCCAGGGGCAGCTCCACCCAACCCGACTGGGTGTGGTAGGGATCCAGGTTGACCACCACCACGATCACGTTGGACAGATCCTCGGTGCTCTTGCTGTAGCAGAGGATCTGGTCGTTATCCACAGGATGGAAGCGCAGGCTCCAGTCGCCGTGGAGGGCGGGATTCTGCCGGCGAATCCGGTTCACCCGGGCGATGAAGTCCCTGAGGCTGTCGGGCCTGTCGATCTCCCAGTCCCCGATCTGGTACTTCTCCGAGTCCAGGTACTCCTCGCTCCCGGGCTCTCGGGCCTGGTTCTCCTGCAGCTCGAAGGCCGGGCCGTAGATCCCGTAGCCGGCGCCCAGGGTCGCTGCCAGCAGCAGTCTGGCCATGAAGGCGGGCCGGCCGCCGTGCTGCAGGTACTCGGTGAGGATGTCGGGGGTGTTGGGCCAGAGGTGGGGGCGGAAGTACTCCCTGACTTCCGTTTGGGTGAGCTCGGTGAAGTAGCCGATCAGCTCCTCCTTGCTGTTCCGCCAGGCGAAGTAGCTGTAGGACTGAGTGAAGCCCAGCTTTGCCAGCCGGTACATCACCCTGGGACGGGTGAAGGCCTCCGACAGGAAGATCGCCTGTGGGTGCTCCCTCTTGACCTCGGCGATCAGCCACTCCCAGAAGGGGAAGGGCTTCGTGTGGGGATTGTCGATCCGAAAGATCTGCACCCCCTGCTCGATCCAGAAGAGCACCACGCTCTTCAGCTCCTGCCACAGCTCTCGCCAACGGTCGGTCTCGAAGTCGAAGGGATAGATGTCCTCGTACTTCTTGGGAGGGTTCTCGGCGTACTGGATCGTCCCGTCCGGGCGGCGCCGGAACCACTCCGGGTGCTCCCGGGCGTAGAGATGATCGGGGGAGGTCTGGAAGGCGAGGTCCAGGGCGATCTCCAGCCCCTGCTCCCGGGCCTTCTCCACGAACCGCCGGAACTCCTCCAGGGTTCCCAGGTCGGGATGAACGGCCTTGTGCCCGCCCTCCTCGGCCCCGATCGCCCAGGGGCTGCCCGGGTCGCTGGGACCGGCTGTGGGAGAGTTGTTCTTCCCCTTGCGATAGGAGCGGCCGATGGGGTGGACGGGGGGCAGGTAGAGCACGTCGAAGCCCATGCCGGCGACGTAAGGCAGTCGCTGCTCGCACTCCTTGAAGCTGGAGTGGAGGCCGGGGGTGCCGGAGCAGGAGCGGGGGAACAGCTCGTACCAGGCGCTGAAGCGCGCCCTCTCCCGATCCACCACCACCGCCAGCTCTTTGCCGTAGCCGGCGGCGAAGCGGCGATCGGGGTAGCTGCTCATGAGGTCGGCGAGCCCTGGCTCCAGGGCCCGTTGAACCCCGTCCGGGAGGTTCCCCCGACCGTTCCGGCGGAGGGCGGTGGCGTACTGCTCCAGGGCCCGGGCATCGGCGCCCGAGGCCCGCCGGACGGCTTCCTCCACCAACCGTGCACCCACCGGCAGATCCACGGATGACTCCTGTCCCGCCCGGACCTTCTTCTCCAGTTCGCGTCTCCAGCTTTGGAAGCGATCCACCCAGGCCTGGAGGGTGTAGCGATAGCCGCCCAGATCGGAGACCACGAACTCCCCTCGCCAGCGGTCGTCGACCAGGGGCTCCATGGGGACCTCGGTCCACCCCGGGTCGGACTCCCGCCGGTACAGCAGGATGCAGGCGAGGGCATCGTGGCCATCGGTGAAGACGTCGGCCTCCACCACGACCTTCTCCCCGGCCGTGCGCTTTATGGGGAAGCGGCCGCAGTCGATCTCGGGCTCGACGCTCTCGATGACAACCCGCCTCCGGCCATCCTCGGGCAGGGTGGTGCCGGCCGTACCCTTGGCCTCTGTGTTCCTCTGGTCGATGCCGCTCTGCCCTCCCTCCCAACGACGTCGCCCTCCTAATGACGTTGCATCCACCGTGCCTTCCCAGGAGCGGAAAGCTGTGGTAGCCTGGGGCCGCTTTCCCAACGCCTCGCCCAGTCGATGGAGGTCTGTCCATGTTCAGGGGACTCAATGCTCTTCCGATCGCCCTTCTGGCAAGCCTCGTGGCCTCCACTAGCATTGCCCTTGCCCAACCGAAGATCGAGTTCCAACTGGGGTTCAGAGCGCTGGCCGACCTCATCCCCGAGGTGGCCGGCCAGCCGCTGGAGAACGAGCACCACAACCCGTTCAATGGAGACGGGCTGCAGCGCACCACCACAGGGCTGATGGTGTGGCGCAAGGCCGACAACTGGACCGCCTTCACGGACGGGTTCAGAAGCTGGGTGAATGGCCCCTTAGGAGTCCAGGAGCGGGGCAACGAGGAGCGGTTCAAGTGGGAGGGGCTGCCCGATCTGGGGCCCAGCGTGCCCCCGGCGGATGCCTCCAGCGTCCCCGGAGCGGTCCTACCCGGCAACCTGCTGGTGACCTGGTATGGCACACCCTGGACGCCGTTGATGGGGATCCTGGGGCGCTACACTGGCGAGGAGTTGGCCGCTCGTCTGCAGCGGCAGGCCGACGCCTACGCGCCCCTCACGGACAAGAAGATCGTGCCCTGCTACGAACTGATCGCCGTGGTGGCCCAGGGCGGCGCAGGAGAGGATGGCCTCTGGCGTCGGAGGGAGAGTGGCGAGCTTATCGGTTCCATGCTGGAGCAGGCGAGGGCCAACGGGTTCCGCCTGATCCTGGACGTGCAGGTGGGGCGGAGCAGGGTGGAGGACGAGCTGGAGTATCTGCGCCCCTACTTGGAGCAACCCGACGTCTACCTGGCGCTGGATCCCGAGTTCGACATGGACTTGGGGCAGGCCCCGGGCCAGCAGATCGGCCACACCGTGTCGGGTGAGGTGAACTACGCACTCGGCTTCCTGGAGAAGATCATCCAGGAGAGGAAGCTGCCTCCGAAGGTGCTGATCGTTCACCAGTTCACCGTCAACATGCTCCCCGACAAGGAGAGGATAGGGAGGAGCCCGGTGGTGGACCTGGTGCTGGACATGGACGGCTTCGGCGCCCAATCGGTGAAGCTGGGGAGCTACCAGAGGGTGATGGAGAAGCCGCTCCAGTTCGCCGGGATCAAGATGTTCTACAACCACGACCCCGACCTGTTCCGGCCAGAGCAGGTAATGGGCTTGGATCCCGTGCCCTCGGTTGTGATCTACCAGTAGAGCCCTCACCGCCCGGCAGGTTTCTTGCCTTTAGCGATCTCCATCGATCGGTCGTGGCCCTCAGATAGCCCTCCGAGGGCATCCACGAACCGCTCGGACTTTGGATCCGGCCGGCGCCACGGCTCCAGAGCGAAGGCAGGAGGCAACCCATCGGGCAATGGGGCCTCCTGGAAGTGCCTCCGTGCTTCCTTGTCGGCACCGGCCGCTCGCCACGAACCATCGCAGGATCTTGCAGCGTCGGAAGCGAGGACGGCGGTATGAAGCTCTTGCCAGGAAAGCCGTATCCCCTAGGGGCGTCCGGGGACGGACAGGGCGTCAACTTTGCCCTCTTCTCGGAGAACGCTGCGGCGGTGGAGCTGTGCCTCTTCGATCGCATTATGGACGAGGAGGAGTCGGTCCGCCTATCCCTGCCCGAGGTCACGGCCCACGTGTGGCACGGCTACCTCCCGGGCATCCGCCCTGGACAGCTTTACGGGTACCGGGTGCACGGGCCCTACGACCCCGAGCGAGGTCACCGCTTCAATCCCGCCAAGCTGTTGATCGATCCCTATGCCAGGGCACTGGCCGGGCAGTTGGACTGGCGGGCTCCGGTCTTCAGCTACAACCTGGGCAGCCCCAACGAGGACCTGGAGCTGAACGACGAGGACGACGCCTGGGGCGTGCCGAAAGGGGTGGTGGTGGATGGCGGCTTCGACTGGGAGGGCGACCGTGCGCCGCGGATCCCCTGGCAGGACTCCATTATCTACGAGGCCCACGTCAAGGGCTTCACTATGCGACACCCCGACCTGCCGGAAGAGCTGCGCGGAACCTACGCCGGGTTGGCGTCGCCGGTGGTGGTGGACTACCTCCGGAGCCTGGGAATAACGGCGGTCGAGCTGCTGCCGGTGCACGCCAAGCTGGACGACAACCTCCTGCTGGAAAAGGGGCTGTGCAACTACTGGGGCTACAACACCATAGGCTACTTCGCGCCCGAGGGCAGCTGCGCCAGCAGGCGGGGGGCCGGCGAGGAGGTGGCCGAGTTCAAGGCGATGGTGAAGACCCTCCACCAGGCCGGGATCGAGGTGATCCTGGACGTGGTCTACAACCACACCGCCGAGGGGAACCATCTGGGCCCCACCCTGAGCCTCAAGGGGATCGACAACGGCGTCTACTATCGGCTGGTGGACGACAATCCCCGCTACTACATGGACTACACGGGCACCGGCAACAGCCTGAACGCCCGCCACCCCCAGACCCTTCAACTGATCATGGACAGCCTGCGGTACTGGGTGCTGGAGATGCACGTGGACGGCTTCCGCTTCGATCTGGCGGCCACCCTGGCCAGGGAGCTCCACGACGTGGATCGCCTCTCCGCATTCTTCGACATCATCCACCAGGACCCGGTCATCTCCCAGGTGAAGCTGATCGCGGAGCCGTGGGACGTGGGCGAGGGAGGGTACCAGGTGGGCAACTTCCCGGTGCTGTGGGCCGAGTGGAACGCCCGCTACCGGGACAACCTTCGGCGCTACTGGAAGGGCGATGCCGGCCAGTTGGGGGAGCTGGCCTACCGGCTCACGGGCAGCAGCGACCTCTACCAGGAGGATGGGCGCAAGCCCTACGCCAGCATCAACTTCATCACCGCCCACGACGGCTTCACACTCAACGACCTGGTCGGCTACAACGAGAAGCACAACGAGGCCAACCAGGAAGGGAACGCAGACGGCGACCAGCAGAACAACAGCTGGAACTGCGGCGTCGAGGGTCCAACCAGGGACCGGTTCGTTCTCGACCTCCGGGAGCGGCAGAAGCGCAACTTCCTGGCGACCCTGCTCTTCTCCCAGGGGGTTCCGATGATCTGCGGCGGGGACGAGGTGTGCCGGACCCAGGGCGGCAACAACAACGCCTACTGCCAGGATAACGAGATCAGCTGGTTCTCGTGGGAATGGGACGAGGGTTCCAGACGGCTGCTGGAATTCGCCAGGACCCTGATCCGGATCCGTCGGGAGCAGCCGGTGCTGCGGCGGCGGAAGTTCTTCGAGGGGAGGCTGCTGCGGGGTTTGGGGCTGAAGGACGTGACCTGGTTTCGGCCGGACGGTCGGGAGATGACGGCCGAGGACTGGGACCGGCCCGACGGCCGGTGTCTGGGAATGAGGATCGCCGACGACGGCTCAGACCGCCTCGATGACCAGGGAGGGCCGGTGGTCGGCGACGTCCTGCTCCTTCTGTTGAATGCCAATCACGAGCCTGTGCCCTTCACCCTTCCCAATGACCTCCCCATCGTTCGGTGGGAGCTGTGGGTGGACACGGGCCAGCAGGAGGTGGAGGGCGGACAGCAGCCGCTGCCCGGCGCCTCCGTCTTCAGCCTGCCCCCACGGAGTCTGGTGCTGTTCCGGCAGCTATTCCCCGACCAGGAAGGGCACCCGGCCGGCAGGGTGGGATGGCGGGCGCGTCAGGCAGCCAGCCAGGGGGTCGTGGACGCCATGGTGGAGAGACTGCGCACCCACAGGAGGCTACCCGCCTCCACCTACCGTCTTCAGTTCAACCGGGCCTTCACCTTCGCGGATGCCCGGACCGTGCTGCCCTACCTGCAAGAGTTGGGGATAACGGATTGCTACTCGTCACCCTGCCTCCAGGCGCGACCCGGCAGCCCTCACGGATACGACATCTGCGATCACGGCGCCCTGAACCCGGACCTGGGCAGCCGCGACGAGTTCGAGGCCTTTGCGAAGGAGGTGAAGAGCCAGGACATGGGGCTGATCCTGGACGTGGTTCCCAACCACATGAGCGCCTGGGAGACCAGCAACGCCAAGTGGATGGACGTGCTGGAGAACGGGCCCAGCTCCCCCTACGCGGCCTTCTTCGACATCGACTGGCACCCCTTGCGCAGCGATACCCATCTGGAAGACCGGGTCCTGCTGCCCATCCTGGGGGATGCCTACGGCGCCGTCCTGGAGAGCCAGGAGCTGGTTCTGAGGTACGAGGAGGGTGCCTTCTTCATCTACTACTACGACCACAAGCTCCCGCTGGACCCGAGGAGCTATCTGGACATCTTGCAGCCCTGCGCCGAGGAGCTGGTGGAGCAGCTCGACCCCGACGACGAGCAGCTCCACGAGCTGCAGAGCATCCTAACCGCCCTGACCCATCTCCCTGAGCGGTCCGAGACCGACCCTGAGAAGGTTCAGGAGCGGCAGCGGGAGAAAGAGGTCGTCAAGCGGCGTCTGAGGGGCCTCGACGACTCCTCAGGGTCGGTGCGTGAAGCTATCGGTAGGGCTGTGCGTCTCTTCGCGGGCAGTCGAGGTCAGCCGGCCAGCTTCGACCGGTTGGACGCCCTGCTGGAGCGGCAGCCTTACCGGCTGGCCCACTGGCAGGTGGCGGCGGAGGAGATCAACTATCGCCGCTTCTTCGACATCAACGACCTGGTGGCGCTTCGACAGGAAGACCCGAGGGTCTTCGAGGAAACCCACAGACTGGTGCTGGATCTGGCGCGCGAGGGCAAGGTCACCGGGCTCAGGATCGACCATCCCGACGGCCTCTGGGACCCCAAGGGGTACTTCGAGAGGCTTCAAGGGAGCTATCTGTTCGAGTTGGGCAAGAGCTATCTGTCCGAGGGCGAGGACCCCTCAGAGGCGCGGTGGCCCGCCCTCAAAGAGTTGCTCTCGCCGAGGCCGGAGAAGGAGGCTTCCGAGAAGTCCAAGGCGCTGCTGGCCAGACCCATGTACATCGTCGCGGAGAAGATCCTGAGCGACGGCGAGGCTTTGCCTCAGGATTGGCCCGTCTACGGCACCACCGGCTACGATTTCGCCAACGCGGTCAACGGGCTGTTCGTGGATGGGACGGCTGCCAGGGCCTTCGACCTGATCTACAGGCGGTTCACGGGGAAGGACGTCGACTTCAGACAGCTGGTCTACGCCAGCAAGAAGACGGTGATGCTGGTTTCCCTCGCCAGTGAGATCAACATGCTCGGCTACCAGCTGAAGAGGATAGCCGCCCGCAATCGCCGGTATCGAGATTTCACCCTGAACAGCCTCACCTTCGCCCTGAGGGAGGTGATCGCCTGCCTTCCCGTGTATCGCACCTACATCGACGGCGACCGCTCGGTGGACGCCCGGGACTGGGCATACGTGGAGGGCGCCATTCGGGAGGCCAAGAGACGCAACCCCAGCGTTCCTCCGGCGGTGTTCGGGTACCTCGGCGACATCCTCCTGCTCCGCTGGCCCGACAACGTCGGGGAGGACGATCGCACCGAGCTGCTGGACTTCGTGCGGAAGTTCCAGCAGACCACCGGGCCGGTGATGGCGAAGGCCCTGGAAGACACCGCCTTCTACCTGTACAACCGCCTCCTCTCCCTCAACGAGGTGGGTGGGAACCCCGGCCAGTTCGGCGCCTCCCTCTCCTCCTTCCACCAGCAGAACGGCAACCGCCAGAAGCAGTGGCCCCACGCGCTGCTGGGCACCTCCACCCACGACGCGAAGCGGAGCGAGGACGTGAGGGCGCGAATCGACGTGCTCTCGGAGATGCCGCAGGAGTGGCGGGCGGCTCTCACCCGGTGGACCAGGCTCAACCACAAGAGGAAGGGCCGGCTCCAGGGCCAGCCGGTTCCCGACGCCAACGAGGAGTACTACCTGTACCAGACGCTGCTTGGCGCCTGGCCCCTGGAGCCCGTCTCCGCCGCCGATTACCGCTCCTTCGTGGATCGGATGCAGGCCCACATGCTGAAGGCCGTGAAGGAGGCCAAGGTCAACACCAGTTGGGTGAGCCCGGACGCGGCCTACGAGGAGGCGGTGAGGGAGTTCACCCGCGCCATCCTGGACAAGACCCACGCCAATCCCTTCCTCAAGGATTTCCGGTCCCTGCAGGAAAGGGTGGCCTACTTCGGGACGTTCAACTCCCTCTCCCAGACCCTGCTGAAGATCGCTTCGCCCGGCGTCCCGGACTTCTACCAGGGCTCCGAGCTGTGGGATTTCAGCCTGGTGGATCCCGACAACCGGCGTCCCGTGGATTACGAGCGGCGAGCCGAGATGCTGGGCCGGCTCAAAGAGGAGATCTCCAGGACCGACGGGGGGCTGGGGGGGCTGTCCAGCCGTCTTCTGGAGGGTTGGCAAGACGGCGGGGTGAAGATGTTCGTGATCCACCTCGCTCTATCCTATCGCCGCCGCCACCCGGAGCTGTTCAGCGAGGGAGCCTACCTTCCCCTGGAAGGCTTTGGTCCCCGGCGGGACCACCTCTGTGCCTTTGCCCGGCGGAAAGGGCCTCGGATGGCCGTGGTGGTGGCGCCGAGGCTGGTGGTGGGGCTGGCGAAAGGGCAGCAACTCTCGCCAACAGGAGTGGAAGTCTGGCAAGATTCCTATGTGAGAGTGCCGGCCAGTGAGGCGGGCAAAGCCTACCGCAATCTCTTCACGGGCGAGACCCTCCAGGTAGCACCCCTGGAGGGGGTCGGGTTCGGGCTTCCCATGGCCTCGGTACTGGCCACCTTCCCGGTGGCGTTGCTGGAACGGCTCTAGGGGGTCCATCCAGCAAATCCTCGGCGTAGGGCGGGGTCTTGCCCCGCCGGTCCGGTGAGGACGGCCAGGCGGCTGGGGATGAACCCCAGCCCTACGTCTCGAGGAGGCGCCTGCCTGCCGGAGACGCTTCACTTTGCTCGGTATCATGGGCTGAGGTAAGCAAGAAGTTGGTACGATTCGTGCGGCTCCTGGTCTGACGACCGCATGCGTCGCCCAGCTCACGAAACCCTTTGCCGGCGGGTTCGACCAGGATCTCTCGTACCTTTGCCATTGCCTATCCCTGGAGGAGTAATGCCTCGCACCGGGTCCGGATCTCAGCATAACCCGCCGGTCATCGCGGACGGCGTCGAGGGCGCCGAACAGGTCGACGCCGTTCTGGAGCTGCATCAGCCGCCCAGCTCGCCTCCCGTGCCAGACGACGTCACGGAGATCGTGTCGCCGCTGCTGTTGAGCCTGGCCGAGGTTCTGAACGGGACCCCGGTAGCGGCCGTGCTGCCCACCTCCTTGATGGTGGAGCCCCAGGATCGGAACCGAGCGGCGGTGCTGTGCGCCTTGACGCCCGCGGCGGCCCGGCAGGGATGGGGGGGAGCCCTGGTGGAGATGGCGCCCGAGATCCGGCGCCAGGTGGCCTCCCGGGGGGACGCTGCGCTGCTCCCGCTCCGCGTCGAGATCCCTTCGGCTTTCAAGACGGAGGTGGTGCGAGGGCTCGCCTGGCCGGTCCCCTTCGACGGCGACGACCTGGGGGCTCTGGTGGTGATGGGTGACGACGTGGAGAGCGTCTCCATCGGCCGGTCTACCCTGGCCGGGGGGTTCGCCCGCGCCATATCCGCCGGTCTGAGGGTGATCCACAGCCAGCGACGGAGGGAGCGGGCCTCCAGCGCCCTGCTGGAGGTCGCCCGCACGGCGGGATCCACCCTTCAGTTGGAGGAGGTGCTCTCCCTGGTCACGGAGAACACCGGCAGGCTGGTGGGCGCCGATCGGTGCGGACTGTGGCTGCTGGACAAGGACGGCGTCACCCTCCTCCCGTCGGCCCTCAGCGGGATGTCCCCCGAGTTCGTCCATCAGTGGAAACAGTATCCCCTCTCCCTGGAGACCGAGCCGCTCTCCAAGGAGGCGATCAAGTCCGAGAAGCCGGTGCTGGTCTCGGATGCCCTCAACGATCCCCGCACCGACAAGGATGCCGTGCGCTTCTTCGGTGACAAGACGATCCTGGTGCTGCCGGTGATCGCCAAGGGGCAGCTGCAGGGTACCCTATACATCAACCACGTCGCCTACCACCACCGCTACTCCAAGGGCGAGATCGAGACGGCCATGGCCATAGCCAACCAGGCGGCCATTGCCATACAGAACGCCCGGTTGTACCGAGAGGTGGAGGAGTGGAACAGCCAGTTGGAGCGACTGCAGGCGATCATGTCGAAGCTGAGCCGCTCCAAGAGCGTCTCCTCCATCGCGAACATCGTGGCCGACGAGCTGCGAAACCTGCTCAGGTACGACAACTGCCGGGTGTTCGTGCTGCAGGAGGATACCAACGAGCTGGTGCCCCTGGCGGTGGTGAGCTCCAGCCGAGATTACTGGATCGAGAAGCTGGAGGATCTGCAGATTCAGGTGGGCCAGGGCGTCACCGGCTGGGTGGCGGCCCAGGGTGTGCCCCAGATCGTGGGTGACGTGGAGCGGGACCCGAGGGCTTATCACGTCCCGGGCACCCCCGTCCTGGACGAGTCGATGATCGCCGCCCCCATCAACTTCGAGGGGCGGGTGATCGGGGTCATCACCCTGTCGCGGCTGGGACTGAACCAGTTCACGGTGGACGAGCTGCGGCTCCTGGACGTCTTCGCCAACGAGGCCGCCATCGAGTTCGAGAACGCCCGGCTGTACCAGGAGACTCAGAAGAAGAGCCGCGAGCTGCTGGCCTCCTTCCATCGGGTGGGCGATGCCCTGGCAACGGGGCTGGATCCCAATCAGACGCTGCAGATCATCGTGGACCTGGCGGCCGAGATGGTGCGGGCGAAGGCCTGCGCCCTCATGTTGGTGGACGAAACCGACGGCGGACTGGTGTTCCGGGCCGCCAGGGGACTGCCCATCAAGGCCAGCCAGACAGATCGAACCCCGGCGGGTCGCGGCATGAGCTGGCAGGTGGTGAAGGAGGAAGCGCCGAAGCTGGTCTCGGACATGTCGTTGGTGGAGCAACCCTACTGGATGCAGCAGGGCCAGGTCGAGGAGCTGCATTCCTACCTGGGCGTGCCCCTGACGATGCGGGGGAAGGTCATCGGGGTTCTCTCCGTCTTCGGGAACCGCATCGACCAGTTCAGCCAGGCCGACGTGGAGCTGCTCTCCTCCTTCGCTCATCAGGCGGCCATCGCCATCCGGAACGCCCAGCTCTTCACCTCGCTGCAGGAACGGGTTCGAGAGCTGACGGGCCTGGCCGAGGTATCCCAGAGTGTGGCGACCCTGACCAACCTGGACGACACCTACCGAGAGCTGACCAAGTCGATCGCTCAGCTGCTCCAGGCCGAGAGCTGCATGCTGCTGCTGGTCGGCGAGGACGGGGAGCTGATCCCTCAATACCCGGCATTTGGCTTCACGCAGGAGGAGCTTTCCGGGGTGAAGCTGAAGATAGTGGAGCTCGCTATCCGGACGCCCGATCCCCTATGCCCAATCCAGTCGGTCGATGGTCTCCGAGTGACTTGTGACGGAGATTGGACGCGGCAGCCCGCCCTGGTGGCACCCCTGAGGGCCCAGGATCGGCTGATAGGGGCGGTGCTGGTCAGCGAGCGACCGGGATCCAAGTTCAACGAGGATGACCTCCGGCTGCTCACCATCCTGTCGGCCAACGCGGCGGTGATAGTGCAGAACGCCATCCTCTACCAGAGCGTCGACCGGGAGCGCGACGAGCTGGATGCAATCATCAGCAACACCTCCGATGCCATCATCATCGTGGACCAGGAGAACCGGGTGGCACGGATCAACGCCGCGGCGGAGGCCCTGATCGGCTGGCGAGCGGACGAAGTGGTGGGTCGAGGATGCGAGGAGACCCTCTTCAACTCCCTCGCCGGCGTCCCGGGGGGGCCCAAGCCGAACTTCTCGTTGCTGGACGTCATCGAGAAGCGGCAGCCGACACCCTACTTTGAGACAGTGGTGATGACCAAGGATGGCACCGAGCGGGACGTGGCCGCCAGCTACTCCTTCGTCCGGTCGGAAGCCCGGGGAGAGGGGCTGGGGGTCGTGATCGCCCGGGACATCAGCAAGCTGCGCGAGGTCGACCGGATGAAGTCGGACTTCGTCTCCATGGTCTCCCACGAGCTGCGGACCCCCCTCGGCCTGATCAAGGGGTACGCATCCACGCTGCTCAACCCTCAGCTGTCGCTGGATCAGCCGACGGTGCAGCGCTTCTTGCTGGGGATCGACGGCGCGGCGGACCGGCTGGCCAGGCTGATCGAGAACGTGCTCAACGTCTCCAGGATAGAGTCCGGACTGTTGAAGATCTCGCCGCACCAGGTGGATCTGACACATCTGGTCTCCGTGGCGGTCTCCACGGCCAGGGCTTCGGCCAAGGGGCGGGAGATCCTACTGGAGGCGCCCAGGCGTCCGGTGAAGGCGGAGGGGGATCGAGTGCAGCTGGAGCTGGTGATGGACAACCTTCTGGGCAATGCCATCAAGTACTCACCCATGGGCAAGTCGATACGGGTGGAGCTGCACAGGCGGACCGCGGAGGTGGAGGTTCGGGTCGTCGATCAGGGCATCGGGATCGCGCTCCAGCACCTTCCCAGGGTGTTCGACAAGTTCTACCGGGTCGAGGGTGGCCACAGCAGGAGGACCCCGGGCAGCGGCCTAGGGCTGTACATCTGCCGGAACATCATCGAGGCGCACGGGGGCCGAATCTGGGCGGAAAGCACCCTGGGCCAGGGCAGCACCTTCGCCTTCGTCCTCCCCCATTCTCAGGGGTCTTCTGCCAATCGGCCCGACGATCATGCTCTTAGCTTAGAGCCAGAAGAGGGGATCAGCCATGATTAGGAGCCGTATTCTCGTTGTGGATGACGAGCCGGGCATAGTGGACATCGCCAAAGCCAACCTGGAGGGACACGGATTCATCGTCGTTGAAGCTTACGATGGGGAAGATGCCCTGCGGAAGGTCAAGGAGGAGAAGCCCGACCTGGTGGTGCTGGACATCCTGATGCCAGAGATGGATGGCTGGGACGTTCTGGAGCGGATCGAGGCAGATCCCGAGCTATCTGGTATCCCCGTCATCATGCTGACGGCGCGTGTCAGCGATGAGGATGTGCTCCGGGGGCTGGAGAGGGGTGCGGTGGAGTACATGACCAAGCCCTTCTATCCCGAGGATCTGGTAGCGGCGGTGAAGATAAACCTGCACGTTTTCGATCCCCAGCTCAGACAACAGCATCGGAAGCTGCTGGCGGAGAAGCGGCGCCGACTGATGGCCGCCCGGGGACAGCTGGCTTGAGGGGCATCGCGGGTCGGGGCAGGGCGAGACTGGTGATTGGGTGAAGGCCATGAAGCGATCGAGAGTGGTGGTGGTTGAAGACGAGCCCGAGATGCTTGACATAATGAGTATCAACCTGGAGCAGGCCGGGTACCAGGTCATCCCGGCTCGCGACGGACTGGAGGGTTACGAGGCGGTGGAGAGGGCGGATCCCGATGCCGTGATCCTGGACCTCAACCTGCCCAACATGTCCGGCTTCAGGCTGGCCAGGCTGCTGCGTCGGGATCCCAGGTGGAAGCGGGTGCCGCTGATCGTGGCGACCGCCTTCACCTTCGAGGAGGTGGAGGATCTGGCCAACGAGGGGATCGATGGCTTCATCACGAAGCCCTTCGATCCGGCGGACCTGGTGAACAAGCTGGAGTACATATTGTCCCGGACCCACAGGGTCTCCGTGAGTTGAAGGGACAGCGTCTCCAAGGGCGGCCGGTCGTCTACAGCCTCAACTCTCCGTCCTGGATCAGGACCTCGCCGTCCAAATTCAACGTGGGCTTGCTCATGATCAGGTCGTAGTGGCTCCGGGCCTGCACGTTGCCACCCAGGGTGATGTTGGTGCCGGTGCCGATGTGGATACTGCCCAGAACCCCCTCGTCCTCCAGCATGATCCCGCTGAAGCGGCACCGGGGGTTCATGCCGATGCCCATCTCCGCCACGTTGTACACGTTGGGGTCGGCCTGCCGCTCCCAGGCGGCCTTCAGCTTGCCCGCCTGCTCGGGGTCGCCCCCCTCGATCTCCACGATGAAGCCGTCCCTGACGGTGAACCGGATCGGCTTCTTCAGCAGACCGATCCCCAGGTAGGGGATGCTGGCGTCGGCGACGATGACCCCGTTGGCGCTACCCTCGATGGGCGAGAAGTTCACCTCGGCGGTGGGGGCGGGAGAGAACTCCCCCGGTTCCACCACGCAGGGCATCACGTTGACCCGCCGGCCCTCGACCCGGAAGGTGAGGTCGGTGCCTTCCCTGGTGGTGAGGTGGACTGCCTTTGCACCGGCCATCCGCTCGCCCACGGCCCTGCAGGTCGCCTTAACCTGGACGAAGTCGGCCTCCAACCCGCCGGAGACCAACATATCCTCCGTCACGGCGGTGAGGGCGATGGCCCGGGCCCCGGCGGCCACGGCCCCCTTAACGGCCCTGGTGTGGGTGATGGAGATGCTCACGGCGGAGAAGATCACGTCGGAGGCCTTCATCGCCTCGGCCACCGGCCTGGGAGGCTCGGTGGAATCGGAGGAGCGCTGGTCGATCAGGGCGATCACCACCTCCGCCCCTCGCTCCTTGGCGGCAGCGGCCACGACCTCGGCGATGGAGGTCATCGGCCTGTCGGCGACGACCAGGACGGTCTCCCCAGGTTTGACGTCGGTGCAGGGGCCCACCAGGGTCCTGGCTCCCTTCATCATCTCAGCAAGGGTTGGCATTAGAGTCCTCTCCTCCTTATCCTGATCCTGGCAAACGCGCAAGGAGGGCCGGCCGAGCCGCCGGACCCTACCCTGTCGCCGCTATCCTCGGGATGGTGGACGACGCCTTGGGCATGACGGCCACGGTGGCCGAGAGGCCGTGGCGAGCGAAGGCGCTCTCGAGGGCGCTTTCGATGGTGCCGTGCTGCTCGAACAGCAGTCTCTTCCCCAGCTCCACCGGCAGCCGGTCCGAGACCAGCAGTACCCGGGCCCTGACCATGCTGCGGGCCAGCAGGAAGGCCTTGTGGGCACCCATCCGGAAACCCGCCCGCCGGAACCGCTCCAGGACGCCGGCGGGGCTGGAGGACTGGACCATGAACCGTTCGAACTCCGCATCCCCCGAGCCCTCGGGACACTCCGCTACCAACACGATGGTCCCGCCCTCCCGAACGGCGATGGCGGCGTGGGCCACCGCCTTCTGGGCCTGATAGACCTCCAGATCCTTCGGGAACCCCCCTGGAGAGGCGATGACGATGTCGAAGGGGTGCGGCACGGCCACCTGGCAGATCTGGGCGGAGAGTTGGACACCGGCCCTCTCCACCTCCACGGGCGAACCAGCCAGGGACCGAACGATCTTCTTCTCGTTGTTCAAGATCACGTTGACAGCCAGGTCGGCCCCCACCCGCTCCAGGATCTCCTCCATCTCCGCCCGAGCGGGGTTGCCGTCGTACACCCCGATCTGGGAGCGAGGATCCTGCAGTAACGTATGGTTTCCCTCGATCGTTTCCTCTCCTGCGAGGCCGATGGCCACGCTCTTCGCGCCGCCGGTGAAGCCCACGAACTGGTGGGGTTCGATCATGCCGGTCAGGACGCGAACGTCGCTCTCCAGGTAGAGGCGGTTGATCCAGATGGGGGTTCCGCGCGAGGTTTCGCCCAGCGGCACCAGCCGGTCCCGATCCCGGGCATCGTGGACGGCCACTCGATAGTTGCGACACACCTCCGCTCCCAGCAGGGCCGGCAGCTCAGCCTCCCTGGTGGGCCGGTGCAGCCCCGTTCCCACCAGGATGGAGATGCGCTCTCGGGCTATTCCAGCGGCCTCCATCCTGCGCAACAGGACGGGTAGTATGGTGGTGTTGGGCACCGGCCGGGTGCCATCGCTGACGACGACCACGGCGTTGCCCCGAGAGGGGAGGGGATGCCGCGCCAGGGCTTCTTCCAGTGCCCGGGCCACTTCGGCGGCCTGATCCCTGGCCGGAGGGGCGGAGACCGGTTTCACCAGGGTCAGGGGAGTGGAATCGGGGAGGGAGAAGTGGAGTTGGGTCTTTCCGTAGGGGACGGCCACATCGACCATGAGGACTCCTTCATAGCAGCTCAGGCGGCCGGATGATAGCACGCCGCCTGGGAAGTGGCAATTTCTTGACACTTTTTGAGACGGATACCTATAATTCGTCGAATGCGCGGAGGAGTTCGAGATGGGTTTGAACGAGCAGTTGATGGAGGACCTCAAGGACGCGATGCGGAAGCGTCAGGCGGTCCGGGTTTCTACCATCCGGATGGCTCGGGCAGCTATCGTCAACGAGGCGATAGCCAAAGGGAAACCGCTGACCGACGAGGACGTCGTCGGCGTGCTCTCCCGGCAGATCAAGCAGCGACGGGAGTCCATCGAGGAGTTCACCAAGGGCAACCGGCCTGAACTGGCGGCTCGGGAGCAGGAGGAGTTGGAGATCCTTCGGACCTACATGCCCCAACAGATGTCCCGTGAGGAGATAGTTCAGGCTGCCGAGGCCGTCATCGCGCAGGTGGGGGCCAAAGGACCGGGCGACTTCGGCAAGGTGATGTCGAAGCTGGCCCCCCAGTTGAAGGGGCGAGCCGAGGGCCAGGTTATTGCTGACGTGGTGCGCGATCTGCTGCCGCGATAGTCTTCCGCTTCCACAGGCACAGCGGTGGAGATCCACCGGCGTGCCTGTCTTGTTTTCGGTGGCAATCAACCGTGGCAACCCAGCTATTAGCGGTGAAGGGCTGCGGGGAGACCGCAGGTAGCCGCAGAAGAGGGTGGTTGAAGAGTGGCTTTGAGAGACAGCAGTCTCCCCCATGGCCGGCCGGAGCTGGATGGCCGGAGGCTTGCCCGCCTCATCCTGCTGGTGGCGGGGCTGGCAGCGGGCCTGACCTTCATTCTCTCTGTACATCTTCTTCCTAGCCGGTACGAGCTCCGCGAAGGTGACGTGACTTCCAGTAACATCCGGGCGCCCAAGCGAATCCAGTACGTCTCTGCCATCGAGACCAAGGCCGAGCGAGAGAGGGCCGCCAACAGCGTCCAGGACGTCTTCGTCTTCGACCCCGGCGTTGCCTCCCAGCAGCGGGGCAAGATGTCGGTGGCCCTGCAGAACATCGGGGCGGTCCGCGGCAATACGGTGATGATGCTGGACGCCAAGAAGATCGCGGTCCGGAAGGCCTTGGACTTCGACCTTTCCGACGACGAGCTGTCGCTGATCTCGCGCATGGAGGACCCTCGCTGGCAGGCGGTCGCCACCAACGCTCCACGGGTGCTCTACGAGCTGCTGAGCGAGAAGATCACCTCGGAGAGATTGCGCAGCCTGCGGGGCGAGGCCATGGCCAGGTTCGCGGCGCTACCGGTGGACCAGGATCGCGAGCTGGCGGCGGACCTGGTGCAACAGTTCGCCAGGGTGAACTACTCCCCCAATCCCGCCGAGACCGAGAGGCTTCGGAAGGAGGCCCAGGACGCGGTGGCGCCCGTCAGCAAGACCATCGAGAAGGGAGAGGTCATCCTTCGGGAAGGGGACGTGGTCAGGGCGACCGACCTTGAGAAGCTGGAGGCCCTCGGGCTTCGGAATCCCGCGGTGGACTACCACGCCATCTCTGCCTCGGCGCTGCTGGCACTGATCGTGGTGGTGCTGCTGGCGGGCTACATCTGGGTCTTCGACCCCACCCTCCTGGTCCACGAGAGGCGATTGCTGCTGGTGGCTCTGGTGATCCTGGCCTCCGTGCTGGCCGCGAAGGCGGTGCTGCCGGGCAGGCCCTACTGGGCGTACCTCTTCCCCATCTCGGCGGTGGCCATGCTGCTGGCCACCCTGTTGGAGGCCCAACTGGCCTTGCTGGTAACGGTGGTGCTGAGCATCGTGGTGGCCAGCATCGCCAGCAACTCCCTGGAGGTGGCCGCCATCGGGGTGGTGGGAGCGGTGCTGGGCACCCTGGGCGTGCGGCGAAGCGACAGGCTCCACTCCTACTTTCTTGCCGGTGCCATGGTGGCTCTAGGTAGCTTCGCGGTCATCCTCGTCTTCCGGCTCATGACCAAAGAGGACGATTGGGCTGGGCTGGCCCTGATGGGTGGCCTTTCCGTGGTTAACGGCCTGCTGTCCGCTTCCCTGACGGTCGGGACCTTCAGTCTGCTGGGGCGGTTGTTCGGGATCACCACCACCATGCAGCTGCTGGAGCTGTCCGATCCCACCCAGCCCCTGCTGCGGCGGTTGCTAAACGAGGCGCCCGGCACCTACCATCACAGCATCATGGTGGGGAACCTGGCGGAGCGTGCGGCGGAGCGGGTCGGTGCGGATGCCCTGCTGGTACGGGTGGGCTCCTACTACCACGACGTGGGGAAGCTGGCCAGACCCTACTTCTTCATCGAGAACCAGTTCGACGGGAAGAACGTCCACGACTCCCTGGATCCCCAGACCAGTGCCCGGATCGTGGCGGCTCACGTGCGGGATGGCTTGGAGATGGCGGAGAAGTACAAGCTGCCGCCCAGGGTGACGGAGTTCATCGGCGAGCACCACGGTACCCGGTTGGTCAGCTACTTCTTCAACCAGGCCTCGCGGGAGGGCGACGGCCAGGTGGACGTCTCCCAGTACTCCTACCCCGGCCCCAGGCCTCGCAGCAAAGAGGTGGCCATCGTGATGCTGGCGGATTCGGTGGAGGCGGTGGTGCGATCGGCCAAAGACCACTCTCCAGAGGTCGTGGCGGCCCTGGTGCGCAAGGTGGTGGACGAGCGGGTGGCCGAGGGCCAGTTGGACGACTGCGAACTCACCATGCGGGACGTGGAGGAGACCAAGATTGCCTTTACCTCCATCCTGATGGGCATGTACCACCCTCGGATCGAGTACCCCCCGGCGCTGCCGGCGCCGGAGGCGGATAAGGATAAGCTCCTTGGAGAACCCCCCAAGCCGGTCCAAGAAGTCCCCGCCTGAGGGGCAGCCGCTCCTGGTCGTGGAGTGGGAAGTGGAGGAGTCCGTGGAAGGGGAGGTGAACCGCCCCTTCCTGGAGTCGGTCCTGGAAGAGGCAACGGCGGGCCGTTGGCCCGGGGGACCGGTCGCAGTAGGGCTCATCGTCACCGACGACGAGGGGATCCGGGAGATGAACCGGGAGTATCGAGGGATCGATGCCCCGACGGACGTGCTCTCCTTCCCCCTTCAGGAGTATGAGAGCCCGGAGAAACCCAGGGTCCTCTTCCCCCAACCCCCCGAGGAGCCCCTATCCCTGGGGGACATCGTGATCTCCTACCCCAGGGCCGTGGAGCAGGCTCGGGAGTACGGCCACCCCCTGGAGCGGGAGCTGGCCTTCCTGGTGGTGCATGGGGTGATGCACCTGCTGGGGTACGACCACGAGGGCCCTGCCCAGGCCGGCCGGATGAGGCAGGAGGAGGAGAAGGTGCTGCAGAGGCTGGGGCTGGGGCGTGGCCAGGACTGAGGGCAGGTCCACGGGGTGATTGTGACGCTTGCCAGACAGGGTGATGAAGGCTCATGCCCCGTACACTAGTTGAGTGCTTCCGCGACGCCTTCAGGGGCGTCTTCTACCTCTTCCAGACTCAGCGCAACGCCAGGATCCATCTGGCGATCACCCTGGTGGTGGTGGGCGCGGGACTGTGGCTGCGGCTGGGTCCCCTGGAGTGGGTGGTCCTGGTGCTGACCATCTCCATGGTC
The DNA here is from genome assembly GCA_021845945.1 of Chloroflexota bacterium. Next base: position 37,169 of record JAJZRD010000003.1, read on the forward strand.
CTGGCTATGGAGGCGGTGAATACTGCCCTGGAGGCGCTGGCCGATGCCACCGTCACCAGCTACCATCCCCTGATCGGGATAGCGAAGGATGTGGCGGCCGGGGCCGTTCTGGTGACGGCACTCGGAGCGGTGGCGGTGGGGCTGTTGGTCTTCATACCACGGTTGTTGTGAATGCCGGCTGCGCAGCCGGCATTCACAACAACCGTTATCCCTGCCAGCGCCAGAGGGCTGAGCCCCAGGTCAGGCCGGCCCCGAAAGCCACCATGGCCAGCAGCGATCCCGGTGCTATCTTGTCCTCCTCGAGGGCCTCGCACAGGGCCAGCGGGATCGAGGCCGCCGAGGTGTTGCCGTAGCGGCTGACGTTCACGTATACCGCGTCCTCGGCCAGAGCGAGGCTCTCGCGGGCGGAGTCGATGATCCGAATGTTGGCCTGGTGAGGTATCAGCAGGTCCACCTCCTCGGCCTTCACCCCTGCCTTCTCCAGGGTTTCGTTGAAAGCCCTGGGCAGGATCCTGGCGGCGAACTTGAAGACCTCCCGCCCGTTCATCTTGATGTAGTGCTGTCGCTGCTCCACCGTCTCGTGAGTGGCCGGGTTGCGGCTGCCGCCCGCCGGGATGATCAGATGCTGGGCGCCCGCGCCATCGGAGCCGAGCACGAAGGAGAGAAGACCCCCCTCCCGGTCGGTGGCGCTGAGCACTACCGCCCCCGCCCCATCTCCGAACAGCACGCAGGTGGTTCGATCCTTCCAGTCCAACACCCGAGAGAGGGCCTCGGCCCCGATCACCAGGACGTTGCGGCAGGCGCCGTTCTGGATGAACTGGCTTCCGGTGACCAGGCCGTAAACGAAGCCGGAGCAACCGGCTACCAGGTCGAAAGCACCGCAGTTGGAGGCGCCCAAAGCGTGCTGAACCAGGGAGGCGGTGGCCGGCAGGCCGGGATAGTCGGGGGTCAAGGTGGCGAGGATTATCAGATCCAGATCCGCAGCCTCGATGCCCGCCCGCTCGAGGGCTTCCTGGGCGGCTGCCGTCGCGATGGTGGCGGTGGACTCCTCCTCCGACACGATCCGCCGTTCGGAGATCCCGCTGCGGCTTCTGATCCATTCATCGGAGGTGTCGACCATCTTCTCTAGATCGTGGTTGGAGAGGATCTGGGAGGGCAGGCACTTTCCCCATCCGGCGATCCGAACGAAGTTGGTCATGGGGCGACCTCGCCCTGGTCGGGGCTGGCGTCGAGGTCGACCAGCAGGAGAACGTCTCCGGCGTGGACCAACTGGTCCTGCTGGGTCAGGATGGCAGCCACGCGCCCCCGGCAGTCGGCCACCACCTCGTTGAACACCTTCATCGTTTCGATGAGACCCACGACGGTGTCGGGCTCTATCCAGTCGCCGACCGCGACGTAGGGCTTGCTGGAGGGATTGGGCGCCGCGTAGAAGACCCCCGTGAGGGGCGCGGCGACCCGGTGGTGCCTCTCCACACTCAGGGGTGAGGCGTCGGCTGGAGCCGGCCTGGTCGGGTAGGGTGACGACGCAGGCTGGAGGGCGCGACGCAACCTCAGCCGAAGGTCGCCCTGGCGCACCTCCAGCTCGGTGACGTCGGTCTTGGCCATCTGTTGGAGGACCCCTGTAAGGACCGATGCCCAGTTGCCCTGTTCGGCCATCTCTCTTACCAAGTGCTGAGCCCTCAGTGCTCAGTCCTGGGTGCTCAACCTCAGGACGTAGGACTCAGCACCCAGGACCGGTCTGTTACGTTTACTTCTCGAATGCGACGAACAACAGGGTGGCGTTGTGGCCACCGAAGCCTAGGGAGTTGGACATGGCCGCCCGGACCTTCTTCTCCCTGGCCACGTTGGGGACGTAGTCCAGGTCGCACTCGGGATCCGGGTGCTCGTAGTTGATCGTCGGGGGTATCACCGAGTGCAGGATCGCCTTGACGCAAACCATGGCCTCCATGGCGCCGGCCGCGCCCAAGAGGTGGCCGGTCATCGACTTGGTGGAGCTGATAGCGACGTCGTAGGCCCGCCGGCCGAAGAGGTTCCGGATCGCCATGGTCTCCAGCTTGTCGTTGATGACCGTGGAGGTGCCGTGGGCGTTGATGTAGTCGATATCCTCGGGGGCGAGGCCCGCTTTCTTCAAAGCTATGGTCATAGCGCGCATTGCCCCCTCGCCACCCTCGGCCGGAGCTGTGATGTGGTAGGCGTCCCCGGTGGCCCCATAGCCCGTCACTTCCGCATAGATTCGGGCTCCCCTCTCCTGGGCGCTGGCCAGCGATTCCAGGATGAGAACGACCGCGCCCTCGCCCATCACGAAGCCGTCTCGTTCTGCATCGAAGGGGCGGCTTGCCCGCTGGGGTTCCGCGTTCCGGGTTGAGAGGGTCCGCGGAGCGGTGAACCCGGCCAGACCGATCGGGACGATGGGCGCCTCGCTTCCGCCCGCGATGACGGCCTTGGCGTCGCCTCGCTTGATCACCTCGTAGGCCTCGCCGATGGAGTGGGCGCTGGTGGCGCAGGCGGAGACCACGGAGAAGTTGGGACCCTTGGCTCCGGTGTGGATGGAGACCTGGCCGGCGACCATGTCCACGATCATCATCGGGACCAGGAAGGGGCTCACCCGATCGGGTCCCCGGCTGTCCAGAACCCGGGCCTGCTCAATCAGGGTGGCTATGCCCCCGATGCCGGAGCCCATCATGACCCCCACCGACTCGGCGTTGGACCCGTCGATCGTGAGGTCCGCATCCCGCAGCGCCTCCAGGGCGGCGGCGACGGCCAGCTGGACGAAACGATCCATGCGGCGGGCTTCCTTGACGCCAACGGCGGCCGCCGGATCGAAACCCTTGACCTCCGCGGCGATTTGGGTAGAGAAGGCCGAGGCGTCGAAAGCCCGTATGGTGTCAACGCCCGATTTACCGGCTACCAGTGCCGCCCAACCGCTCTCAACGTCGTTGCCAAGGGGCGTGACGGCCCCCAGCCCGGTCACCACAACGCGCTCAGCCAACTTCCAACCACCTCGGAGACAATTTGAGGAGGGCGAATCATCCGGATGCGGAGGCAGAGTATACCACATAGGGTGAGCGCCGTTAATCCGAGGGTGCCGAAGGTGGCGGCCTGTAAGGCGACCTCTAAGCCTTTGGGCATGCCCTTTGCCAATATGCTCAGCCCTGCAGGAGAGCCGGGACGGTAGGCCGCCGGCTTCCAGGACCGCAAGGTGGTCCGCCAGGGAGTGGCTGTGGCTGAGGGCGGCCAGATCGGGCTGAGGTTAAGGATGAAGTCCGCGACGGCGGGGCTGGGATCAGTCCGGCGGACTGGCACAGTAAAGGTGCTGAAACATGAGGCAGATCAAGGATCGTGAACCATTTGTCCGTTATGGGTCTCGGCCGCTAATTACCCCCGGAGAGCTGCCCTTCAAGGCAGATGCTGTCTTGAATCCGGGCGTGGCAGAGGTCGATGGAGAGGTGGTGCTGCTTCTACGGATCGAGGACCGGCGGGGTCTCTCCCAGATCCACGTGGCCAGGAGCGCCAACGGGATAGACGGCTGGCGCATTGAGGAAGAGCCGCTGCTCAGCCCGGGGCTGCCCCAACAGCCCTTCGAGGAGTGGGGATGCGAGGATCCCCGGGTGACTCAAGTGGCGCCCCACAAGTGGCTCGTTGCCTACACGGCCTGCTCTCGCCACGGCCCGGCCGTGGCCCTGGCCAGCACCGAGGACTTCGTGACGGTCGATCGCCTCGGGGTGGTCTTCTCCCCCACCAATAAGGACGCGGCCGTGTTTCCACAGACCTTCGACGGCCTGTGGATCATGCTTCATCGCCCGTCGACGGGGGGAGAGGAGCACATCTGGCATGCTTCCTCCCTCGAGCTCACCCGCTGGAGCCAGCCCGGCATCTTATTGGCCCAGCGGGGCGGTCCCTGGTGGGATGGGATGCGCATCGGCGTTGGGGCGCCCCCGATCCGTACCGATGAGGGGTGGTTGCTCATCTACCACGGCGTGAAGGAGATGGGTGTGCGTCCCGTATACCGGCTGGGGCTCGCCCTGCTGGATCTGCAGGATCCCCGCAAGGTGCTGGCTCGGGCTTCCGAGTGGGTATTCGCGGCGGAGGCCGACTACGAGCTGCGGGGTCTGGTGCCCAACGTCGTTTACACCTGCGGAGCCCTCTGCCGGGGTGACGAGGTGTGGATGTACTACGGGGCTGCCGACACGGTCGTTGCCCTGGCCATAGCCAGGGTGTCCGATCTTCTGGCCTTCGTGCGGGAGCACGACCTTGTGGCGGCCACCCGGGTGCGAGGCAGGTCGACTGCCCTGGTCTCCGCCCGCTGAGATAGTCTCGCGGGCTCGAAAAGGGCCGTTGACGCAAGAACCGTTCTCCCCCTCGACTTTCCGACGTCGAGGTCGTCGCGGCCGTGCTTCAGGGCGCCGGAAAGAAGTAGAAGACGAGGACCATCACCAGGTATACGGCGATGAGCTGTAGTCCCTCGAACCAGTTGGACTCGCCGTCCAGCAGCACGAAAGCCAGGGCGATCACCGACAGGCCGATGCCGGCGATCTCCAGACTGTTGAAGACGAGGGACATGGGCTGGCCGAACAGGAAGGAGGCGAAGACCAGGATTGGAGCTACGAAGAGCGCCACCTGGGCGCTGGAGCCCGTGGCGATGGTTACCGCCGTCTCCATGTGGTTTCTGACGGCCAACAGCACCGCCGCGGAGTGCTCCGCCGCGTTTCCCACCACGGCTACCACCACCACGCCGACGAAGAAATCCGTCATCCCCAGCGCCTCGGTGGCCGCCGAGATGCTGCTCACGAGCAGCTCCGACTCGATGCCCACGATGCCCGTCGCGATGGCCAGCAACACGACGGTCTGGCGAAGGCTCAGTCGGGGCTCGCGGCGCTCTTCGGGCATGGAGGTCAACAGTTCCCGGTGGGTTCTAAGGGAGAAGATCAGGCTCCCTAGATAGGTGAGGATGAGGACAATCGCTACCAGAAGGCCGAGCAGGTCGAAGAAGGGGGTCCTCCGCTCCAGGGTGCCGAAGACGGCCAGATCCAGCACGGCCGGCATCACCAGGGCGATCACGGCCAGGAACAACATGGCGACGCTGGCTCCCGCGTTGGTGCGGTTGAAGGTTTGCCGCTGCCGGCCCCACCCCCCGAACAGCATGCTGAGTCCCAGCACCAGCAGGATGTTGCCTATGATGCTGCCGCTGATGGAGGCCTTGACCACCTCCTGGAGACCTGCCCGCAGCGCCAGAAGGCCGATGATCAACTCTGTAGCGTTCCCCAGGGTGGCATTGAGGATCCCACCGAGGCCGTGGCCCACCCAGTGGACCAGCTCTTCGGTGGCCTCGCCGATCAGCCCTGCGAGGGGAATGATGGCCAGGGCCGAGGTAATGAAGATCCACAGTTCCGGCAACCCCAGCAGGTCGATGACCCAACTCACGGGTGCCAGCACCAACAGCCAGTAGAGCCTGTTCCGCCGCAAGAAGCCGACGAGGGCTGCTATCCATTCCCCGACTCTCGGTCCCCACAACATCGTTCCTCAACGCCGGCCCGGATGACGCGCCCGTAGCGGGGTACCGTGACGCAAGAAGCATGCTGCTGTCCTCGCCCCTCCCCGCTGCGGCCGGGTCTCCCCCGCGTCCGGCCGCTGCCGGGCCCGCCAGCCGAGGAATCTCCGCTCTCCGCCCCGCCCAGCGCCTTGCCGGCCGTCACCATCGAACCTCTCGCTATTGGAGTTGCAGGAAGCTGCCGAATATAGCCTTGGACCCCCACGCAGGTGCGCTTGCAGGGCGTCGCGCTATCCAGCCTTCGAGGTACAGATGGAAGACAGCGGCGGCCGCGATTCCGACGTTGACACAGGGTGACCAAGCCCAGTATAAGTGGGTGTAGCGGATTGAGGGGCTCTCAGCCCCAAGGGGAGGGACGCGGCTGAATCCCGAGCTGCCGGCCTCAGTGGACTCCTGGTCCTGGGATCCCACCGTGCTGGGCGGACTGGGGCTTGCCGCCGCCCTCTACGTAGTCGGGTGGCGCCGGCTGCGCCGGCCCGAGTTCAAACACTCCGTCCTGGCCCCCTGGCGCGGCTGGTGCTTCGCGGGCGGGCTGGCCGCGATCGGGGTGGCGCTGCTTTCCCCCATCGACGGCTTCAGCGCCCTTTTCTTCTTCGTGCACATGATCCAGCACCTGTTGCTGGTCGAGGTAGCGGCACCGCTGCTGCTGCTGGGGGCTCCCCTGCTCCCGATGCTGTGGGCCCTTCCCAGGGATCTGCGGGTAGCCCTGGGCTGCATCCTCGGGCCGGGCAATCCGCTGAAGGGGCTCTTCACCCTCGTGACCCACCCCCTGGTTGCTGTGTCCCTCTACATCGCGGCCCTGGCGGCCTGGCATCTGCCCGACTTCTACGACGCTGCCCAGGGACGGACGGCGATCCACGATTTCGAGCATCTGATCTTTCTCGGTACGGCGTTGCTCTACTGGTGGCCGATCATCCATCCGGCGGGGGGCAAGCGCCGGCTGGGCTACGCCGCGGCCATCCCCTACCTCCTGCCTCCGATGCTGGCGGGGAGTCTCATCGGCGCCCTGCTCACCTTCGCCCAACACCCTCTCTACGCCGCCTACCGGCAGGTGCCCCGTCCCTGGGGCATCTCGGTGGTGCAGGACCAGCAGCTGGCCGGGCTGATCATGTGGGTGCCCGGTGGGCTGGTCTACCTCTTCCCGATCTTCGTGCTGATCGCCCTGCTGCTGCGGCAGGAGGACAGTGCAGCCGAAGCGGCTCTGGAGTTGGGCCGAGGGGGCTCCGACGGGGCAGACCGGGCCGGGGAGGGGCCGTCGGGCGATGGAGCCTACCGTGGCCGAGGTTGACGGGTCGCCCCTCGGCCGGGGTCCGACTCGCCGGCCGTGTGACGCGAGCGAGCGCAGCGTCGCGCGGCTCCCGCGGCTATCCATCCTTCTCCACCACGATCTCCTCGATCTTCCCTGGTCTTCAGCAGCTTCTACTGGTACTATCCTTGCGATTCAGCTATTGTCGTTGCCGACCACCTATCGGTGAGCTCGGAGGATCCCCGGAAAGAGGGGGGGCCCCCGACGCCAGGCGGGCGGCAGAAAGCGGAGCGGAAAGGAGGGAGAGGGGTCCACGAATCTGTCGGGACAATCCGTTGACATACAGGCGCTCCCCGCTCAGAATCATCACGTCCAACAGTGAGCCGAAATGGGACCCGGCACCGACGTGTCGGGTTGCCTTCGGTAGCCCCCTTCTGCCGACGTCCCTCGCGAGAACGACCGAGGGGCCGATCTGGTTTGTCCTGGTTCCTGAGGCGCCCTGAGGAGGGCGTGCCCCGACTGGCAGATCCGATAGGGCTGGCGGAGCCGCCCTGAAGCGAGGGGAGTGGATCCAGTGCGAGGCATGAGAACCGGCACGCTTCAGTGGGCCGTGGGGGTCTTCTGTGCCACGACGGGGATCCTGATGCTCCTGGCACCCCACCAGTTCAGGGTACCGGAGTACGCTATTCTCAGGCCCTATCTACCCTGGTCGGGCTGCCTTATGATGCTGGCAGGGGCCGCGCTGGTGGGGGTGGCGACCCTGAGAGGCCGAGAGGGCCTTCTTGTCCCTGCCCACCTCCTGGGTGCTGCCGCGCTGCTGGCGCTGTCCGCCAGCTTCGTGGAGAGCGGCGTCTGGACCGGAGTGGTCAACTACACCGTGTTGGCATTGGCCCTCGCCCTTGCGCCGCTGGGGGCACGGGGTAGCAGTTCTTCCGAAACCAGGGAGGGCGGCGATCTGTTCGCCCTCGCGATCGGAGTTGGTGCCGCCATCAACGGCCTCCTCTTCCTCTTCACCCCCGACCTGTTCGGCGCCCGCCTTTACGTCGCCTCTCGTCCATTTCTCGGGTGGTACGGCGCCGCTTTTCTCGCCAGCGGCGTTGCCCTGGTGGTGAGCCACGTGCGACCCTCGGTGTCGGGCTCAGCCATTAAGGCCGCCGGTTGGCTGATCGCCGGCGCTTTCTACGCCTTCGGGTTGCCCAACGTGGGCCAGGCCACCTGGACCGGTGCAGCCTACTACGGGGGCTTCGGCGCTCTTCTGGCGCTGCTTCCCTGGGCTGCGCCCCGACTCCGTCGCATCAATCTGGCGTCTCTGCGGGCCCGCCTTGCGCTGTCACTGGCGACGGCTACCTCCGTCCCCTTGCTGCTAATCGTGGTTGTGGGGGCTGAGTACAACGAGCACCAGGCGGTGGCTCAGGCTCTCAGCCGCCAACAGGCCCAGGCCGCCATGCTGGCTCAACACATCGCGGACCGGGTGGGCCAGCACAGGGCCACGATAGAGTCCCTGGCCGCTTATCCCGGCCTGCTCCCCATGACGGCGGAAGCTCAGCAGGGGTTGCTGAAAAGCCTGTACGCCGCCGGCCCCAGAGGGGTGGGCTTTAGCACACTCGACTCATCTGGCAGGGAGATCGCGCACAGCGGAGATGTCTCCCTCAACCTCGGGGATGTGGCCGGGTATCCAACCCCGGAGGAGGCCCGGCAGCTACCGGCCGGCTACGTTCTGAAGCTGCAGTCGGCCGCCGGAGAGAGGCCCGTGGTCGTTTTCTGGGCGCCGTTGCGGGATCGCTCGGGGCGGTTCGAGGGGAGCATAGCCACCGGGATCGATGCCTCTCACCTGGCCAGTTTCTTCAGCAGGGTGGATCTCGACATCGATGACGAGGCGTTCCTAGTGGATGGTGGTACCGGCCGCCTGCTGGCTCGTTCGGTCACGGCCGCGGTCGGGTTCCTGGACGACTCGTCCATTGCCCCACCGACAGCAGCCCTTGTGGCGGGAGAGATGGGGCCCGGCGCGCTGGACTACGTGACTCGGGAGGGCGAGAGGGTGGCCGGCTATGCGCGGGTGCCGGGTCTCGACTGGGGGGTCATCGTGCAGCGCCCCCGAGCCGTGGCGCTGGCCAGCATCTTTGCCGGCCGCGACCTCTCGTCCCTGATCCTGATGCTGGTCCTGGCTCTGGGGCTGGTCTCTGGGGCCCTGACGGCGGGCTTCCTCACTGCGCCGCTCGATGCCTTGGCGCGCGCGGTGGAGCGGCTCGGGACTGGAGACACCAGAGCCCCCTTGCCCCAGAGCGGGATCGCCGAGGTTGGGCGATTGGCGGCGGTCTTTGGCGAGATGCGAGATCGCCTCGCTGCCCGGACGGCCGAGAGGGAGCGGGCGGAGGATGCCCTTCGCTTCCTGGCCGAGGCGAGCAGCGTGCTATCCTCGTCCCTGGACTATGAGACCACGCTCACCAGCGTTGCCCGCCTCGCGGTGCCCCGGCTGGCCGACTGGTGCACGGTGAGCGTCGTCGACGAAGAAGAAGGGATGCCTCGCCGGGTTGCGATGGCGCACGTCGATCCCGGCAAGGAGCCGTTGCTGCGAGAGCTGCACCGCCGCTACCTCCTGGAGATGGGCCAGCGGCACCCCATATCGGTGGTGTTGCGCACCGGGGAACCCTGGATCATGGAAGAGGTCCCGGCGGACCAGATGGAGGCCACGGGAAACCTCAAGGAGCTGTTCCACGTCATGCGGGAGCTGGGGCTCAGCTCCTCCATGGTGGTTCCCCTCAAGGCCCAGGGCCGCGTTCTTGGGACGATCCTGCTGGCCCTGGGGTCATCCGGGCGCCGCTACAGTGCCGGTGATCTGACGCTGGCCCAGGATCTGGCCCGCCGCTGTGCCCTGGCGGTGGAAAACGCTCGGCTCTACCAGGAGGCTCAGCAGGCGATCCGAGCCCGCGACGAGTTCCTGTCGGTGGCGGCCCACGAGCTGAAGACCCCGATAACGAGCCTCCGGGGCTTTGCCCAGGTGACCATCCGCCATCTGCAGAGGGAGAGCTCGCCCGACCCGATCCGGATCCGGCGGGCCCTGGAGGTGATCGATCGCCAGTCGGACAGGCTGACGCGGTTGGTGGTGCAGCTGCTGGACGTCTCCCGGATTCAGGCGGGGCGCCTGGTGCTCCATCCAGAGCAGGCGGATCTGGCCGACCTGGTCGCGGGAGTTGTGGCCACCGCCCAGGCAGCTACCTCCAAGCACAACCTGGTGCTGCGCACCCCCTCCTCGGTGTGGGCTTCGGTCGATCCCATCCGCTTGGAGCAGGTGGTCACCAATCTGGTGGACAACGCCATCAAGTACAGTCCGGAGGGCGGGGACATCGTGGTCGAGCTAGGGTTAACGGAACAGGGTGCCGTGCAGCTGTCGGTGAGCGATCGCGGCATCGGCATTCCGCCGGAGTACCGGGCCCGCATCTTCGACCGGTTCTACCAGGTCGACGACGGGGGCTATGCTGGAGGCATGGGGCTGGGATTGTACATCAGCCGCCACATCGTGGAGCTCCACGGTGGACGGATCGAGGTGGAGGCTCCGCCCGACGGCGGGACCCGCTTCGTGGTGAGCCTGCCTATCAATGGCAACGGTGCATCGAGTGTGGCGAGGGGGGGCGATCGGTGAGCTTGGCACCATCGTGGTTCTCACCGCCGATCGGAGCGCCGGGGACAGCGCATCCCAAGTAGACGCGGATGCCAACGACCGAAGTCGTCACCACGGCTCCACCGCGCGTCCCCCACCGACTCGTCCCGTGCCCCCTAACCTTGATGGTGCTCCTATCAGGGTTGCAGCCAGACGTATTGACAGGGGGCGGCCCCCGTGCTAACCTCTTAGCACTCTAACCAGGAGAGTGCTAATTCGTTGTTGGCCCTGAGGGGGCGGCGGTGGTCGCGGCGGGGCCGGCCGGGTTAGGGAGTATCGAAGTGGAACTCACGGCGCGGCAACAATCGATACTGAAGCAGGTCGTGGAGGATTACATCCTCTCGGCTATCCCGGTCCCCTCGGACAAGATCGCCGGGAGGGCGGGGCTGAGGGTCAGCTCGGCCACCATCCGCAACGAGATGATGGAGCTGGAGGAGCTGGGCCTGCTGACCCATCCTCACACCTCGGCGGGCCGGGTTCCCGCCGACCTCGGATACCGATACTACATCGAGCATCTGATGACGGAGGGCGGGCTTGCCCCCATGGAGCAGCAGACCGTCTGGCACCAGTTCCACCAGATCGAGGCCGAGGTGGACGAATGGGGCCCGCTGGCGGCGGCGGTGATGGCTCAGATGGCGAGGACGGCCGCCCTGGTGACGAAGCTGCACGCACCGGAGGACCGGATCAAGCGGATAGAGCTGGTCTCGGTCCAGGAGGATCTGGTTCTGGTGGTGCTGATATTGCGCTCCGGCGGGCTGCAGCAGCGGATGCTTCGGCTGAGCGACCCGGTCAGCCGGGAGGAGCTGATCAAGCTGGCCAACAGGCTGAGCGATCTGCTGGAGGGAAAGAGCTCCTCAGAGGTTCTCCAAGAGGCCACCAAGCTGCTGGGGCTGGAGCAGGAATTCGCCCTGGCGGTTGCCAGGCTGATGCAGCAGAGCGAGCGAAGCTGGAGCGACGCCATCTACTACGAGGGCATCGGATACGTCTCCGTCGAACCCGAGTTTGGGCGGGCCGAGCAGCTATTTGCCCTGATGGAGGCGCTGCAGCGGGGGGTTACCCTGGCGCCGCTACTGGGGGACATCGTGGACAGCGGCGGCCTGCGGGTGATCATCGGCCGGGAGAACGAGGCCGAGGAGATGCATGGCTGCAGCATGGTGCTGACCCGATACGGACTCTCGGGGCAAGCCGCGGGGGTGGTGGGCATCGTGGGTCCAACCAGGATGAGATACTGGCGAGCTGTGTCCCTGGTGCGCTTCATGGCCAGCCTGCTGGATCAGCTCGTCGAGCAATCGTTACGGTAAACGGAGGTAGCATGGCTAACCAGCAAGGAGACGCTGGGATCCAGGATGAGGGCGGCCAGCAGCCCCAGGCCGGCAGCGAGGAGGCCGGAGGTGCTGCGGGCGGCGAGGATCTCGACGCTCTTCGAAACCGGTTCGAGGAGGAGAAGGCTCGAGCGGAGAAGTGCCTCACCAACTGGCAGAGGGCCGAGGCAGACCTGGCCAACTTCAAGAGGCGGGCAGAGCAGGATAGGTCCGAGTTGGTCAAGTTCGCCAACGCCTCGCTGATCGGCAAGGTGCTGCCGGTTCTCGACGACTTCGACCGGGCCATCGGCGCGGTGCCTGAAGAGGTCCGCAGCCAGGGCTGGGTCGAGGGCATCAGACTGATCGATCGTAAGCTCCGAAGCCTCCTGGAGCAGGAGGGCGTTACCCCCATCGAGGCCCTCGGCAAGGAGTTCGATCCCTACGTCCACGAGGCCGTCCTGCGAGAAGACGGCGAGGGTGACGTGGAAGTGGTGGTGGAGGAGCTTCAGAAGGGCTACAAGCTGCACGATCGGGTGCTCAGACCGACGATGGTGAAGGTCGGCAGACGAAGTGGTGCATCCAAGTAAACTGGAAAGGGAGTGATAGGCATGCCGAGGGTCATCGGAATTGATCTTGGCACAACGAACTCGGTAGTGGCTGTCATGGAGGGCGGGGAGCCCGTCGTTATACCCAATTCCGAGGGTGGACGGCTTACCCCTTCGGTGGTGGCCATTTCCAAGAGCGGCGAGCGGCTGGTGGGCCAGGTGGCCAAGCGCCAGGCGATCACCAATCCTGACAACACAATCTTTTCTATCAAGCGCTTCATGGGGCGCAAGTTCCGGGATCCTCACGTGGAGCAGGACCGGAAGTTGGTGCCCTACAAGATGAGCGAGGCCGCCAACGGCGACGTCCAGGTCTCCATGGGTGGCAAGGCCTACTCGCCGCCGGAGGTCTCGGCCATGATCCTGCAGAAGCTGAAGGCGGACGCCGAGGCCTACCTGGGCGAGAAGGTTACCGAGGCGGTGATCACCGTCCCTGCCTACTTCAACGACAGCCAGCGGCAGGCGACGAAGGACGCGGGCACCATCGCCGGACTCAACGTTCTCAGGATCATCAACGAGCCCACGGCCGCCTCACTGGCTTACGGTCTGGACAAGAAGAAGGAAGAGACCATCGCCGTCTACGACCTGGGTGGCGGCACCTTCGACATCTCCAACCTGCAACTGGGTGAGGGCGTCTTCGAGGTGAAGTCCACCAACGGTGACACCCACCTGGGTGGCGACGACTTCGACCAGCGGGTGATCGACTGGCTGGCCGACGAGTTCAAGAGGGAGAGCGGCATCGATCTGCGGCAGGACAGGATGGCGCTGCAGCGGCTGAAGGAAGCGGCGGAGAAGGCGAAGGTGGAGCTCTCCTCCACCATGTCCACGGAGGTCAATCTCCCCTTCATCACCGCCGACGCCAGCGGCCCGAAGCACCTGACGATGACGCTGACCCGCTCCAAGCTGGAGCAGTTGACGGCGGAGCTGATCGAGCGGAGCGTCGGACCCGTCAAGCAGGCCCTGTCCGACGCGGGCCTCGCCGCCGGCCAGGTGGACGAGGTGATCCTGGTCGGTGGGCAGACCCGAATGCCGGCCGTCCAGGAGTCGGTGAAGCAGCTGTTCGGCAAGGAGCCTCACAAGGGGGTCAACCCGGACGAGGTGGTGGCCATCGGGGCCGCGATCCAGGCCGGAGTGCTGAAGGGTGAGGTGCGGGACGTCCTGCTGCTGGACGTGACGCCGCTGTCCCTGGGCATCGAGACCCTGGGTGGTGTGGTGAGCAAGCTGATCGAGCGAAACACCACCATCCCCACCTCCAAGAGCCAGGTCTACTCCACTGCCTCCGACAACCAGACCAGCGTGGAGATCCACGTGCTGCAGGGCGAGCGACCGATGGCCGGGGAGAACAAGAGCCTCGGCCGGTTCATCCTGGACGGCATCCCGCCGGCGCCTCGAGGGCTGCCTCAGGTTGAGGTGACCTTCGACATCGACGCCAACGGCATCCTCAACGTTTCCGCCAAGGACAAGGCGACGGCCCGGGAGCAGAAGATCACCATCCAGGCCTCCAGCGGTCTCAGCAAGGAGGAGATCGACAAGATGGTGAAGGAGGCCGAGCTTCACGCGGCCGAGGACGAGCGGAAGCGAGAAGAGGCCGAGGCTCGGAACACGGCGGACACCACTGCCTACCAGGCGGAGAAGATGCTTCGCGACCTGGGAGACAAGGTGCCGGCGGACATCAAGAGCGAGGTCGAGGGCAAGGTCGCTGCCGTGCGATCGGTGCTGCAGAGTGGCGACGCCCAGCAGATGCGAGCGGCCACCGACGAGCTGAACGTGTCGATGCAGAAGATCGGCCAGTACATGTACGGCCAGCAGCAGGGCGACCAGACCCCTCCCGGCGGCGAGCAGCCGGGCGGCAAGGGTCCCGACGAGGGCACGGTCGAAGGCGAGTTCCGCGAGGTGTAGGGCGACGCCGGCCATCGGGCCTGTTGGTCACGAAACGTAGGGCAGGGCGCTCTGCCCTGCCGCTCCCGGCATTCAGTTCGGGCGGCGGGGCACAGGGCCCCGCCCTACGTCTTGCGCTGCGGATCGATTGCCTCGGACCCTATCATGGGTTATAGTTATCGGATGCGAGGTTGCAGGCGGCCGGGCACGGTTTGAGCTTCTCGCGAACCTCGCGAATAGACGTAAGGCAGGTGGGCTGCCGGATGGCGACCAAGAGAGACTTCTACGAGGTGTTGAGGGTTGGCCGCAGCGCCTCGGTTGACGAGATCAAAAAGGCCTATCGCAAGCTGGCCATGCAGTACCACCCGGACCGGAATCCGGAGGATGGGGCAGCCGAGCGCTTCAAAGAGGTGACGGCCGCCTACGAGGTGCTGAGCGACCCGGAGAAGCGGGCCAGGTACGACCAGTTCGGCCATTCTGGCGTGGATGGCAACTTCGGCATGGGCGGAATGGGCGGCTTCGAGGGGTTCGGCTCCGCCTTCCCCTTCGGCGACATTTTCGAGACCTTCTTCGGCGGAGGGGCTGCCTCCTCCGCGGCCCGACGGCGTGCCCCCCAGCGGGGCACCGACCTGCGGTACGACATGACCCTGGAGTTCGAGGAAGCCATCTTCGGGACCGAGAGGGAGCTGGAAGTCCCCCGCATGGAGGTCTGCCACATCTGCTCCGGCTCCGGTGCTGAACCCGGCACGCAGCCCCTCCGCTGCCCCAAGTGCAACGGCACCGGGGAGATCCGGCGGGTGCAGCAGTCGATCCTCGGCCAGTTCGTCAACGTCACCGTGTGCAGCAACTGCCGCGGCGAGGGTACCGTGATTTCCAGCCCCTGCCACCATTGCCACGGCCAGGGGCGCGAGCGGGTGACCCGCCGCATCAAGGTGGCCATCCCAGCCGGCATCGACGACGGCTCCCAGATCCGGCTCACCGGCGAAGGGGAGCCCGGGGTCAACGGTGGCCCTCGGGGCAACCTCTACGTGGTGGTCTCGGTGAAGCCCCATCGCTACTTCCGCAGGGAGGCCAACGACATCGTGATCGACCTGCCCATCAACATGGCGCAGGCGGCCCTGGGGGCCGACGTGGAGGTTCCCACCGTGGACGGGCCTTCGGCCCTGAAGATCCCGGCGGGCACCCAGTCGGGCCGGATGCTGCGGCTGAAGGGCAAGGGGGTCCCCTACCTGCGGGATCGAGGACGGGGCGACCAGTTGGTGCACATCATGGTGACGGTGCCAACCCACCTCAGCGACAAGCAGAGGAAACTGCTGAAGGATCTGGGGGAGACCTTCGGGAAGGAAGTCACACCCCAGGAGAACAAGGGCTTCTTCGACAAGGTAAAGGACGCCTTCGGCGTGTAGGGAAGGAATTGTAGGGGCGACGCATGGAG
>JAJZRD010000117.1 GCA_021845945.1 Chloroflexota bacterium
CGCCGGCATGCGAAGCTCGACAGGGGACAGGATCTTGGTGGACAGGTTGGTGACCAGGTGCTCGAAATCCTCCAGAAGACGCTTGGCCTCGTCGGAGTCCAGCGACTTCATCAGGTTCTCTGGGGAATCGAAGCCGATCTCCAGCACCCAGTCGGGTCCGCTGCCGACCAACGTGGAGTAGCTCTTGATCTCCTTGAATCCAGACTGCTTCTGGAAGAAGGGGATGCCCACGTCGCGCAGCCAGTTCTCGTGATCGGACTCGCGTCCGGTCATGATGCTGTAGGTGACCAGATACTGCACCATCGTAGAACGGCACCTTCCGTGGTTTACGTAGCCCCCAACAGGGGGAGTGGGTGGGGGCAATGTCCGTGCCAGGGGCCGGGGAAGTGGCTGCGGGAGACTATCCCAAGGTGAGTAAGGCTGGCTCTGGTGTTCCGCCGCGCGGCGCTGAAGCGACCGCGCTGAAAAGACGAAGCCCTGCCGGGCTAGGATCTCAGCCCCGAAGGGGCTTTGTCTTTTCAGCCCGACGGCTTCAGCCTCGGGCTGCCATCCCCCAAGTTACCAACTTTGGGACAGTCTCGGCTCCGTTCGGGGGTCAGGTCCTATCGGGGCAGTAGCTCTCCAGGATCTTCTGAATGATGCCGGTGGTGGAGCGGGCCTCGTGATAGCGCACCAACTTCACCCGGCCGCCGTAGCCTTCCACGATCCTGGCCTCGGGCAGCGTCTGGAGCGAGTAGTCGCCGCCCTTTACGTAGACGTGGGGCCTCACCTCCGCCACCAGCGCCTCGGCGGTCTTCTCGTCGAACAGCACCACGTAGTCCACCATATCCAGGGCGGCCACCACCTCCGCCCGATCCCCCTCGGGCACGATCGGCCGGCCCGGCTCTTTGAATTTCCGCACCGAGGCGTCGCTGTTGAGGCCCACCACCAGGACATCACCGAGGGAGGCAGCCTCCCGCAGGTAGCGGACGTGGCCGGCGTGCAGCAGATCGAAGCAGCCGTTGGTGAAGACGATCTTCTTGCCGGCAGCCCTCAAGGGAGCCAATTCGGCCGTCAACTCGACCCGATCGACCACTTTCCCACCCATAGAAGCCCCTCCCGATTAGCTCATCGCTACTATCATAGCCCACCCGCCCCAATTGCACGAGAAAGCAGGGAACGGACCCGGGCCAGGCGAGGTGAGGACGGGTCTGAGACCCGGGCCAAATGAGAAAAGGCGGGTCTCGGAGACCCGCCCCTACCGCGATCAGTGCCGGTCACCCCTTGGTGCGGCCGCGTGAAGGCATGGGAACAAGCCGGGGAGTCGCCGAGACGGGGGGACGGGGAGAGGAACTGACGCCGCGCCAGCCCTCACCCTGACCCTCTCCCAGGGGGAGAGGGGATCTCCGCGCCCCCACGTCCCCGCGTCCCCCTGTCTCCCCGTCGCCCCGTTGCCCACTCTCCCCGTCGCCCAAGTCGAATCGGCCGATGGCATCCCGCAGCCGCGACGCCATGGCGGCCAACTCCTGAGCCGAGGCCACCAGGGTGTGCACCTGGGTTCCCATGTCCTCGGTAGAGGCGGTAACCTCCTGGGCTGCCGCGGAGTTCTCCTGGGCCACCGCGGCTATGGTCTCGATGGCCTGGGTCGCCTGGCCGGTTCGGGCGGACACCTCCTGGCTGGCCACGCTGTTGCGCTGGACCACCTGGGAGACCCCCGATACGGCTCGCGACGCGTCGAGGCTGTGGGCCGCCATCTGCTGGGCAGCGGTGACGATCTGACCCACCAGGCTGTTGGACTGGGAGACGGCTTCCGAGATCTCCCGCAGGGCCTTGCCAGCCTCGTCGGCTATCGTGCGGCCGCGCTCCACCTCGTCGGCGCCCTGGTTCATGGCGGCCACGGCCTCCGTCGTGTCCTTCTGCACCGTGGCGATCAACTGGGCGATCTCCTTAGTGGCCTTGGAGCTGCGCTCGGCCAGCTTCCTCACCTCGTCGGCCACCACGGCAAAGCCCCGGCCGTGCTCCCCGGCCCTGGCCGCCTCGATGGCGGCGTTCAGCGCCAGCAGGTTGGTTTGCTCGGCGATCTCGTCGATAGCCTCCACGATCTGGCCGATCTGCTCCGAGCGGCGCCCAAGCTCCTGAATCCGTGCCGCCGAGGCCTCCACGGCCGCAGTGATGGAGTGCATCCCCTCGACGGTTCGGCCCACGGTGTCGGCGCCGTTGCGAGCGGCCCTCTCGGCCCGCTCTCCCGCCTGGCCCAGGGCCGCCGTCCGCTCCTCCACCTGCTGCACCGAGGCGACGATCTGCTGCATCGCCGCCGAGATCTGCTCCAACCCGGCGGCCTGCTCCCTGGCGTCGGCGGCCACCTGCTCGATGGCCTGTGCCAATTGGCTGACGAATCCCGAGCTCTCGCTAACCCCCTGGGCCTGTTCCTGGTTCCCCCGGGATACCTGCTGCATCGCCCGCATCACCTGCTCGGTCCCTTTGCCGATCCAGTCGGCCACCCCGGATACCCCCTGGCTGGCCTCGGCCACCCGAAAGCTCCCCTGGGCCACCTCGCCGATGACGCCCCGAAGGTCCCGCACCATCCCCTGGAAGGCCCGGCCGAGCAGGTCCCGATCCGATTTCGGCCTCACCTGCAGGGTGAGATCGCCGGCGGCTATCCGCTGGGCCACGGCAGCCATCTCCTCCAAATAGGTGGCCATACTGCGGAAAGCGCGGGCCATGTCCCCCAACTCGTCGCCCCGCTCCTCGTCCAGCTCCACCTTCTGTGCGATGTCCCCCTCGGCGATCGCTTTGGCAAGTCGGGTCATGCCGACGACCGGTTTGCTGAGGTACCAGGCGTTCATCCACCCCATGGCCAGCGACATGGCGAACCCGAGTCCGCTGACCACCAGCAACCGCACACGGAACTCCTGGCTGAGCTCCGCAGCCTCGAAACAGAAGAGACCTAGAACCACCAGAGGTATCGCCACCGCCGTGGCGATCCAGGCGATCTGGCGATAGTACAACCCTAGACGCACCCGGCTGAGCCAGCGCAACTCCAGCAGACCCGTCAGTCTCCCCATCGCATATCTCCCTCTATTCTGAAACGACGAGCAGGAAAGCACGTTGATTTCTGTGCACCTATGTACAAATCGGCACGAACCATAGTTTCCATTAGAGTCAATCTACAGCACTGTCGATAAAATTGCGCAGCTGTCGCTAGTCCTTCTGTTGCGGGGCTACCTGCCATCGTGTAGAATCGGGCCGTTGTCCGCCACCACCGGTAGAGCGGCGGGCAGGGAGAGGCTCCAGGACAACCCGGGGCGAGAAGGCGCCCTGGATCCGCTCCTGAGGTCAGCAGTTCCGCCGGATCAAGGACGCGCGATATGCCCAGCATCTCAGCGGTGCTCCCCGCTTACAATGAGGAGAATATCATCGCGGCCACCGCCACTTCGATGGCTGCCACCCTCGCCGAGCTCACCGACGATTGCGAGGTGGTGGTAGTCAACGACGGCAGCCACGACGCTACCCAGCGGATAGTCGAGGCCCTTTCGGCCGATAACCCACGGATCCGGTGCATCAACCATCCAGCCAACCGGGGGTACGGTGCCGCCCTGGCCACCGGTTTCACGGCGGCCACCAAAGAGTTGGTCTTCATGACCGATGGGGACAAGCAGTTCGACGCCCGGGAGGTGGTGAACTTCCTGCCCCTCATCGACGAGGCGGAGCTGGTCATCGGCTACCGGCAGCCCCGGATGGATCCCCCCACGAGACGGCTGAACGCCTGGGGCTGGAACCTGCTGGTCCGCCTGCTCTTCGGCTACGTGGCCGGGGACGTGGACTGCGCCTTCAAGCTGTTCCGCCGATCCGTCTGGCAGAGCCTCAAGGTGGAGGCCACCGGCGCCACCTTCAGCGCCGAGTTCCTGATCAAGGCCCGGCGAAAGGGTTACCGGATCAGGGAGCTGCGGGCCACCCATTTCCCGCGCACGGCCGGTCGGGCTACCGGAGCCAAGCTATCCGTCATCCTGCGAGCCTTCCGCGAGCTGATCAGGCTGCGGCTAACCTTGTCGAAATCGATGGAGACGAGGGAAGCAGTTGAAGACGCTACCCGAAGGGAGACCCAGCCCAACTGAGAGAGTGCCGGACGGGCTTTCCGACGAGCCCAACCCCAGCCCTCAGGGCGAAGTCATCCCCGATCCCACATCGAAGCGGCCGGACCGCTTCTCCGTATTGACGGTCGCTCCCACATTCTTCTTCGCCGACTACGGCTGCCACGTCCGTATCCTGGAAGAGATCCGGGTGCTCCAGTCCATGGGCCATCGCCCGGTGCTGTGCAGCTACCCCTCGGGCCAGGACGTGGCGGGGATAGAGATCCGGCGGGCAACGGGCGGCCCCTGGACACCCAGCGTGAAGGTGGGCCCAGCCCGGCGCAAGCTGTTCCTGGACCCCCTCCTCTCCCTGAAGGCGGCCCAGGTAGCCGCGGAGATCAAGCCCGACATCGTCCACGCCCACCTGCACGACGGCGCCCTGGTGGGCTTCCCCGTGAGCCGTGCGACCCACGCCCCCCTGGTGTTCGACTTCCAGGGCAGCCTCACCGGGGAGATGTTGGACCACGGCTTCCTCAGCCGGCGCAGCCCCCTCTACCACCCCTGGCGGCTGCTGGAGAAGGCGATCAACGGCATGGCCGATGCCATCATCACCAGCACAGCCAACAGCGCCGGCCTGCTGGTGAAAAGGTTCGGCTGCCCCGCCCGCAAGATCTTCACCGTGGCGGACTGCGTCAACACCGACATGTTCGCCCCCCGCTGGATGTTGGATAGCTCCAACGGGCACGTCGGCGAACTGGAGGCGCTGCGCCGGCGGCTCGGCGTCCCGTCGGGATACAAGGTGGTGGTGTACCTGGGCCTCCTGCAGGAGTACCAGGGGATCAGCCACCTGCTCCGGGCGGCGAAGGAGGTGGCGGAGCGCCACCTGGACGTCCACTTCCTGATCATGGGCTACCCCGGCCTGGAGAAGTACCGGAACATGGCCGACGAGCTGGGGATCTCCAACCGGGTGACCTTCCCTGGCCGGATACCCTACGGGCAGGCCCCCCTCCACCTGGCCCTGGGGGACGTGGCCGTCTCGCCCAAGATGTCCGAGACGGAGGGGAACGGGAAGCTGCTGAACTACATGGCGATGGGCCTCCCCACCGTCACCTACGACACGCCGGTCAGCCGGGAGATCCTGGGTGATCTGGGGGTCTTCGCCCGCACCGGCGACCCCCACGCCCTGGCGGGCGAGCTGGAATCGGCGCTCTTCAACGAGCGCGCCGCCCTGGCCCAGGGCGAGCAACTGCGAGCCAGGGCCGTGTCCACCTACTCCTGGATTCGAGGCGGGAAGCTGATCCAGGAGATCTACGAGCGGCTCTTACCGTAGGGCGGGGACCTGTGCCCCGCCGCCCGGAGGATAGCTTCGACAGCGTAGGGCACGTGGCGCGAGCGAGCACAGCGCTACGCTTGTGCCCCCCGCCGCCCAGCGGGCGATGGTAGGCCGGCGGCAGGGCAGAGCGCCCTGCCCTACGTTTTCGCAAACCCCTACAGACCGGCCGAAAGTGTCAAGTCGCCCGGACCCCAAGTCTGCACGATTCCTCTTGATTGAGCAAGACGGCCCCGTTTCCGGCTTCGAGAGCATCTGCTACCATTTGCCCACCTCGATGTCCCAGCTACTTCCCCGGAGGAGACCATGCTACCTGCCCAGGTGTGGGAAGCCGCCCTTGGCGAGCTTCAACTCCAGATGACCAAGGCCAATTACGACACCTGGTTGAGGGACACCTTCCTGGCGTCCCAGGAGGATGGGCTCTTCATCATCGGGGTGGGGAGCCCCTTCGCCGCCGATACCCTGGAGCAGCGACTCTCCCCCATGATCCGGAAGGTGCTCTCCAGCGTCGTCGGGCACGAGGTGCACCTCCGGTTCGTAGTCCAACAGAAGAAGGTCCGGGGCAGGGCTCCCAAGGTGGCCGAGGGGCCGCTGGAGATGGGCCATCGCAACGGCAAGAACGGCTCCTCCAAGGTGGAGATGGCACTCCCCACCAACGGCCTGGACGCGGCGCTGAACCCTCGATACACCTTCGAGACCTTCGTGGTGGGCAAGAGCAACCAGCTGGCCCACGCCGCCTGCCAGGCGGTCGCCGACGATCCCGGCCGGGCCTACAACCCTCTCTTCCTCTACGGGGGCGTCGGCCTGGGCAAGACCCACCTGATGCACGCCATCGGCCACGAGACCCTCCTGAGAGGGCTCCGGGTCCTGTACGTCAGCTCCGAGACCTTCACCAACGAGATGATCGACTCCATCCAGCGGCACCGAACGGAGGAGTTCCGCAACAAGTACCGGCGGGTTCAGGTGCTGTTGATCGACGACATACAGTTCATCGCCGGCAAGGTGGGGACCCAGGAGGAGTTCTTCCACACCTTCAACGCCATCCACGAGGCCAACGGCCAGATCGTCATGTCCAGCGACCGCCCACCCAAGGCCATCTCCACCCTGGAGGATCGGCTGCGCTCCCGCTTCGAGTGGGGACTGATCGCCGACATCCAGCCGCCGGATCTGGAGACCCGCATAGCCATCCTCCGCTCCAAGTCCGAGTGCCTGGGGGTGACCGTTCCGGAGGAGGTGCTGGAGGCCATCGCCCGGAAGATGCAGAGCAACATCCGGGAGTTGGAGGGTTCGCTGAACCGGATCGTGGCCACGGCCACCGTCACCGGCGAGCCGATCACGGTCCAGTCCGCGGCGGCCTCCCTGAACGACGTGATGTTCAACATCGCCCGACGCTTCGTGAGGCCCGAGAGCATAGTGATGGCCGTGGCCCGGTACTACCACGTCTCCGAGGAGGAGTTGAGGGGGAAGCAGAGGGACAAGCGGGTGGTGCTCCCGAGGCAGATGGCCATGTACCTGCTGCGGGAGGAGACGGAGCTGCCCCTGGTGGAGATCGGCAAACTGCTGGGGGGCCGGGACCACACCACGGTGCTCCACAGCGTGGAGAAGATCGGCACGGAGCTGAGCAACGGAAGCTCCCTGGTCAAGGAGTGGAACGCCCTGCGGGAGTCCATCTACTCCCCTTCTTCGGTGGTCTAGTACTCCGCCACACAGATCTTGATAGGTGTCATCCTGAGCGATAGCGAAGGATCTCCTCTCGCCACGGGGAGATGCTTCGCTGCGCTCAGCATGACAGTACATATCACCTTCACCGTGGCGAAGCACTAGCGCTCCACTGCAGTGGTTCTGATACGTATACGTAAACAATATGAACTTTAGTGAGAATCGTCCTTCGGGTAGTAGATTTCTCTCCCGGCTTGAGTATAATGTGCGCGTGGGTGGGTCGGTGTTGGCGCAGGGTCTCCCACCCGATCGTCGGCCGTGGTTCGGCGGCCGCGTCTTTTCAGGCTCACGGACATGTCGTTCCTCTTCTCTATTCTGAGGGACCATCCTGACAGCAGAGAGCGGGTAACTGCTCGTAAGCGCGCAGGTCTCCCCATCGGCAGCAATGCCGGGGGCCGTCTGTGCGCCTGAGCGGCCGGATCTCGCGGGGAAACCATGGTCCCGACGTCGTGAACCCCCTGCTCCCCTGGTTCGTAGGTAACTGAATAGCGGGATCAGTCCCTCGACGCAGTGCTGCGCCCCTGGTCCTTACTCCTTGCTGCGCAGGAGCCGGGCCTCAGCACTCAGGGCTGCTCAGCCGACTGCTGAGCCGGATCTCGCCCAGCGCCACTGACAGGAGGTGAACACCCGAACAACGCCCTCCCGGAGACTCCGGCAGTTCTCGTCTCAGTGCGCGTCGCGATACGGAACTTCAGTCGGCGAGGACGGCGGCGGGCCGCAATTCCGCCGCGGAGAGGGGAAGCTAACGGACACCCCTCGATCGCCCGAGAAAGGAGGCTATGCTTTGCCAGAGATCATGGTCGATCCGAGCCGCTGCATGGCGTGCCGATCCTGCGAGGTAGCCTGCGGCATCAACCGCGACTCCGTCGCCAAGACGGTGGCCGGCGCTTTCAAAGAGGCCGTGCGACCTACCCCCAGGGTGGTGGTTCAGGGCAACGAATCCCTGGCCTTGCCGGTCCAGTGCCGGCATTGCGAGGAGGCCCTCTGCCTGGACACCTGCCCCACCGGAGCCCTCCACCGCTCGACGGAGGACAACAGGGTTCTCTTCGACGACAACAGGTGCGTCGGCTGCTGGATGTGCGTCGGCGTCTGCCCCTTCGGGGCCATCAAGCCCAACAGCGCCGGCAAGGTAGCCATCAAGTGCGATGCCTGCTTCGGCATGGAGCACCCCTTCTGCGTGGAGGCCTGCCCGACCAAGGCTCTAGCCTACGTGGACACCGAGGGCATGCGCCAACTGTCCAAGAGAAGGGCCGGAAAGGTAGTCGAGACCCTCTTTGCAGAAGCGGGGAGCGAGGCATCCCCCGCCTACCTGAAACTTGGCTACTCGCGACGAGGAGGTCAATAAGAGATGTTGCGAATCCGCAAGAAGACCCTGGACAAGGCAACGGAGAACGCTATTAGCCAGGCGGCTGCCACCGGTATTCCCCTCCCCTTCGACCGATACGAGGACCAGGCGCCCGTCTGCCGCTTCGGACAGATGGGCCTCGACTGCAAGGCCTGCACCCAGGGCCCCTGCCGGATCAGTCCCTTCGAATCCTCCAACGGGACGGCCTGCGGCCGCGACCGAGAGGGGACCGTGGCCGCCAGCTTCCTTGGGCTGGTTGCCGACGGTGCCGTGGCCACGGCTGCCTTCGCCGGAGCCGAGAGCAAGACCGCGGGCGCCATCTTCGAGGGGATCTCCGCGGCTAACGAGGGAACGCTGGGCCCGGCACAGCTGCTGGCGAAGGCCATCGAGGTTGCCGGCGTCGGGTTTGAGGCGCTGGCCGGGGTCAAGGCCAACGGAGCCGCGATCCGGACCGTCGAGGTCGGCATGGGCGCCCTGAAGGCCGACAAGATCAACGTCCTCCTGGTGGGGAGCATTCCCGCCGTCCTTGCCCGGAAGATCGCCGCCGAGCTGAAGGCCCAGGCCAACGTCAACGTCGTCGGCGCCGCCGGTGGCGAGATCGCCGGTGCGGCCGCGGCGGGCAGCTACAACTCTCAGGAGGCCCTTCTGGTGACCACCGGAGTGGACGGCATCGTGATGGGCGGGGCCTGCGCCGCCCCCGGCTTGGTCTCCCTGGCCGCCAAGCAGGGCGTGCCGGTGATGGCCGCCGGCCAGTTCAACGCCGCCAAGATGCTGAGCGAGGCCGATACCCACTTCCGCAGGAACTCCGGCCGCAACCTGGCGGCCAGGTTTGCGCCGGGCAAAGCCGTGGTGGGCTTCAGCGCCGCCACCTTCGCCTCTCTCTCCGCCGCCCAATGGTCCAAGCTGGCCGGGTCCGGCATCAAGGGCGTCGCACTGGTAGCCGGCTGCAACAACGCCATCGAGACCCAGGACGCCGGCATAGTGCGGCAGGCAGGCGAGTTCCTGAAGAACGACGTCCTGGTGATCGCCAGTGGCTGCGCGGCCGCCGGTCTCGCCAGGGCCGGGTACATGGATCCCGCCAGGGTCGCTTCCTTCGCCGGCAAGAGGCTGCAGTCCTTCCTGTCCGTCCTGTCGGAGGCAGCAGGCGCGGCGATGCCCGCGGTGCTGGAGGCCGGCACCTGTTGGGAGATCCCGGCCGCCCTGGAGATGGTCCGGCTGTTCGCCCAGAAGTTGAAGCTGCCGGTGGCAGCGGCCATGCCCGAGCTGTCCCGTCCCGCGGGCTGGAGCTCCGCCCTGGCAATCGCCGCGCAGGGTGTGCCCACCTACGTGGGCCCGGTGCTTCCTCTCGACGGTGGGCTGGAGAGCGTCCAGACACTCAACGGCATGCTGAAGGCCAAGGGCGGAGCCCTGGTGGGCCCCGGCCAAGTAGGCGATCCCGAGGCATTCGTCACCTCAGTGATGAGTAATGGGTGACGAGTGATGAGTGAGCGACTCATTACTCATGACTCATCACTCATACTGTGATAGGAGGTAGCCGAAATGCTCGTTGACGAGACCAAGTGCATCGGCTGCGGCAGATGCATCCCCTTCTGCCCGGTGCAGGCCCGCTCCTTCGGGCGGGCGGCCACGAGCGGGAGGACCGTCATAGTCATAGATCGCGACAGGTGCGCCGAGTGCGGCGTGTGCGAGCGCGCCGGCGTCTGTCCGGTCGACGCCATCCACCAGGACCTGCTGGAATGGCCCCGGCAGGTGCGCAGCATCCTTTCGAATCCCCTCGTGGAGTTCAAGGGCACCGGTATCCCCGGCCGGGGCACCGAGGAGATCAAGACCAACGAGGTCACCGGTCGCGTGAAGTACGGTCGGGTCGGCGTGGGCATCGAGGTCGGCCGGCCGGGCGTCAGCACCAGGTGGACCGAGGTGGAGAAGATCGCCATGGCCGTGGCGAAGCTGGGGATCGAGTTCTGCGCGGAGAACCCCATCACCCACTTCATGCTGGACAAGAAGTCCGGCAAGCTGGATCCATCGGTGGTGAACGAGGTCTCCCTCTCGGCCATCGTGGAGTTCGAGATGGCCGAGGAGCAGCTTCTCGATCTGTTCCGCGTCCTCAGGGAAGAGGTAGACGGCCAGATCGACAGCGTCTACACCTTCGAGATCGCCGCCCGCCTGAGGCCCGACGGCACCACCACCGTCCTGAAGAAGATCCAGGATGCCGGCTACGACATGCTGAAGGTCAGCAAGAATAACCTCGGCTTGGGCCGGCCGCGCTTCCCGGAGGAGGTAGCCCGATGACCCACAGTCTGCACCGCCGAGGCGACGTCGAGAGCCTCAAGAAAGACTTCCTGGTCCTGGCCTGCACGGCCAAGGGCTTCAACGACGACGTGTTCGCCCCTCTGGGTTCCGAGTTCGTCAGGATCTGCGCCAGGCACAAGCCCGTCAACGGCGGCGACATGAAGACCGGCAACCTGCTGTACGTGGACCCGGAGACCATCGCCCAGAAGGTCTCCCGCAGCACCATCATCGAGTTCACCTTCGACGACAAGCAGAACGTCATCGACACCATCAAGGAGCTCAAGGAGCGGGACCTGGGCATCTCCGTCGTGATCAGCGGCATGATCGACGAGGTGAACGACATCGTCGAGAAGGCCGGCCTGCCGAAGGTCCACACCCGGGAGTACTCCCTGGGCACCCATGGCAAGACGAAGCTGCTGCCGGAGTGGGAGGTGCTGGAGTTCACCACCATGTGCGGCCACGCTATGGTGGCCTCGGAGCTGGTCAAGAAGATGATCGTGGACTCCAAGAAGGGCCGCGCAACCCACAGGGAGGCCGCGGTCGTCATGGGCAAGTGCTGCTCCTGCGGTAACTTCAACGTCAACCGGGCG
>JAJZRD010000004.1 GCA_021845945.1 Chloroflexota bacterium
CCCCGCAGACGATCCAGGCAACAAAAGCGACCTGTAGTAACGACTTCAGTCGTTCGCGACCCGAATGGACGAACGACTGAAGTCGTTACTACAGGGTTCTCACGCAAGCGAAGGGGCTCCGCCTGCTGAGGCAGGCGGAGCCCCTCTCCACACCTTCACAACCAGATAACTTCCATCCCGTCGAGCACCAGCTCAAGCCCTCGGCCTATTAGTACCGGTAGGCTGAGGCCGTTGCCGGCCTTACACCTCCGGCCTATGTACCAGGTGGTCTTCCTGGGGCCTTACTGGCTTACGCCAAGGGGGACCTCATCTTGGGAACGGCTTCGCACTTAGATGCTTTCAGCGCTTATCCTTTCAGGACGTCGGCTACCCGGCGATGCCGCTGGCGCGACAACCGGCACGCCGTAGGTCCCTTCGCCCCGTTCCTCTCGTACTTGGGGCGGGCTCCCTCAAGTCCCCTGCGCCCACGACAGATAAAGACCGAACCGACTCACGTCGTTCTGTATCCAGCTCACGTACCACTTTAATGGGCATCAGCCCAACCCTTGGGACCTCCTCCGGCCCCAGGATGTGGCAAGCTGACATCGGGGTACCAAACTCCGCCGTCGATGGGGTCTCTCTGGCGGCATTGGCCCTTTATCCCCGGGGTACCTTTTATCCCTTGAAACCACGGCCCGTCCACCAGGTGCCGTAGCGTCCGCTAGACCCGACTTTCGTCTCTGCTCGGCTTGTAGGCCTCACAGTCAGGCCGGCTTGTACTCTTGTAGCTCACTGCACGGTTTCCCTTCGTGCTGAGCCGACCTTTGGACCCCTCCGTTGCCTTTTGGGAGGGGGCCGAAACAGCCAAACTGCTCACCTGGAACTGTCCCCGGCCCCGTACTTCTAGGGCCAGGTTAGGATCCGTGCTCCGGATTGGGCGGTCTTAGTGGCTCCACCCCGGCCTTTCTCGCCGGGGTTTCCCAGCCTCCCGCCTTATGCTTCGTCCGGAACCGTGACCCAATACCAGGCTGCAGTGAAGGTCCCGGGGTCTCTTTATCCCGCCGCGGGTCGTCCGCATTTTCACGGGCATTTCAGTTTCGCCGAGCGCTCCGCTGAGACAGCGCTTGGGTCGTTACGCCGTTGGTGCATGGCGGGATTTGCCCGCCAAGGCACTTCGCTACCTTAGGACCGTTATGGGTACGGCCGTCCTTCACCGGGGTTTCGGTTTAGGGCCCTATATACGTAGACTCCTCCCCTTATTTCCCGGCAGTGGACAGGTCTCAGCCCCTATACGTCAGCTTTCGCTTTAGCAGGGACCTGTGCTTTTGATAAGCAGTCGCCCAAGCCTCTTCTCTGCGACCCCCTCGAGCTGCGGCAGTGTCTGCTGTCACCCAAAGGGGCAGCCCATATCCCGAAGTTACGGGCTCAGTTTGCCGAGTTCCTTAGCGGAGTCTCGCTCGTTCGCCTTGGTGCGTTTACACCAGCCTGCCTGTGTCGGTTTGCGGTACGGGCGGCCACCATCCTCGCCGCGGAGGCTTTTCTCGGCAGAAGGGCTCAACCCAGTTACCCCGTCACCTCTCGGTTCTGCGGCGGTCGACCTTTCGGTCCCCCGCCGTTCTCCTACGGGCTTGGACGCGGCATCTCCAACGCCGCGCTAGGCCTACCCTCCTGCGTCACTCCGTGGCTGATAGCGGATGGCAGTCGGTACCGGAATATTAACCGGTTGTCCATCGCCTACGGCCGTGGCCCTCGGCTTAGGCCCGACTAACCCCACGCTGATCGGCATAGCGCAGGAAACCTTAGGCTTTCGGCGGGCGCGGTTTTCACGCGCCTGTTCGCTACTCGTGCCGGCATTCTCTCTCGTGGGCAGCTCCACCAAACCTTACGGTTCAGCTTCGGTGCACCCACGATGCTCCCCTACCGAATAGCCATCAGCTGAAAGCCGACGGCTACTCCCACGGCTTCGGTGCCAGGCTTAGCCCCGCGATATTCTCGGCACCCCACCGCTCCGCCAGTGAGCTCGCACGCACTCCTTTGAGGATAGCCGCTTTTAAGCTAACCTCCTGGCCGTCTTGGCAGTGGGACGCCTTTTTCCACTCAGCCTAGACTTAGGGACCTTAGCCGGTGGTCTGGGTTGTTTCCCTCTCGACGATGAAGCTTAACCCCCACCGTCTCACTCCCGGGGTCCGGGGTGCGGCATTCGGAGTTCGGTAGGAGCTGCACCCAGCTTTTGGCCGGGCCGGTATCCAACCGGTGGCTCTACCTCCGCATCCTAATCCCCGAGGCTGCACTAAAATGCATTTCGGGGAGAACCAGTTATCTCCGAGTCTGTTTGGCATTTCACCCCTACCCACAGATCATCCCACGGTTTTGCATCACCGACGGGTTCGGGCCTCCGCCCCGGCCGGTAGTCGGGGCTTCACCCTGTCCATGGGTGGCTCACTCGGTTTCGGGTCTACTCCGTGCGACCTCGAACGCCCTGTTAGGACTCGCTTTCGCTGCGGCTCCGGGCCTTTACACCCTTAACCGGCCACGCAGAGTAACTCGCCGGCTCCTTCTCCAAAAGGCACGCCGTCAGGATTTCTCCCTCCGACTGTCTGTAGGCACACGGTTTCAGGCTCTATTTCACTCCCCTTCCGGGGTTCTTTTCACCTTTCCCTCGCGGTACTCGTACGCTATCGGTCACTGGGGTATTTAGCCTTGGAGGGTGGTCCCCCCTGCTTCCGACAGGGCCTCGGTCCCCGTCGTACTCAAGCTCGTGGCGGGAGCGCCGGACCTTTCGCCTACGGGACTGGCACCCTCTGTGGTTCCTCTTTCAAGGGATTCGGCTAGGTTCGACGTTGGTAACTCCCCGGACCTGCTGCAGAGGTCCTGCCACGGCTTACAACCCCCATCTGCCATAGGCCTGCAGACCGTTAAGACAGACGAGTTTGGGCTGTTCCCGTTTCGCTCGCCGCTACTCGGGGAATCTCGGTTGATTTCTTTTCCTCGGGGTACTGAGATGGTTCAGTTTCCTCGGTTCCCTCCCCGCGCACTTATCGCGCACGGGGTGCCCGGGTATTGCCCCGGGCGGGTTGCCCCATTCGGAGATCCACGGATCGAGGCCTGCTGGCGGCTCCCCGTGGCTTATCGCAACCAGCTGCGTCCTTCATCGGCCCCACGTGCCTAGGCATTCCCCGCGTGCCCTTCGTAGCTTGATACTGCTGACTCGTGAGCGGAATGGAAGCTATCTGGTTGTAAAGGTGCGGGCCGACAGTGGTGAGAGGGCGAGGCGCCTCGAGAGAGGCGTGAGGGATTACTCGAACTGTCCGGCAACACGAGCGGGACTTAGCCCGTCGTGCCGGAAAGGCACTTGCCGGCCGCACCTTCCGGTACGGCCACCTTGCTACGCCCGTATCCCTGATTACCGTCTCCACCCTCGCCCCACCGTCCTCGCTAACCTCACGGTTAGCGGGGGCAAGCAGGCCTTCGGGGGAGTCGGCATTCGGGACACGGCGGACTAGATGTGCGAGACCTAGGGACACATTCACCGCCGTATGGCTGACCGGCGGTTACTAGCGGCTCCACGTTCATGCAGGCGAGTTGCAGCCTGCAATCCCAACTGAGACCGGCTTTTTGGGTTTAGCTCCGCCTCGCGGCTTGGCATCCCTTTGTACCGGTCATTGTAGCACGTGTGAAGCCCAGGGCATTAAGGCCATGCCGACTGGTCGTCGTCCCCTCCTTCCTCCGGGTTTCCCGGCGGTCCCGCTAGAGGGTCCCTCACTGAGGAGGGACAACTAACAGCGAGGGTTTCGCTCGTTCTGGGGCTGAGCCCAACGTCTCACGACACGAGCTGACGGCAGCCATTCAGCCCCTGTGTCGGCTCCCGCCTTTACGGGTCGTTCCCGTTTCCGGGTCCTACTTCCGGCATCCAGCCCTGGTAAGGTTCTACGGTCAGGTTCGGATTAACCCACGTGCTCCGCCGCTGGTGTAGATCTTCGTCAATTCCTTTGGGTTTCAGCCTTGCGGCCGTAGTTCCCCAGGCGGGGCACTTAGCGCGTTAGCTGCGACCTAGAGGGGGTCAACGCCCCCCGGGTCTAGTGCCCATCGTTTACTGCGTGGACTACCGGGGTTTCCTAATCCCGTTCGCTCCCCACGCCTTCGCGCCTCAGCGTCAGGAACAGTCTAGGAGGCCGCCTTCGCTACTGGGGTTCTTCCCGGTATCATCGCATTTCACCGCTACTCCGGGAGTTCCACCTCCTCCGGCTGCCCTCATAGCGATACGGTATCGGCCGCCCTTCCCCGGTTGAGCCGGGGGCTTTCACGGCCGACGGGTACCACCGCCTACGCGCTCTTTACGCCCAGTTAGACCGGACAACGCTTGCCCCCCACGTATTGTCGCGAATGCTGACACGTAGTTGTTCGGGGCTTATTCGCCGGGTACCGTCAAGCCCCAACGGGGGCCTTCTTCCCCGGCAAAAGGAGTTTACGACCCGAAGGCCTTCCTCCTCCACGCGGCGTCGCTGCGTCAGGCTTTCGCCCATTGCGCAAGATCCCCTGCTGCTGCCTCCCGTAGGAGTCGGGGCCATGTCTCAGTCCCCGTCTGGCTGGCCGTCCTCTCAGACCAGCTACCCGTTATCGGTTTGGTGGGCCGTTACCCCGCCAACTGCCTGATGGGGCGCGGGTCCCTCCCCAAACGCCGTCTGGGCTTTAGCCGCCGGGCCTAGTACCCGGAGGCCACATGGGGGATTTACCGGCCTTTCGGCCGAATGTCCCCCGCTTGGGGGCAGGTTGCCCACGTGTTACTCAAACGTCTGCCACTGGCCGGCTTTCACCGGCCCGTTCGACTTGCATGCATGAAGCACGCCGCCAGCGTTCGTCCTGGGCCAGGATCGAACCCATCAGAGTGACGCCTCTCGTCGAGATGCCGCGCCCTCTCACCACTGTTCGGCTGTTAAGGTTCGCGCCGGTCGCTCCGGCGACCGTTGCGTCTTATGTCAAGCGCACGTCCCGTGCCACCGGTTCCCTCTGCCGCTTCCCCCTCGCGGGGGTTTCTCGTCCCCCCCATTCGGGGGATCCTGACCGCCAACCGGTGCCGGAAAAACCCCCAGTGTCGCACAGGCCATGCCATGGGATTCGCCGCGATTCCCGGGGTTTCCATCGCACGGTGGCTCGCCCTCCCGCCTCCTCGGTCGCGGGGGTGGCATGAGACTGGGCCAGGTGCTAGGATCGTGGGTGCCCCCGCCTCCTCGGTCGCGCGGGTGGCATGCTCGTTGCTCAGCAGCTTTCTGCCTTCAGCGGTCAGCCTGGATCCCCTGCTGAAAGCTGATGGCTGAACGCTGACAGCTGTGGAAACGCCGATGGCTGAACGGTTGACGGACGATAAGATAGCCTCTGAGGTACGGCACGCCCTGGACCACGATTCCCGCCTCCGACCGGAGGGGATATCGGTCCAGGTGCAGCGGGGTGTGGTGACCCTAACCGGAACGGTCGGCCGCTACGTCGACAAGATGGTGGCCGCCGAGGATGCCTGGCGGACCAAGGGAGTGGCCGAGGTGAGGAACGGGCTCCAGGTCAAGCCCGACCTGCTCCGGCCGGCCGACGAGATCGCCGCGGACATCGCCACGGCTCTGGCCGGCGACCCCCGAGTGGATGATCGGGGCGTGGTGGTCAATGTGGCCGAGGGGATAGTGCGGCTGTCCGGCACCGTCTCCAGCGAGGCGGAGCGCAGGGCCGCCGAGGATGACAGCTGGCGAACGGACGGGGTGGTGGACGTCTCCAACGAGCTCACCATCTCCGCGGACCGGCGGCGCCCGGATCACGAGATAGAGCAGGACGTGAGGGCAGCGCTGGATAGCGACGCCCGCATCTCCGATCCCACCCAGATCACGGCGAAATCGGTGGCCGGCACCCTCCGCCTTCAGGGCACCGTGGCCAGCGTCGAGGAGCGCCAGGCGGCCGAGAGGGATGGCTGGTACACCGCCGGAGTCGTCTACGTGGAGAACCTGCTGACCATCGCTGGAAGACGGCAGCGGCCGGCGGCGGCCTGAGAGGACGAGCATGTCGATACTGACCCACGACGAGATCCTGAGGCTGATCCGGGAGGGATCCATCCGGATAGAGCCCTTCTCCGAGGATCAGGTAGGCCCGGCCTCGGTGGACCTGCACCTGGACAACAAGTTCCGGGTCTTCCGGGCCCTGCCCCACATCCACCCGGTCACCGAGGACGCCAGCTTCGAGGACCTCACGGAGCTGATCGAGGTGGACGACCATCTGCTGCTGATGCCGGGCCAGGCCGTCCACGGGATCACCGTCGAGCGGATAACCCTACCCGACAGCCTGTGTGGCTGGCTGGAGGGGCGGAGCCGCTTCGCCCGGGTGGGGCTGATGGTCCACATGACGGCCAGCTTCATGCAGCCGGGCATCTCCAACAAGCAGGTGCTGGAGATGATCAACGTGGGACCGGTACCCCTGGCCATCTACCCTGGCACCGCCATCTGCCAGTTCATCTTCCAGGAGTGCAAGGGGCGTGCCCACTACCACGGCCGCTTCGAGAACCAGGTGATGCCCTGACCGGACGCGGGGACACGGAGACGCGGAGAAGGACGAACAGGATAGACAGGATTGTCAGGATTGTCAGGATAGACACCACTGCTTCGCCACGGTGAAGGTGATGGGTACTGTCATGCTGAGCGAAGCGAAGCATCTCCCTGCGGCCGGAGATCCTTCGCTATCACTCAGGATGACACCTAATTGCTCAGGATGACACCTATCAGGATCTACGTGTCGGAGCAGTACGGCTTATTCCTGAATATCCTGCATATTCTGTTTGGTTTCTCCTCCGTCGGGAGCTACGCCGCTTCGGTCTTCCGGCCCCTGCTCATCAGCTTCGGGTAGACCGGGGTCAGCCAGATGGCTATGGTGATGAGCCCCAGCACGGCCGCCACCGGCCGGCTGAAGAAGAGCGTCATGTCCCAGTTAGTCTTGATCATGCTGAACATGAAGTTCTTTTCCAGGATCGGCCCCAGCACCAGCCCCAGCACCACCGGCGCCACAGGCACCCCGTTGATCTCGAGGTAGTACCCCACTACCCCCATGGCCAGCATCACCCCCACGTCGAAGAGGGAGTTGTTGATGGCGAAGGCGCCCACGATGCAGAACATCACGATGGCTGGCAGCAGAACGTTCCGCGGCACCCTCAGGATGTAGGTGGAACCCTTGATGGCCAGGTAGCCGAAGAGAACCATCAGGATGTTCGCCAGGATGAAGGAGAAGTAGACCGAGTAGATGATGTCCGGGTGCTCGTCGAAGATCGCCGGTCCGGGCCGCAACCCCTTCATGAACAGCACGCCGATCACGATGGCGGTGATGGAGTCGCCGGGGATGCCGAAGACCAGGGCAGGCACCCAGGCGCCACCGAGGGCCGAGTTGTTGGCGGTTCCGGCGTCCACGATGGGCTCGATGTGGCCGGTGCCGAACTTCTCCGGCTCCTTCGTGCGCTGCCGGGAGATGGCGGTAGCCAGCCACGCGGCGATGTCGGCACCGGCGCCGGGCATGATGCCGACGATCACACCCAGGATGCCCGAGCGCAGCATGTTGCCCCGGTATCGCCAGAGGACCTTCCCCACCCCTTGGAATATGTTCTCGGCCTTCACCTTGACCGGCTTAAACGTCACGTCCCCGCTCAGTACGTTGCGGATGACTTCCGCCACCCCAAAGAGGCCGATCATGGCGGGAATGAAGTCGACGCCGTTCAACAGCTCCACCTCACCGAAGGTGAAGCGAGGAAACCCCAGGGTGATGTCCAGCCCGACCGTGGAGAACAGCAGCCCCAGCAGTACGGCGATACCGGCCTTAGCCTGAGACTCCGAGGCCACCATGATGGTAGCCGACAGCCCCATGGCCGCCATCCAGAAGTACTCGAAGGAGGTGAACTGAAGGGCCACCTCCGCCAGCAGCGAGGCCGCCACCATCAGGCAGATGGCACCTCCGAGGCCTCCGATCGCCGAGCTGACCACGTCGACCCCCAGGACCAGTTCCCCATGGCCCCTCTGGGTCATCTTGTAGGACTCGTCCGTGTAGGCCGCTGAGGCAGGAGTGCCCGGTATGCGCACCAGGGCGGCCGGGATATCGCCCGCGAAGATCGCCATGGCCGACACCGTAACCATGGCGACCAGGGCCGGAATGGGATCCATAAAGAAGGTAAAGGGCACCAGGAGGGCCACCGCCATGGTGGCGGTGAGACCTGGGATGGCGCCGAAGAGCAACCCCAGCGCCGACGCTAGAACGATGGTGATGATTATGGTGGGATCCGCCAGATGGCTGATCCCGCTCAGAGCAGCCTCCATGTCACCCTCCCAGGATACCAGGCGGTAATGGGACTCGCAGCACTTTCTCGAAGAGCACCATGCTGAACAGTGCTATGGCCACGGCGGCCGGCAATCCGACCCGAAGGCGGACCTTCATCATCAGCATCATGCCCAGCATGATGACGGTAGCCGTGATCAAGAAGCCCAGCTTATGCACGAAGGCCACGTATAGGGCGATACCCACCAGCACCCCGCCGGCCTTGAGAATCGCTACCGGTTCGTAGTGATTCTCCTCCGCTGCATGAGGCCGCGTGGATTGCACGATGACAATGAGCCCAAAGATGACCAGGAGCACCCCGAGGATCTGGGGGAAGAGGGCCGGCCCGGGCGATCCATCGGCCATCTTTGGAAAGCTCAGGGTATCCAGGAAAGCGGCAGCGCCCAGGACTGCAGCCGCGCCCCCAAGAATTGTGTCGGAAAGCTTCATCGTAGTTCTCCCAGCTGGCCAGGCCGAATGTCTGAGAATCATTCCAGCGAATCCGTCTTGTGCCCCCCGGGGCCATGGCAAGGAGTCCTTGCCATGGCCCCGACAGGAAGGCAAGCTTTCCTCTTAGCTGACCAGCCCGGTCTCCTTCATGATCTTGCCCATGGTGTCGTCGGTCTCGTTCATGAACTTGCCGAACTCCTTGGAGTCGCGCCACTTCACGCCGAAGCTGCCCTTGGTCATGAAATCCTTGAACTCGGCCGAGTTGAACACCTTCTTCAGCGCCGCCTCGTAGCCGGCGACGATCTCGGGCTTGGTGTTCTTGGGAAGGCCGAAGCCGCGCCAGGCACCCATCACCCAGTTGATGCCCTGCTCCTTGAGGGTCGGGACGTCGGGGAAGTTGGGCAGCCGGTCATCCGCCATTATGCCCAGCGCCCTGACCTTCTTGGCCTCGATCAGCGATCGGCCCTCCGGCAGGCTGGCCGTTACCACCTGGATGCCGCCGGAGATCAACTCCTGCAGGGCCGGAGCTGCCCCTTCGGATGGAACCCAAGGCATGGCATCCACCGGAAGCCCGGCGGTCTTGAGCATGCCCGCTCGAGCCAGGTCCCAGATACCACCCTTACCGGTACCCGAGCCCTTCAGCTTGCCGGGGTTCGCCTTCGCTTCATCCAGCAACTCCTTGACGGTCTTCCAGGAGGCTTCGGCCTTCACCTGGACGCCCGCCGCGTCGAAGTTCACCTGGCCGATGGGGGCGAAGTCCTTGGGTCCCACCTTGGCCAGACCCATCCAGTGCATCATGGCGATCTCGACGGTCACGATGGTGAAGGTGTGGCCGTCGGGATCGGCCGTGGCACCGGCCGTGTGGCCCACGGCACCGCCGCCGCCGGTGCGGTTCACCACGTTGACCGGCTGGCCGAACTCCTTCTCCAGGAGAGTCGCCACCATTCGGGCCACCTGGTCGGTGCCTCCGCCCGCCGCCCAGGGGCAGATCATGGTAACGGGCCTGGTCGGCTTGAAGGTGGCTGCTGCAGCCGCGGGGGCAGAAGTAGCAGCAGGCGCCGCGGGCGCCGACGTGGCAGCCGGCGCGGCGGCCTTGGCAGCGGTAGGCTGCGCTGCGGGTGCGGCGGCCTGGCTGCACCCAGCCAGGATCACGCCACCCGAGCCCAGTGCGAGCAGCCGGATAAAGTCTCGGCGCGTCATTGAGTCCTTCAACGGTAACCTCCTCATGGTATTTTCGGCAGGATGTGACCTTGATGCGAAAACCGCGAAGAGACGCTACCTCCTCGAGGTTGATGCCGGGATCCCAGGGCCGAGAGGACGGCACCGTGGAGGAGGCCGGGGGATAGCGGTCGACCAAACGTCGCGGGGACGCTGCAGGGGAAGGTGACCCGGGGTGATCGCAACCGCTAGCCTGCACCCGTGTGGCTGATGCGGGACGGATTCCACCGTCCGCCCATCGACGCCGGCACTGGAGGTGTGATTACCCGTTGCGCCCCGAGGCACCTGGACCATCCGCTGTCGGGACCTCCTTGAAAGAAGGGGGTGCAATGAGGTAGGGCCAACTCCGGCGGGTGAGGGAAGAGTCGCGCGGACCCTACAGGAATGATGACAGCTTAGTCTTGGTCGCGATGTGCAGCTGCGAGTGAGCGTAGCAGGTTCATTTACTCTGGTCAACCTGCGGATCCAGGGGAAAGCATCCCGTCCAGAGGGATGCGATTGCCCCCCTTCGGTAGTCCATTCCACCGTCCGGATGGACGGGACGAAACCCTGCCGGTGCAATCGCCGATGGGTGCCTCGCCCGCCGCGCCCTCAGCTCTCGCCTCCTGGAAAAAGGAAACCGCCTAGCTTGCGCTTCTTGCCAGCGTCAAGCTCTCCGACAGCAGGGTCGCAGCCCTCTGCTCCAGGGATGCCACCTCGGCCTCCAGGGCCTCCGGCTTCTGCTCGGGACTCAGAGAGGAAAGGTTCACCCGAACGTTGAGGCAGGCACCCAGGACCGCCGCATGAGCCGCCAGTGCCGCCACGCATCCATCGGTTCGAGCCACCGGGTTCCCCAGCCTGCACGCGTCCAGAGCCAGCTCCATGGCCTCCAGGGAGGTGCGGGCGCTCTCCAGCGGCACCAACGCCGCCCGCAGGGAGGCCTCCTGCAGCTGCTTGGAAGCCTCGGGGCCCCCGTCTCTCGCCTTACGGAATGCCTCCATGTAGCACCGGTAGGCAGCGGAGTCCTCCTCAACCAACTCCAGAAGCCGAGCCCGCAGCGGCTCCGCCCGCCCCTCGAGCCCCTTCATCTTCCCTTCCACGGCGACGAACCGCTTCCGGCCCAGGGTCAGGCGGGAGACCATCGCGACCAGGGCGGAGGCCAGGGCGCCCATCAGGGCGGAGACGCTGCCGCCCCCCGGGACCGCCTCGGAGGAGGCCACCCGGGCGCTGAAGCCGGCCACGGAGTCGTCAATAAGGGCAGGGGCGACGTCTCCCTCACCCTTCGAGGATAGGCGGGAATCGGTGGGAGAGCCCTCACCCTGACCCTCTCCCAAAGGGAGAGGGGAATAGAGGTCCTCCAGTAACCGGTACTCCAGCACCTGGGAGCGGGAGAAGGAGTTGAGCTGCAGGTAGTGCTCCGCCGCATCCAGAAGGGCTTCGGCCGAGACGAGGCCCACCACCTCGCTCTCCACGGTGGTGACGCCGTAGCGAGCGGCCTCGGACCGGATCATCTCCATCACTCGATGGATCGGGGTGCCCGAGCTGTTGACCAGGTTCATGGAGACGTGGACCCGCCCCGCCTCGTTGGGTGCGATGCCCAAAGCCTTGACGTAGCGCAGCCCGCCGGTCTGGTGGCGCACCGCCTTGGCGATGGCCTTGGCGATGGATTGGTCCGGGGTGTCCAGGTAGACGTTGTAGGCCACCAACAGGTGGCGAGCGCCCACGGCCGCGGCGCCGGCGGAAGGGTGCAGGGCGTTGGGGCCGAAGTCGGGGGTCCTGGAGGGATCGGTGCCCACCAGTTGAAGGAGCCCCTCGAACTGCGGGCCGCGCACTTCGGCCAGGTTCTTTCGATCCGGGCGGGTCGCCGCCTCCTCGTACAGGAAGACGGGGACGGACAGCTCGCGACCGATCCGCTCCCCCACCTGCCGGGCCAGTGCCACGCAGTCGGCCATCTGGACCCCACGGATGGGGATGAAGGGGACCACGTCCGCGGCGCCCATGCGGGGATGCTCCCCCTGGTGATGGCGCAGATCGATCAGCTTCGCCGCCTCCGCCACCCCGCGAAAAGCCGCCTCGCCCACGGCCTCAGGGCCCCCGATGATGGTGACCACCGACCGGTTGTGGCCGGCGTCCATGCTCTTATCCAGCAGACGGACCCCCGGCACCGCGATCATGGCGGCGACGATCCGATCGACGACGGCAGGATCCCTGCCCTCGCTGAAGTTGGGTACGCACTCTACCAGGCCCGCCACAGTCAAGCCTCCTTATGCTTCCCACACCAAGCGGCCGTCCTTGAGGACGGTGCGGACCAGGTTCCGGCCGAACCAGTAGGCCAGGTGGAGGTGGGAGGGCGCCTCCAGGATCACCAGATCGGCCCGCTTGCCCGGCACCAGGCTGCCCACCTCCTCCCCCAGCCCCACGGCGTAGGCCGCGTTCAGGGTCCCCGCTACCACGGCCTCCGCGGGGGTCAGCAACCGCCGCAGGCAGGCGAGCCCCATGATCAGGGGCATCGACAGCATCGGGCAGCTGCCGGGGTTGAAGTCGGTGGCCAGGGCCACCGGCACCCCCGCCCCGATCAGCCGACGGGCGGGCGCCCAGGTGGTCTCCATCAGCATCAGCGCTGCCCCCGGGAGCAGCACGGCGACGGTCCCGGCCTCGGCGAGGGCGGCGATCTCCTCCTCGGTGGCGTGCTCCAGATGGTCGGCCGAGACGGCGCCGAGATCGGCGGCCAGTCGAGCGCCCCCCAGGGAGGACTTCTGCTCGGCGTGGATCTTGGGCGCCAGCCCGTGAGCCAGGCCGGCCTCCAGCACCCGCCGGCTCTGCTCCACCGAGAAGGCTCCCCGCTCGCAGAAGACGTCGCAGTAGCGGGCCAACCCCTCGGCGGCGACCCGGGGGATCATCTCCTCGACGACCAGGTCGACGTAGGCCTCCGGCCGGCCCCGATACTCGGGCGGGACGGCGTGGGCACCCAGGAAGGTCGGCACCACCCTCTGGGGCCCCTTCCGCCCGAGGGCAGCGGCCACCCTCAGCATCTTCAGCTCGTCCTCGGTGGAGAGGCCGTAGCCGCTCTTGATCTCCACCGTCGTGGTGCCGTGGCGGAGCATCTCCTCCAGGTAGCCCCGCGCACGCAGCTCCAGCTGCTCGGCGGAGGTGGCCCGGGTCGCGCGAACGGTGCTGAGGATCCCTCCCCCCTTGGCCAGGATCTCCAGGTAGCCGGCCCCCTCCAGCCGCCGAGCGAACTCGTCGGCCCGGTCGCCGGCGAAGACGGCGTGGGTATGCGGATCCACGAAGCCGGGGAGCACCGTCCTTCCGGAGGCATCGATCACCCGAGCCCCGGCCGCCACCTCCACCGAGGCGCGCACCTCGGAGGTGGCGCCCACGGCCAGGATCCGACCGTCCTCCCCGGCGGCCAGGGCACCGTCCGGTATCAGCCCCAGCTCGCCCTGGGCCGCCCCCTTCCGGGGGCCGGCCGGTCCCGCCAGGGTGATCATCTCGGCAGCGTGTTCTATCAGGAGGGCTGCCTGGCTCATAATGCCCTCACCCCGACCCTCTCCCAGAGGGAGAGGGAGATTTCGAGCGCAGGGCGGGACCCTGTGCCCGCCGCCCGCCCAGCACTCGTAGGTTCGGGCGGCAGGGCAGAGCGCCCTGCCCCAGATCATCTTCCTACGCGCCCATCCCCAGGTAGGCCCTGCGTACCTCTGGGTTCGTGGCGAGCTCGGAGGCCGGGGCGTGGAAGGTGAGGCAGCCGGCTTCCAAGACGTAGCCTCGATCCGCCACCTGCAGCGCCTTCCGGGCGTTCTGCTCCACCAGAAGGATGGTGACCCCCTGCCGCTTCAGCTCCGCTATCGTGCGGTAGATGTCGGCCACCACCTTCGGGGCCAGCCCCATGCTCGGCTCGTCCATCAGCATGATCCGAGGCCGCGCCATCAGCGCCCGGCCGATGGCCAGCATCTGCTGCTCGCCGCCGCTCAAGGTGCCCGCCGGCTGCCCGGCCCGCTCCCCCAGAATCGGGAAGAGCTCCTTCACCCGCTTCACGTCGGAGGCCACGTCCCGGTCCCGTCGGGCGTAGGCCCCCACCAGAAGGTTCTGGTCCACCGAGAGCCCCGCAAACACCCTGCGGCCCTCGGGCACCAGGGCGATCCCCATCCTCGCCCGCTCGTGGGCGGCCATTCGGGTCACCTCGCGCCCCTCCAGCAGGATCTTCCCGCCGGCCGGCGAGATCTGCCCGGCCACCGACCTCAGGGTCGAGGTCTTTCCGGCCCCGTTGCCGCCGATGATGGCCACCAGCTCGCCGGCCCCCACTGCCAGGGATATCCCGTGGACAACCTCCACACGATCGTAGCGAACGATCAGCTGGTCAACCCGCAGCAACTCGGTCATTCGTCGTCCTCGCG
This sequence comes from Chloroflexota bacterium, assembly GCA_021845945.1. The sequence continues at coordinate 14,346 of JAJZRD010000004.1, forward strand.
ACCCAGGTAGGCCTCGATCACCTTGGGGTCGGCGCTGACGCCGGCGGGATCCCCCTCGGCGATCTTCGCCCCGTGGTCCAGCACCACCACGTGGTCGCTGTGCCCCATGACCAGCCCCATGTTGTGCTCGATAAGCAGAACGGTCATTCCCCGCCTGCGAAGGTCGTCGATCAGCCTCAGCAGATCTTCGATCTCCGCCTGCACCAGCCCCGCCGTCGGCTCGTCCAGCAGCAGCAGCCGCGGCTCCAGGGCCACCGCTCGGGCCAGCTCCAGACGTCGCTGCATCCCGTAGGGTAGCTCCCTGGCCACCTCCCCAGCCTGCCTCTCCAGCCCCACGAAAGCCAGCAGCTTCTCTGCCTCCTTCACCAGCTTCGGGTCCTGGCTGCGGCGCAATCCGCCGAAGAAGCCGCGGTTCATCCGAGCGCCCAGGGCCGCGATCACGTTCTCTCGAGCCGTGAGGGTGCCAAACAGCCGCATGTTCTGGAAGGTCCGGGCCAGCCCGGCGCGGGCCAGATGGTGGGCTCCCCACCCGGTCACGTCTCGGCCCTCGAAGACCACCCGGCCGCCCGTGGGCCGGATGATGCCGGTGACCACGTTGAAGAGGGTGGTCTTGCCCGCCCCGTTGGGGCCGATCAGCGAGGTGATGGAGCCGGCGGCCACCCCGAAGCTCACCTCGGAGAGGGCGGTGACACCACCGAAGCGGCGGGTGAGGCCATGGATCTCCAGGAGGACCGGTAGAGGCTCAGCCATGCTTCGCCCGCCACTTGAGGGATCGAGCCCGCAGCCGTCGGGCGACCCAGGAGCGCTCGCCCAGCAGACCGCCCGGCTGGAAGACCATGACGGCCACGATCAACGCGCCGTACACCGACATCCGGTATTCGGCCAGGGGCCGGAACAGCTCGGGCGCCATCCCCAGCAGCAGCGCCCCCAACAGCGCCCCGCGGACGGTGCCCATGCCCCCGACCACGATCATCGCCAGCGCTGTGATGCTTTCGTTGAAGCCGAAGTTGTAGGCGATGATGAAGCCCAGGTGGTGGGCCAGCAAAGAGCCGGCCAGCCCCGCGTAGCCCGCCCCGATGGCGAAGGCCAGCACCTTCAGCCGGGTGACGTCCAGCCCCATGGCTCGGGCGGCCAGCTCGTCGTCCCGCAGCGCCCGCCAGCCGAGGCCTATCCAGGAGCGGTCCAGCCAGAGGCTCAGCGCCACTCCCAGGGCAGCCAGGATCGCCACCATGAGAAAGAAGGTGTCGGTGCCGAAGCTGAAGCTGCCGACGGAGGGGTACGGGATGCCGCCGATCCCCAGGGATCCGCCGGTGAAGGGCAGGTAGAGGGCCAGGCTCTGGGTAACCAGGCCCAAACCCAGGGTGACGATGGCCAGGAAGTCCTCCTTCAGCCGGAGGCTCGGCAACCCCAGCAGCACCCCCAGTCCGGCCGCCACCACCACCGAAAGGGGCATGGTGACGAACCAGGACCAGCCCAGGTTCGTCGTCAAGATCGCCGTGGTGTAGGCACCGAAGGCGTAGAAGGCTGCGTGGCCCAGACTCACCTGGCCGGCGTAGCCGGTGATGATGTTGAGGCCCAGGGCCATCAGGACCCAGATACCCACCACTATCCCAACCGTGAGCGCGTAGCTGTCCAGCCCTACCAAAGGGATAACCTCTTCGTGTACTCGACCTCGGCCCCGAGGACCGGGCTAACCGATACGAGCCGCGCGTAGCAACGACCTCAGTCGTTCGTAACCACGAGGAACCAACGACTGAAGTCGTTACTACAATGAGCTACTCACACCTTGTCCACGGACCGCCCGAACAGCCCCTGGGGACGGAAGAGCAGGATGGCGATCAGCAGCACGAAGGCGATGGCGTCGCGCCCCAGGGGCAGGTTGAAGTAGCCCGTCGCCAGGGTCTCCACCAACCCGAGAGCCAGCGCGGCCACCACGGCGCCGGGGACGCTCCCGAGCCCGCCCAGCACCACGATGGCGAAGGCCTTCATGCCGGGAATGGCGCCCATCCCGGGCTCCACGGCGTTGAAGTACATCCCCACCAGCACGCCCGCCAGCCCGGCCAGGGCGCTGCCAACGAAGAAGGTGAGGGCCACCACCCGGTTCACGTCGATCCCCATGGAAGCCGCGGTCTGGCTGTCCTGGGCTACGGCCTGGAGGCCGAGGCCCACCTTTGTTCCGCGGATCAGGTACACCAGCAGGGCCAGCCCCAGCAGGCTCGCGGCGAAGACCAGCCCCTGCTTGAAGGTCAACTGCACGGGGCCGAAGATCACGCTGCCGGGGAAGTCGGTCGGAAACGGCCTGGTATAGGGGCCGGCGGCTCGACGCAGCATGTCCTCCAGGAAGATGTACACCCCGACGCCTGCGATGAGGGGTGCGATGGGCGACTCCCCCCGCAACCTCCGGTAGACCAGTCTCTCGATCAACACGCCCAGGACGCCTGCCACCACCAGCGCCAGGGCCAGCGCGGGCCAGAAGGGCAGGCCGCTGGCCACCATCAGAAACAGCGCCACGTAGGCCGTCACCATGTAGACGCCGCCGTGGGCGAAGTGGAGTACCCGCAGCACGCCGTAAACCAGGGCGAGCCCGGTGGCTATCAGGGCGTAGACGATGCCTATTGTCAGACCATTCGCAAGTTGCTGAAGCATCTTGTCCTTATGACGGGGGACGGGGTTGTCTCTCTCCCTCTCCCTCTGGGAGAGGGTCGGGGTGAGGGCCGTTTGGTTGGCAACGTCTCAGCCCTCACCCGCCCTCGCTGCGCTCGGTCGGCCTCTCCCAAAGGGAGAGGCGATCGTGCGTCTCCCACTCTCCGCGTCTACACCCTACTTAGCGGCCGGATCGAACTTGTCCACGTACTGGAACTCGCCGTTCTGCACCTTCACCAGGAAGATGGTCTTCACCACCTCGCGGTCCTTGTCGAACTTCACGTTGCCCGCTATGCCCTCGATGTTGGTCGCGGGCAGCGCGCCCTTGATCTGATCGGGGGTGGTCCCACCCCGCTTCATGGCGTCGGCCAGGACGGCCACGGAGTCGTAGGCCGAGGCGGCAAGGAAGTCCGGGGTGCCTCCGCCGTACTTGGCCTTGTAGTTCTTGATGAAGTCCTGGACCTTCGGGCGAGGATCCTGCCGCGAGAAATCGGTGGTCAGGATGACGCCCTCGGCGTCCTTGCCCGCCAGCTTGGGGAACTCCGGAGAGTCCACGCCGTCGGTGGACACGATCGGCTTGGTGAAGCCCATCTGCCGGGCCTGCTGGACTATCAGGGAAGCCTCGGCATAGTACCCGACCACGTACAGGGCATCGGGGCTGGAGTCCTTCACCGCCGTGATCAGGGGTGCGAAGTCCTTCTGGCCGATGGAGTAGGTCCGGGCGATGGGCACAGTCCCTCCGCCGCTCTTCATCGCCGCGTCGAAGCCTTCGGCGATGCTCTTGCCGTAGTCGTTGTCCACGTTCAGCATGGCGATCTTCTTGTAGTTCAGCTTCTTGGTGGCGTAGTCCGCCATCGCCTGGCCCTGAACCTGGCCCACGTAGATGATCCGGTAGATGTAGTCGCCGGCCTTGGTGATCTCAGGGTGCACCGCGTAGGCGACTACCATGGGGAGCTTGGCCCGCTGGAAGATCGGACCCGCCGCCCGAGAGGGCGTGCTGTAGGAGCCGTCCACCACGGCCGCAACCTTGTCCTGCTCGATCAGCTTCTGGGCAACGCTGGAAGCCTGCTCCGACTTGTTCTGGTCGTCGTAGGGGACCAGAACGAGCTTGACGCCGGGGATCGCGTTGGCCGCGTTCAGCTCGTTGATGGCCATCTCAGCGCCGTTCTTCGCGCTGGTGCCATCGGAGGCCGAGTCGCCCGTCAGCGGGCCGAAGAAACCGATCTTGACATCTTTCGCTCCTCCCGCCGCCGTGCCTCCCGCGGAGCTCGACGGCTGCGACTGGCACGCGCTCAGCGCAACGACCGCGACCACCGCGAGCGCGGCTAACCCAACCAATGGCCATCGTAGCGACATCCTCATCGTGGGCACCTCCTCTTCATTGTCTCCCTCTCCCTTTGGGAGAGGGTCAGGGTGAGGGCTGTTTGGTTGGCAACGTCTCAGCCCTCACCCGCCCTCGCTGCACTCGGTCGGCCTCTCCCAAGGGGAGAGGCGGTACGAGCACCTACTCCTCCAGACTGGGGAGCCGGATGCCCAGCTCCCGGGCCGTCTCGATCGCCTCGGGATACCCCGCGTCGGCGTGGCGCACCACCCCCATGCCGGGGTCCGTCTTCAGCACCCTGGCCAGCTTCCGCTCCGCCCGCTCGCTGCCGTCGGCCACGATCACCAGGCCGGCGTGCAGACTGAAGCCCATCCCCACACCGCCGCCGTGATGGACGCTCACCCAGCTTCCGCCGGCCGAGCAGTTGATCAGAGCGTTCAGGATCGCCCAGTCGGCGATGGCGTCTGACCCGTCCCGCATCGCCTCGGTCTCGCGATAGGGGGAGGCCACGGAACCGGCGTCCAGGTGATCGCGGCCGATCACGACCGGCCCTTTCAGCACCCCCTCCCGGACCATTCGGTTGAACTCCAGACCCGCCCGGTCCCGCTCCCCATAGCCCAGCCAGCAGATGCGGGCGGGCAAACCCTGGAAGTGGATCTTCTGGCGGGCCAGGGTCAGCCACCGCTTCATGCTGGCGTTCTCGGGGAAGAGCCTCAGGAGAGCCTCGTCGGTGCGATAGATGTCCTCGGGATCGCCGGAGAGGGCGGCCCACCGGAAGGGCCCCTTGCCCCGGCAGAAGAGCGGCCGGATGAAGGCGGGGACGAAGCCCGGGTAGCTGAAGGCGTCCTCCACGCCGGCCTCTTTGCCCCGCTGCCGCAGGTTGTTTCCGTAGTCGAAGACCACGGCGCCCCTCCGGACGAACTCCAACATCGCCTTCACGTGCTCGGCCATGGAGCGATAGGCCAGTTCCACGTAGCGGGCCCGATCTGTGCGCCGCAGCTCCTCGGCCTGGGCAACGCTCATCCCCTGAGGCACGTACATGGAGGGGTCGTGGGCCGGGGTCTGGTCGGTGACGATGTCCGGGGTGATCCCCCTCCGGATCAGCTCGTTGGTCACGTCGGCGGCGTTGGCCTGCAGGGCGATGGAGAGGGGCCGCCCTGCCTCCTGGGCCTCGCGCGCCTTCGCCAGCGCCTCGTCCAGGCTCGCGGTCCAGCTATCCAGGTAGCCGGTCTCCAGCCGCCGCTGGATCCGGCGCTCGTCCACCTCGGCTATGATGGCGACGCCCTCGTTCATGGTGATGGCCAGGGGCTGGGCGCCCCCCATGCCGCCCAGGCCGGCGGTCAGCACCAGCCTCCCGCGCAGGGTGCCGCCGAAGTGCCGATCCGCGGCCGTGGCCAGGGTCTCGTAGGTCCCCTGGACGATCCCCTGGCTCCCGATGTAGATCCAGCTGCCGGCGGTCATCTGGCCGTACATGGTGAGACCCATCGCCTCGAGCCGGTCGAACTCCTCCCAGGTGGCCCAGTGGGGAACCAGGAGGGAGTTGGCGATCAGCACCCGGGGCGCATCCTCGTGGGTGCGGAACACGGCCACCGGCTTTCCGCTCTGCACCAGCAGGGTCTCGTCGTTCTCCAGCCGCCGCAGCTCGCGGACTATGGCGTCGAAGGCCTCCCAGGAGCGGGCGGCTTTCCCCCGCCCGCCGTACACCACCAGATCCTGCGGGCGCTCGCCCACCTCGGGATCCAGGTTGTTCATCAACATGCGGAGAGCCGCTTCCTGCTCCCACCCTTTGCAGCTGAGCTGACCGCCGCGGGGAGCCCGAATCACCCGCGGTCCCGTCGTGGTTGTCGCCATGGCTGTCCCTCCTTAGCCAGACACTAGCTGCCCGAACGCACCCGATGATCGGCGGAATGGCTCACCCGCAACCCGTGGGCGAAGCCCTCCGGCCAGATGGCCATGATCTCCTCCCCCGCCGCCTGCAGGGCACGGAGAAACTCGAGCCGGCGTTCCAGGGGGAACCGGAAGGTCGGCGCGACGATGTCGATGGCGCCCAGCGGCGCCCCAGTCACCCGGTGCCTCAACGGCACGGCGACGGCAGCCACGTGGGGGATCAACTCCTCCTCCTGGGTTGCGTAGCCGAGGGAAGAGGCCCGCTCCAGCTCGGCCCGCAGCGTGCCCAGATCGGTGATGGTGCGATCGGTCAGGGCCTGGAGCCCCTGCCGGGCCACGATGCCCGTGGCCTCATCCAGGTGGAAGGCGCTGAGCCACGCCTTTCCGGCGGCGCTGGCGTGCAGGGCCATCACCCGCCCCATCAGCGACTTCACCGCGATCCGGGCATCCCCCTCGGCCTTGGCGATGACGTACAGCTGCTCGCCGTCGCCCGCCGACAGCTGCACCAGCTCCCCCACCTCGGCCGCCAGCCGGCTGAGGATGGGCTGGGAGCTACCGGGGAAGCCGAGCCGGTCGGTGAGGCGGTTGACCAGGGCCAGCAGCTTCAGGGTTAGCTCGTACCGGCCGGTGATGGGGTTCTTGACCAGGTAGCCGGCGCCCTCGAGGGTGCTGAGGAGCCGGAAGGTGGAGCCCTTGTTGATCTCCAGCCGTAGGCTCAGGTCGCTCACACCGATACCGTCGGGGGAATCCACCAGGATCTCGAAGATCTCCATCACCTGGCTAACAGCACCAACCATCGTGACCCTTCCCGGAAGCCGCGGCGGCGAGGATGCGCAACAGGATTGCACCATGCAACCGAGTTGCTTCGGACGGATTGTAGGAGGAATCGAGGGCGGCGTCAAGCCCCAGACGACCGGCGTCCTTCGCCCCGCAATCGCACGACCGAGACTGGTCCTTCGCCGCCGTGGCCTGCGGCGGCGTCTCAGGAGGCCCGCTCCACTCCCATCGCCCGCGGCCTCTTCGGTGCCCCGCGGGGTGGGCCAGGATCCGGCCCGCTACGCCGCCTCTTTTCCCCGATCCTCGGAGGGCGGCTCGGCCTCCTGATCGATCCCCGTGAAGATTATGCCCGGGCTCCACGGGGTACCCAGGAGGGGCAGGAGGAGAAGTGCCGAAAAGAGGCCACCATCCTACGGCCGGGGCAGGCTGCTATCCACCACCCGCCCCTCCCGCATCACGAGCCGGTGCTGGAAGGCGGCCAGGTCGAAGGAGCGATTGTGGGAGATGACGAAGATCTGGCTGAAGCTCTCCGCTACCCGGCCGGAGGTGAGTAGCTGAACCAGGGCCTCCGTCCGGGGTCCGTCGAAGGAGCTGAGGGGCTCGTCCAGGAAGAGGAAGCCCGGCGTGGCCCCCAGCTCCTGGGGCAGGGTGGCCAGGGCGAAGGAGAGGCGGAGCGCCAGGGAGAACTGGTCCCTGGCTCCTCCCGAGAAGACGCTCTTGGAAACGTAGCGACCGGCAGCGTCGTCCCACACCTCGGTCTGGTAATCCTCGGCGATCCGCGCCTCGTGGTACCGGCCGGCGGTCAGCAGGGGAAGGATCTGCCCCAGGTTTCGTTCGGTGTTGGGCAGCACCATGCGAACCATGCGCTCCACGGCCCCCTCCACCAGGAGGGCGGCCCGGCGCCTCACCTCCAGCTCGCGGGCCAGCTTCCGCAGATGGAGCCGGCACGCCTCCACCTCGGGGGCGCCCAAGTCTCCCATCCTCTCCCCCAGTCTCCTGTGCCGGCCCTTCAGCTCGCCCATCTTCGCCACCAGAAGGTCCCGCTGCAGGGCCAGCTGGGACTCCCCTTGGGCCGCCTTGCCGGCCAGCTCGCCCATGGAACGGAAAGAGACCACCGCCATCAGCACCGGCACGACCATCGGGGGGAGCACCCAGAGGGCAGCCTGGCGACCCGAGGCGAAGAGGGCCGCGGCGAGAAGCAGTATCAGCCCGCTCCCCGCCAGGGCGAGAATACCCCGCCGCCTAAGCGAGGCCCGGGAGGTCCGGACGGCCGCGAGGTCGGCAGCGATCTTTGCCCAGGCTCTCTCCCCAGCTTCTGCCGATCGAGGAATCGAGGCTTCAGCCGGATCGTCCCCATTCATTTGGGAGGGCGAGGCTCCTGCCGAGCCGGTCGACGGCCTCGTCGGGGATGGCTCGGGAGGACCCTCGCCCTCCCGCCGTGGCAACGGAGCGCCTCGCAGCGCCGCCTCCAGATCGGCCCTCTCCGAGGCCACGTCGGGCAGCTGAGCCGCCACCTCGGCCATCTCCAAACGATCCCTGGCCTCGGCCAGCATCCGCTCGTCCTGGAGGGTGACCTTGAACCGGTCGGCCAGCTCCGTCAGCCGCTCCAGGTTCAGCAGCTTCCGCAGCGAGTCCCTCCGCTGCCCGCCGGCCAGGTCCTCAAGCTTGGAGAGCTTCTTCTGCTCCACGAAGCAGGAGTTCAGCAGCGCCTCGCCGTCCAGCCCGCCCAGCTCCTCGACCACTCGGGCGTTGACGGCCAGAACCCCGGCCACCCGCTCCTCCGGCGCCCCGGCAGGACGCACCACCAGGCTAGCCTGGCTGGGCTTCCCCCGGGCCAACCCGCGGCGGACCTCCAGCTCGGTCTCGCCCACCTCCAGCAGCAGCTCGACGGTAGCGGACTCCGCCTCGTAGTGGATCACGCTCTCCAGGTTCCCCCTCCCCCTGCCCTCGGTGGCCAGGGGGACGCCGTAGAGGGCGTAGAAGACGCTCTCGAAGAGGGTGGACTTGCCCGATTCGTTCAGACCCTCCACCAGCACGCTCCCCTGCCGAGGGAAGGCCAGATCCAGCTGCCGCAGCAGCTTGAAGTTCTCGACCCGAAGCCTCTTGAGAAGGATCACTGGTACTCCTCCAGGATCGCTCGGGTGGCTTCCTCGATGAGAGCCCTCTCCTGCTCGCTGGTGGCCGCTTCCCACTGCTCCCGGGCGTACCGGGCCAACTCCTCCCGCTGGGAGAGCCTGCCGCCTCGAGCAATCGAGGGGATCTGCGCGTCCTCCACGTACAGGCCGGTGGTGTCCAGATCCAGGAAGAAGCAGCGAGCCGCACCGTACTCGGCGATCTCCCTCAACCGAAGGTCGTGGTAGCGCTGGCGGGAGATGGGGCCCTCCAGCGACACCCGCACCATGGCCTCCCGCCGGCAAACCTCTTCCATGCGGGCCATCACCCTCTCGGCGGGATCTTCCTCCAACTCCGAGGTGGGGATCACCAACTGCTCCCGGGGCTGGCACTCCACCGGTAGCTGCTGAAGCTTCGGCGGCCGGCCCGGCTCGGCCTCTACGTAGACGAAGCCCGGACGAGCCTCCACCTCGGCGAAGGTCATCCGCTCCGTCGCACCGGGCACCACCACCGTCCTTTCGCCCCAGCGGAAGGCCGCGAAGCGGTGGACGTGGCCCACCAGCAGGCAGTCGACGCCCTCCAGCTTCTCCACCGTCTGCCGCCGCACGATCGGCTCCGGGGCACCCGGGTACACGTGTCCCTCCAGGCTGCCGTGGAGCAGCAGGAGGGTCACGTCGGCCTCAGGCCGCCACTCCAACCCCTCCAGAGGATCCGATCCGGCCGGTGCGGTAGGGTCGGGTGGCATCCCACCCACGGCGACCCGCATCCCCTCGATCTCGAAGGTCTCGGCATCCACCCACGTCGTAGAGACGCGACATGTCGCGTCTCTACCATCCCCAGCCGGATCGCCCAGCAGTCGCAGGCCGCCGAGACGGGCGAAGCTCCCCTGAGGGGTTGCCGGGGACCGGCCGTTCCGCATCCGAGTGGTATCGTGGTTGCCGCCGATGCCCAGGGAGCGCACTCCCGCCGCCCGCAGGCGGGCGAGCTGCTCGGCCACGAACTGCCGCTCCACGTTGCGGGGCTCGGGGGAATCGAAGAGGTCGCCCACCTGAAGGAAGAGGTGGGCCCGCTGCTCCAGGGCGTAGTCCACCGCCGCGGCGAAACCCCGGCGCAGCCATGTCCGCCGCTCTTCCAGCCTCTGAGGGAACATCCTGTCGTAGTGCCGGCCCAGGTGGTTGTCGGCCGTCACCACCATGCGGATGGCGATGGCTATCCTCCGGAAGTCGATGATCGGTGCTGAGGAAACCCGCAACCCCGCGGATTCTACGGGATTCTAGCACTTTCGTTCGAGTACCGTAGGGGGCGTCGACGATGTAGGGCAGGGCGCTCTGCCCTGCCGCCCGGACAGCGGCCGGCCCGGCATAGGGCGGGGTCTTGTACCCCGCCGCCCGGACAACCACGACCGGCGGGCGGCGGGGGATAAACCCCCACCCTACGTCATCGAGGCCATCGACCGGGGGCGGGCGAGGACGCGTGCTCCCGGCAAGAGACGGCCGCTACCTCGTCGGGTGCATCGAGCAGCCGGTGCAACCCTCGCAGCTCCTCCCGGGCACCAATCCCCAACAACGGGGGCAACGGGTCACCATCGGATCGTCGACCGCGTAGCCGCACTGAGGGCATCGACGCAGGCCGCAGGCCTCGACGACCGTCTCGTCTATCCGCTGGGATCGTTCTTCCTTCTTGGCCATGGCTTACATCCAGCACCCCGTTAGATCAGCAATTGGGAAATCACCCCGCCCACCGCGAAGGCGGCCACGAGGCAACCGACCCACACCACCGCGGCCTCCCGCCAGCCCCGCTCCTTGAACAGCATCATCACCGAGGCGATGCAGGGAACGAACAGGGTCACGGTGACCAGGGCCACCAGGGTCTGCTGGGGCGTCAACTGCATGTTCAGCAGCCCGGCGGCGCCGTAGTCCCGGCGGACGAAGCCCATCACGAAGGCCGTGGCGGCTTCCTTGGGCAGCTGCATCCACCCCACCGTCAGCGGCGACAGCAGATCCTGAACCCCCTGGAGCCAACCGGTGATCTGGGCGACGCTCAGCAGCACCGACCCGATCGCGAAAAGGGGCCCGGCATCGGAGAGGAACATCTGCACCTTGCTGAGGGTCTTCCGCAGCACGTTCCCCGTGCGGGGTATCCGCAGGGGTGGCAGATCGATCAGCAGCCCGGTGGATTTCCCGGGCATCATCTGGTTCAGCAGGGTCCCCACGATCACCAGGATGGCCACGATGATGGCGCTGTAGAGGAGCGCGAAGCCCGGCCCCAGGGCCGCCAGCATCGCCGTGATCACCGCCAACTGGGCGGAGCATGGGATGGTGAGCCCCAGCAGCGCCACGGCGATCCGCCGCTCCCGCTGCGAGCCGAGGATGCGGGTGGTCATGGTGGCCATGGTGACGCAGCCCAGCCCCAGGATCATCGGCACGATGGCCCGGCCGTTCAGCCCCAAGCCTGTCAGCGCCCGGTCCACCAGGGTCGCGAGGCGGGGCAGGTAGCCGGAGTCCTCCATCACCGCCAGCGCCAGGTAGAAGCCGATCACCAGCGGAAGCAGCAGCCCCAACAGGTAGGTGACCGTCATGGTGAAGAGACCGAACTCGCCCGCCAGCACCGTGGCGAGAGGGGAGTCGGGCGCCAGGAAGCGCTCCACCAGCCCCCGGACGAAGGGCTCGTAGACGCCCTTCATGACCGTCTTCTCGGTGAAGCCCACCACCTGCTGGGCTACCAGGAAGCCAATCAGGTAGTAGAGGACCACCAGCACGCCGCCGAGGATGGGGATCCCCGTGAGGGGCTGCACCATCCATCGACCCAGCCTCTCCGCGAAGCCCCCCTCCTCACGGGTATCGAGCACCACTCGAGAGACCAGATCGTTGACCCGCTGCCGCCGGTGGAGGTACAGCTCCTCCCGAGCGCCCTGGGGCTTCAGGCCGGCCCTGGCCGCCACCTCCAGGTCCCCCTCGGCCGCCAGCAGCAGCTCCGGGTTGGGAGCGGTGGAGCCGTACCAGGACTTCAGCTTCGCCAGCAGGCTGGGATCGACCCTTCCCGGTCGGGCGTGGCAAATGACGTCCTTCAGTTCATCCATGCCCCGCCCCTGAACGGCAACGGTGGGAACCACCGGCACCCCCAGCGTCTCCTCCAGCTGCCCCACGTCTATCTTGAGCCCCTGGGCCTCCACCTCGTCCATCATGTTCAGGGCCACCACCAGGGGTATCCCCATGTCGATCAGCTGCTGGGTCAGGAAGAGGTCTCGCTCCAGGTGGACGGCATCGACGATGTTCACCACCAGGTCGGACTTCAGGATGATGTCGCGGGCGACCCGCTCCTCGTCGTTGAAGGAGGCGACGCCGTAGATGCCGGGGGTGTCGACGATCAGGTCGTCCCCCCAGCGTCCCTGGGCGATGTCGACGGTGGTTCCGGGGAAGTTGGAGACGTCTACGTAGATTCCGGTGAGGGCGTTGAAGAAAACGGACTTGCCGGTGTTGGGGTTGCCGACCAGGACGATCCGCCGGGCCGGCGAGAAGAGAGGTCCACGCCCCCCATGGTGTCTGTGCCCGTGGCCCAGGGTCACACCGCCGTGGTGGGCATGCATTACAGGGCCTCGACGCTGATGCTGCGGGCGATGCCGCGGCCGATGGCGATCTCCTGCCGGCCCCGACGTATGACTACAGGTCCGGCCGGGAGCTTCTCGGCGCAGCGCACGTCGGCGCCCTCGCCGATGCCGAAGCGGATAGCCTGGAACCGAACCTGGGGATCGTCGATCTTGAGAATGCGAACGCGGTCGCCGCGTCGAACCATGTCCAGGGTCATCGTTGTCCCTCCTTCAGAGTGGGCGGCCCCGCGCCTGCCTGAAGCCAGTGTACTGCTATTGCGATCCATTTGCAACTACCTGGCGACGGATCCCCATCGCCGCCGGCGATGGTCCTCTTGATGGCCGGCGGCGTTGACCCCTGCGGGGACGGTCGCCGGCAGGAACCGACTGCTACGAGAGCTGTCTCCCCGCCACGGCCCCACGGCAGCCGTTGCAGACGCCGACGAAATCGATCTGTCCCCGCTCGATGGTGAAGTCGTGGGGCTTCGCCGCCAGCGTCTTCATCCTCTCCACCACCGCTCCCGACACCTCCGTCACCCCGCCGCACACCCGGCACAGCAGGTGGCAGTGCTCCTGGGGGCTCCTGGATTCGTAGTGGTGGTGCTCGTCCCACAGGTGGAGCTCGTCCACCAGCTTCAGCTGCTTCAGCAGTCCCAGGGTCCGGTACACCGTGGAGAGGCTGATCCTCTCCCCCCGATCCCTCGCCCGGCGATGGATCTCCTCGGCATCGAGGTGCTCCTCGGACTGCTGGATGATCTCCAGGAGGGCCGCCCGCTGGGACGTCATCCGCCGCCCCGTGGTGTTGATGGCCCGCCGCGCCGTCGAACTCAGCTGTTCCGTCGACTCCGTTGTCATCCCATTCCCCTTGTTGCAAGGAGTTTTCATTTGCAATTGTACCACCCGGCGCGAAGTTGTCAAGATCTTGAACCAGGGTCTTCCGATGGAGCTCGGCCGGCCGGCCGGCCCGAAACGTGCACCTCCGACTGTCGAACCTTTCCGGCCCGACGGACCTTCGGCGGTGGCCGCCCTGCGGCAGCAGGACGGCTAGGCCGGCAGCTCCGAGCCGCCGGGCCCCCGGGTCCTCAGGAGTCCGATCCGTGGGGAGAAAAGCCGAAGAGCGGCAACCGAAATTCGACCTATCGGAGGCAGCCGACATCATCGGCGCCGACGCGGCCGACCAAACCTCCGGCACGCCGGAGACGCCCGATGAATGGATAGAGGAGCAGCCGCTGGTCGACGAGCCGACTCGCCCCCTGGACGCCGGCGAGCCCTCTCCCTTCCAGCCGGCGGCCGCCACCCCTGCTTCCGAGGAATCCCCTGAGCCGGAGCGCGGGGACGAGAAGCACGATCAGGGTTAGCCTTGGGCGGCCCGTCTGGAGGGGGCACCCACCCCTGAGGCTCCCAATTTGCGGTAGATGGCCTATGTCTTCCGGAAAAGGGGGCCAAGATGCTGCGATTCTCGGGAGGAAGGGCAGTATTCGGCAAGGCTATCAGGGTAGCCCTGGCGCTGGCCCTGTGCGCGTCCTGCCTTGTGGCACCGGCACCAACGGCAACCGCCGCCTCGGCCGGCAACGGCCCGGAGGATCGGGAACTGGAAAGCAGCCTGACAGACTACCTTTCGGGCCTGGACGGGGTCTGCGGGGTCGCGGCCGTCAATCTGAAAGATGGTCGAACCGTGTCGATCGACGCGGACAGCTCTTTCCCCACGGCAAGCATGTACAAGCTGTTCGTGATGTACCGGGTGTTCCAGGCCTTGGATAGGGGTAGCCTCTCCCCGAACGACACTGTGACCATCGAAGAGGACGACGTGATCCAGGATGAGCCCGACGGGGGGTTCGCCCCAGACGACACCCCGACGGTCAGCAAAGCCCTCGAGGCCATGATCACCCTCAGCAGCAACGCGGCGGCCCTCGCCCTCACTCGCGACATCGGCGGGTGGCCGGAGGTCGAGTCGGCTGCCCGGGAGTTGGGGATGACCAACACCACCACGGTGGACGGCGACCTCTGGAGCACCCCCAGCGACATGGCTCACTTCTTTCAGCTGCTGGCGAGCCAATCCCTGGTCGGCAAGAGCGCCAGCGTGAAGATGATCGGCCTGCTGCTCCAGCAGACGGTCAACGACCGGCTGCCTGCGCTGCTACCCCCCGAGGCCGCCGTCGCACACAAGACGGGAGAGCTGGACGACGTGTGGAACGACGCCGGCATCGTCTATGGAACCGGGGGGAGCTACGTCATCGTGGTGATGAGCCGTGGGGGCACCCCGGAGGACGAGATACGGGCCGAGGCGGAGCTATCCCAAATGGTGTACGCCCAGTACGGGAAATAGAACCGAAGGTGGGTTGCGATTCCATGCTGATGCCATCACAATTGCAGCGGATGGAGCCCTCACACGGTGGGGGACTCAACCCTAGCCGAGGAGGTGGCTGGCATGTACCATCGCATTCTGGTCCCGTTGGATGGATCCACCCTGGCTGAAGCTGCTTTACCCCACGCCGTTGCCGTCGCCCGTCGCTTCGAGGCGAGCCTCACCCTGCTGCAGGTGGTCACCACCCTGCCGGTGGCGGCCGCCGTTGACGCGGGGGCCACCGCCGGAGCCGAGGTGGTGATGTCGGTGGAGGCCATGGAGGCCAGCGAGCAAGCCGCCCACGAGTACCTCGACCAGGTCGCCCAACGGCGGGAGCTGGTCGATATCCCCGTCCAGGCGAAGGTGGTCCGGGGCCGCCCGGCCCGAGAGATCGTCCGCCTCGCCCGGGGGGAAGGGGTGGATTTGATCGTCATGTCCACCCATGGCCGGTCCGGCCTGGGGCGGCTGGTGTTCGGCAGCGTCGCAGACCAGGTGCTCCGGGAATCGGGGATCCCGATCCTGCTGGTTCGCCCTCAGGGGCAAACGGCGGCCTCGTAGAAGAGAGGAATCCCGTTCATGACCAAGAGGCACGCCCCCGACTACCTTCGTCGGGAGGCCGGCATCCTGCTGCACCCTATCTCCCTCCCTGGCCCTCACGGCATCGGGGACCTGGGCACCGAGGCCCGAAGGTTCGTCGACTTCCTCGAGGCGGCGGGCCAGAGGCTGTGGCAGATGCTCCCCCTGGGCCCCACCGGTCACGGCAACTCCCCCTACGCCTCGCCCTCGGCCATGGCGGGCAATCCTCTCCTGATCTCCCTGGAGATCCTGGCCAAGGAGGGTTTCCTCTCCCGGGAGGACTTGGACCAGGCTCCGGCCCTCCCCGCAGCTCGGGTCGACTACGACGCCGTGGCCGCCTTCAAGCTGCCCCTTCTTCACCTGGCCTGCCAGCGATTCGGGGACAGCGCCAGCGGCCAGCAGCGAGCGGAGTTCGAGCGGTTCTGCCGGCTGAATGGCTCCTGGATGGAGGACTACGCCCTCTACGCGGCGCTCAAGGAGGCCCACGGCGGAGCGGCATGGAGCCGGTGGGAGCCGGAGATCGCTGCCTGCCAGCCCGAGGCGCTGGAGCACTGGCGCCGGCGGTTAGAGGGGGAGATCCGGTTCCACCGCTTCGCCCAGTTCGAGTTCTCTCGACAGTGGGCGGTGCTGAAGCGCTACGCGAACGAACGGGGCGTCCGCATCGTCGGGGACATCCCGATCTTCGTAGCCCTGGACAGCGCCGACGTGTGGTCGAGGCCCGAGCTGTTCCACCTGGACGAGAAGGGCAACCCCACCGTCGTCAGCGGGGTGCCGCCCGATTACTTCGCCAGGACGGGCCAGCGCTGGGGGAATCCCCTCTACCGGTGGAACATCCTGGTTCAAGAGGGGTACGGCTGGTGGGTGCAGCGCTTCCGGGTGATCCTATCTCAGGTGGACCTGGTGCGGATCGACCACTTCCGAGGCTTCCAGGCCTACTGGGAGGTGCCGGCCCAGTACAAGACCGCCGAACGGGGTCGCTGGGTGGAGGGCCCGGGCGAGCCCTTCTTCCGCGCCCTGGAGCGGGCGCTGGGCCCCCTGCCGGTGATCGCGGAGGACCTGGGGATCATCACCCCGGAGGTCGAGGCGCTGCGGGATACCCTGGGCTACCCCGGCATGAAGGTGCTCCAGTTTGCCTTCGGCGGGGACGCCCGCAACCCTTACCTGCCACACAACTTCGAGCGCCGCTGCGTGGTCTACACCGGCACCCACGACAACGACACCACCGTGGGATGGTTCAACTCACGGCCCCGCCAGGAGAGGGCCTCGATCCTCCGCTACCTGGGGAGGGATGGCAGCGAGATCCACTGGGACCTGCTGCGGCTGGCCTTGGCCTCGGTCGCCGACGTGGCGGTGGCGCCCCTTCAGGACGTGTTGGGGCTCGGCAGCGAAGCCCGCATGAACCTGCCGGGCCAGCCCAGCGGCAACTGGAACTGGCGATTCACCGCCAACCAGCTGAGCCCTCAGCTTGCCGCTCGACTTGGGGAGCTAGCGGCCACCTACGGCCGGACCTAAGATTCGGTGCCGTAGGGCGGGGTCTTGTACCCCGCCACCCGGTGCAGACGTGCGGCCAGCGGCGGGGGATAAACCCCTGCCCTACCTGAGGAACGATCCACTAACTTTTATAGTAGTCGGCGTTCTTCTGGAGGAAGCTCTGCCACTTCTCCGGCAGCTCGGCATCGGAGGTGATGGCGTTCACCGGGCAGACGGACTCGCAGGCCCCGCAATCGATGCACTCATCGGGGTTGATGTAGAGCTGCTCCGCGGCCTCGAATCCCTCCTCCTCCCGCGTCGGATGGATGCAGTCCACCGGGCATACCTCTACACACGAGGTATCCTTCACTCCAATGCAGGGCTCGTTGATAACGTAGGTCACCGGATCCTCCTTTCGCGATCTCCCGCCGGCATCTGCGAGGGGTGGGTCTGCGCCTCCCGTTGACGACAGGCTGAAGCTGTCATCAATGTACAACTACCGCCTGCCCGCGTGCAACTGGCTGCTCTATTCCAGCCGCCCCGCAGCCGCGATCAACTGGCTCACCGTCTGGGAGATCTGGCTGCTCCCCTCGGCCGATTGGCGGGTGACCTGCTCGATCTGGCGGATGGTGCTGACCACCTGCTCGCTGGCGCTCTGCTGCTGCTGGGTCGCCATCAGCATCTCCCTCGCGGCGCCGGCCACCTCCTGGACGGTCTCCACGATCTGGGTGATGGCCTCCCCGGCCCCTCGACCGAGCCCGGCGCCCACCTCCACGTCCGCCTCGCTCTTCTCCGCCGCCAACACGGTGGCGCTGGCCGCCCGCTGGATCTCCGCCACCGCCACCCTCACCTGGTGGGCTGCGCTCTTCGCCTCCGTGGCCAGCTCTTTCACCTGGCTGGCCACCACGCTGAACCTGCGCCCATACTCCCCCGCCGCCGCGCTCTCGATGGCGGCGTTCAGGGCCAGCAGATGGGTGCGGTCGGCGATTTCCGAGATCACCTCGATGATCTCCCCGATGGCCTGGGTCTTCTGCCCCAGGGTCAGGTTCTTCTCCGCCACGCTGCGCACCTCGGTGCGAATCCGGTCCAGCCCCGCGATGGTCTCCTCCACCGCCTGGTGGCCCGTCTCCGCCGCCTCCAGTGCGCTGGACACCTGGTGGGATACCGCGGCACTGTTGGAGGCGATCTGGATGGCCGCCCGGCTCAACTCCTCCATGGTGGCCACTATCTCCCCCATCGCGGCGGCCTGCTCCGTGGAGCCGCTCGCCTGCTCGCTGGAGGTGGTGGCCAGCTCCTTCGCCATGGCCTGGATCTCGGCGGCAACCCCCATGCTCACCTGGGTCCTGCTCTCGATCTCCCTCTTGGTGGCGGCCAACTCGTTGGCCCGCCGCTCGATCTCGGCCTTGGCCATCTCCAGCTCGCCCGCGTGCCGCTCCGCGTCCTTCGCTCGGGCATCCAGCTGCGCCATGGCAAAGGCCAGCCGGCTGGAGTACTCGTAGGCCAGCAGGGACAGCAGGAGGATAACGGCCAGCACCGCCAGAATGCTGCTGACCCTGCTCTCAGCCGGAGTCATGGCCACCAGCCCCGAGTCGATGTGCCCGGTAGCCACCTGGAGCAGGAAGAGGGTCACCGCCACGCCGGCCGAGGCAATCACCACGGGTCGTCGCAGCAACAGCCCTGCCAGCATCACCGGTACCACGTAGGCTGCAGAGATCACCGGCGTGCCGGCCGACCAGCTGCAGGCCGCGATGAGCAGCAGTCCGCAAGCCACCAGCAGATAAGCAGCCGACACCGTACGGCCAGCCCTGACCAGCCCTATGCTGGCTAGAGAGGCAGCCCCGAAGATGGCCGCCGCCAGCACGATGAGGGCATTCCACGGCGAGGGACCCATGAACCACAAGAGGGCGAAAAGCGCGCCGGCCCCCAGAGACGCAAGGGCGAGAATGCGGGCCAAAGACGCCACCAGCCCGCTCGTCACCTTCATCTCATAGTCGTGTGAATGGCCCATGGCCACCGCGGTCTCAGACACCTTGCGCTCCTTTCGCCCGGGATACGGGCAGGAGGATAACGGCGTGGGAATCGAAGCGGGGTAGCAGGGAGAATCCAGTACCACATGATAGCACGATCCGGCTTTGCGGCAAGAGCGACGAGGCTATATAATCTGTTGAGCTATCGACGAACCCTGTCAAAGACGGCACCTTTCCATCGTGATCCTGACCCGGGCGAAGGATCCCTGCCGTCTGAGATGCTTCGCCACCGCTCAGCACGACGGTCGGGTCGACGTCGCGTGCGAGGCGATGGATCTCTCGTCTCAACTGCTTCGCCACCGTTCAGCACGACAGCCACCGGGAGGAGCTTCCTTGCCCGCTACTATAGTAATCGACATCGATCCCATCATCTTTAGTGGTGGACCCATCACCCTGCGGTGGTATGGGCTGATAATCTCCCTGGCTCTCGTGGTCGGGGTGGCACTGGCGGTCCGGGAGGCCGGCCGGCGGGGCATCGCCGAGGACGACGTAATGTACGTGGTGCTGTGGGCCGTGCCCTTTGCCCTGGTCGGCGCACGCCTCTTCCACGTCATCGACGCCTGGCGCTACTACGCCAACTACCCCCTGCAGATCCTGGCTGTCCAGGAGGGGGGTCTAGCCATCTACGGCGGACTGGTGGGGGGTCTCGCGGGCGGATTGGTGGCCGTTCACCGCAGGGGGTTGCCTCTCTGGCGGCTGCTGGACGTCGCCGCCCCCAGCATGATCCTGGGCCAGGCCATCGGCCGAATCGGTTGCTTCATCAACGGCGACCACCAGGGCCCCCCGACGAGCCTTCCGTGGGCGACCTCTTACGTTTACCCTGGTAACCTGGCGCCCGACTCGCAGCCCAGGCACCCTGCCCAACTGTACGAGATGCTGTACGACCTGGCCCTTCTCGGCCTGCTGTTGCTGCTGCGCCGCCGGTTGAGACGAGAGGGGTTGCTCTTCACCATGTACGTGGCCCTCTACGCCTTCGGCCGCTTCTGGATCTCGGCCCTGAGGGAGGACGCCCCCTTCCTGATGGGGCTGAAGGAGGCGCAGGTAATCAGCGTCGCCGCCTTCCTGCTGGCCCTACCCCTCGCCCTCTACCTCCGGCGGCGAGGACAGCTGTTGGGTGCGTAGTGCGAGCCCGATCCTCGCACCGCGCCCGGCGCACCCCACCATCCCCACAGGCTTGTGCCTTTCGCCTTTTCCCTGTAACCTTTTGGCAATCATGGCTCACAGAGCAGTGCTGTACACGAAAGAGGGTTGCTGCCTCTGCGATCGGGCACGGGAGGTGCTTCGTCGACTCCAGGCAGAGTTCGACCTGGAGATCGAGGAGGTGGAGATAACCCGAGACCCGGCCCTGGAGGCGCAGTATGGGTGCACTATCCCGGTGGTGGTGATCGACGGCAGGCACCGGTTCGAGTCGAAGATCGCCGAGTACTACCTCCGCAAGGTGCTGGTGCCCCCCAGGCGATGGCCGTGGCAACGGTAGAGGAGACCCGCGATTTCCGCCGGACCCCCCTGGGCCCGCGGGCTCGGAGGCTGGTGCGGGCTGCCCGGAGCGGCTCCTTCTGGTTTGCCCGCCACTGGCTGGCGCTGGCCAACGGCATCAACCTGCTGGTGCTGGCGGGTTCGGCGGCGATCCCGGCCATGACGGCGGCTGGTCTCTACGGGCTGGCCAGCCCCCTGTTCGCCTCCTACCGGCTGGTGTGCCACCAGTTGCCCTACCGCTCCTTCTTCCTGTTCGGCTACCAGATGTCCATGTGCGAGAGAAACGTGGCGATCTACGCCGCCATGGGGCTGGCGGGGCTCGCCTTCGGGCTGTCTGGGCGGCGGTGGAAAGCCCTGCCCTGGAGCTGGTACCTGCTGCTCCTTCTACCGATCGCGGTGGACGGCTTCACTCAGCTGTTCGGGCTACGGGAGAGCAACTGGCAGCTTCGACTGCTGACCGGCGGCCTGTTCGGGGTCGCCACCGTATGGCTGGCCTACCCCTATCTGGACCGATACGCATCGGAGATCCTGGAAAACGAGGGGCAGAGCAGGTAACTCAAACGTGAAAGTGCGTCGACCGGTGCGCTCTGCACCCCGAACTCCGAACCGCGCACTTTCACGTTTAGATTGAAGGGTAACCCATGAGACTCTCAGGCCTATTGAAGGGCGTCGTCGCGGGGCTGTTCATCGTCTCTCTCCCGGTGCTTTTCGGCACCCTCAGCCTTCGCTGGCTGGTGTCCGACTGCGGCTGGTATCGTGCCGGCTTCGCCAAGTATGGGGTGTCGGCACGAACCGGAATCTCGCCCGACGAGCTGGGGAGGGCGGCGGACGAGATAAGCCGCTACCTGCTGATGGGGAGGGAGGACATCGACGTCCCGGTGAAGATCGGCGGCGACGTCCGTCCCCTCTTCAACCAGCGGGAGCTGATCCACATGCGGGACGTGCAGAAGCTGCTGCGCGGTTTCTACGACCTGCAGCTGGCAGCGGCCGGATTCGTCATCCTCTATCTGGGCACCAGTTGGCTGTGGCTCAGGGGGAGCTACTGGCGATCGCTGGGTCGCCACCTGCGCTGGGGAGGCGGCCTCACCCTGGCGCTGTTCGGGGGCTTCGGGGTGCTGTCGACGTTCAACTTCGACCAACTGTTCCTGGAGTTCCATCTGATATCCTTCGACAACGACCTCTGGATGCTGGACCCCACCAAGGACAATCTGATAATGATGTTCCCGCAGGGTTTCTGGTACGATTCAGCCATCCGGATGGCGCTGGCAACGGGTGCCCAGTCCCTGGGCGCCATAGTGCTGGGCAGCCTCCTCGCAAGGCAGCCCTCGGCCGTCAGCCATCAGCTGTCAGCTTCCAGGAAATAGGATCTGGCTGAGGAGAGGGTTGTGGATTCGGCCAGAAGGATCAGGCGAAGCCCGTTGTGCAGGGAGACTCAGTCGCAACGGTGCCGGACAGAAGGTCGAAGTGCTGACAGCTGATAGCTGACAGCTGATAGCTCAACAATGGGATTGGGGGAAGAACAGCCATGGCAAAACCGAGAAAGAAGCGACGGCAGCCGCGACAGACCGAAATAACCCTGCCCAAACGACAGTACAAGCGAACCAACCGAATGCTCTACGCCGTCTCCGCGGTCCTGCTGGTGGTCTTCGGCGGCGGCGCGGCGCTGCTGGGAGCCGGCGCTCCCAAGAGTCCGGCGCCGACTCCGGTGCCCACGGTGGCCCCCGCCACCAGCGGTAGCGCCGCCGATCAGACCCAGCAGTTCACCGCAACCCCCACCCCCGTCCCGCCCACGGCAACCCCGGGACAATAGGGTCATGGGATGGGGCGACGATCGATGCCGGTTCGTCACCCTGCCCCTCGAGCGGCTGAGCGACCGACCGTGGGGGCGCATTGCGTGCGCCCCCACGGGTCCATCTCAGGCGGGAACCCTGAGCCTCCTTCTCTCCTCCTCGGGGGTCTCACCCTCGGCCGTCGGTGACTCCTCCTGGGCCTTTCGCTGATGGAAGAAAGCGGTCACCGTGAACCAGGCCAGGGGCATGACCCCGATCCCGATGAAGACGCTGTCGGGGAGGATCCGCGCCCACAGCAGCGCATGGACCAGCGGCTGCTGGTAGAACTGGAAGCTCCTGGCCGACCAGAAGCCGTTGGTGAAGCTCTCCCCCACCTGCATCAGCCCGATGGGCAGCAGGGTGATCAGGATCATCCCCGCCAGGCCGAGGTTCAGCCCCCAGAAGGAGATCTTCAGCAGCCGATCGCTCCACCACCGGGGGTTCACCAGGTCGCGCAGGGCGAACAGCAGCAGACCGATGGCCAGCATCCCGTACACCCCCGCCAGCGCCCCGTGGCCGTGGGCCGCCGTCAGGAAGGAGCCGTGCTCGAAGTAGTTCACCGCCGGCAGGTTGATCAGGAAGCCCAGCACCCCCGCGCCGACCAGGTTCCAGACGGATGTAGCGATCAGGAACCAGAAGGAGGCCCTGTAGGGGAACTCCCGGCCGCCCGCCGTCACCATCCTGTACTGGCCGTAGGCCTCCAGCACCAGCAGGGTCAGGGGGATCACCTCCAGGGCCGAGAAGACGGCCCCCAGGGAGATCCACATGTCCGGTGCGCCGATCCAGTAGTAGTGGTGGCCGGTGCCGAGGATGCCGCTGCCCAGCAGGATTATCAGCTGGAAGTAGAGGGCCCGAAGGGTGGAGTTCTTGGTCACCAGTCCCAGCCTCACCATCAGGAAGCCGATGACCACCACGGCGAACACCTCGAACATCCCCTCCACCCAGAGGTGGATCACCCACCAGCGCCAGTAGTCCGACATGGTGATGTGGGTGCTGGGATCGAACAGGAAGCCGAAGCCGTAGAAGAAGGGGATGGCCACGGCGCTGTAGAACAGCAGGTGGGTGAGGCCGCCCTTATCCGACTCGGTCTTCATGGCGGGCCGCAGCCCCCGGTAGACGATGAAGAGCCACATCACCATCCCGACGGCCAGCAGGAGCTGCCAGATCCTGCCCAGCTCCAGGTAAGCCCAGCCCTGGTTGCCCAGCAGGAACCAGAGGTTGCCCAGGAAGCCCTTGGCGCCCAGCCACTCGCCCAGCAAGCTTCCCACCACGACCAGCACCAGGGCCCCGAAGAGGAGATCCACCAGCAGCCCCTGCCGCTTCGGCTCGCGGCCCCCCACCAGGGGCGCCACGAAGATCCCCAGGGCCAGCCAGGCGGTGGCGATCCAGAAGATGGCCAGCTGCAGGTGCCAGCTGCGGGCGATGTTGAAGGGCAGCAGCGCCAGAATGTCCATGCCGTAGAAGCTGTCGCCCTGGGCGTAGTAGTGAGCCAGCAGCGCGCCCACCAGGGTTTGGGCCAGGAAGAGCAAGGTTACCACGGCGAAGTACTTGGCGGTCTTCCGCTGGCTGGGGGTCAGCGGAGCGTCGCTCAGCTTGAGCGTCTTGGCCGCTTCGGGGTTCTCCTCCATGTACATCCGGTAGCGGTGGTAGAGGAAGAGGATCACCCCGACGAACAGCACCAGAAGGGTCACGCTGATGGCGCTCCAGATCACCGAGCTGAAGGTCAGGGTGTTGCCCGCCGCGGCGTCGAAGGGCCAGTTGTTGGTGAAGGAGTAGCTGAGGCCCGGCCGATCCACCGTGGAGAGCCAGGCGGTCCAGGTGAAGAAGTCCGCGATCTGCCGGATCTGGTCCCCCGGCGCCACGTAGGCCCGATCGGTCGCGGGCATGTGCTGCTCCTGGATCAACTGCGGCGGCAGCGCCCGCTCCGGGTCGCCCTGGGTGAACATCTGCCGGTAGTGAGCCCGCACCTGCTCCAGCCCATAGGCCTGGGCCGCGCTGAGGGTGAGGGTACCGGTGGCAGCATCGTAGCGATTGGTCTTCAGCTCCTTTTGGACCTTCGCCGTGATGCCGGCCTGCTGCTCGGTACCCAGCCTGGCGAGGTCGACGCCGTACTGGGCGCGAGCGTAGTAGTCCTGCATGGAGAGGGTCATCACGTGGAGACTGTCGGCGGTGAAGTCGGGCCCCAGGTAGGAGCCATGGCCCAGGGTGGAGCCGTAGTCCATCAGGTCGTACTTCTGGTACACGGCCTTGCCGCCGGAGATCTCCTGGCCGGTGGAGAGGAGCTTTCCGGACTCGTCGACGATCTTGTTGGGGATGGGTGCCTGGTCCCGATAGACGGCGAAGCCCCCCATGACGAGGCCTGTGAAGCCGAGGAGGATCACCAGGATGAGGGCGTGCTTCCAGAGACCGACCCCGCCCCTCGGCGGGCTTGTCTGCGCAGCGGTAACAGCCATCGTTCAACCTCCCATTGGTGTCGGCGTTGGCCTGCGGGTCATCCCGCACTAATTCGGCCTTGTTGGTCCGAATTACACCATCGGGAGGCCCGTGCCTTCTGCGACAAATGTCACACGGCTGGAAAACCGAGGGGCGGGGCGCGGTTCGCGAACGACCAGGTCACCGTGACGCTACACACGCTGTAGGGGCGGTTCGCGAACCGCCCCTACAGCCACCACACCGACTGCTACAGTAGCTCGCCGCCTTTGGGCTGGTAGAGGCAGCGGGATTCCTCGCCCAGGTAGTCGCCCGTGAGGGCCCAGGCTCGGGCGCGACTGCCGCCGCACACCCGCCGATACTCGCAGGCGCCACAGCGCCCCTTCAGCAGCGACGGTTCCCGCAGCTCTCGGAACAGCTTCGATTTCCGGTAGATCTCCGCGATGGGGGTCTCCCGGACGTTGCCGGCCGATAGCTGGAGGAAGCCACTGGGGCAGACGTCCCCGGTGTGGGAGATGAAGCAGAAGCCCTTGCCGTCGTTGACCCCCTGCTGGGGACGGTTCAGGCCGTCCTGGAAGCTGTAGCCGGCCCCCGTCAGCGCCTGGTGGATCGCCCCGTCCTTCCCCAGCTCGGCCCGGGTCCGCTCGATCACCACCCTCCGGTAGTGCTGGGCCGCCGTGGTGCGCACGTCGAAGGGCGTCGTCTTGGAGAGGTCGTACATCCAGTGGAAGGTGTCCTCGTGCTCCTGGGCCGTCACCATGTCGTCCTCTTTACCGCGGCCGGTGGGGACCAGGAAGAAGATGTTCCACATCAGCGCCCCGAAGCCGGAGATCAGCTCGGAGAGGGCGGGCAGATCCGCCAGGTTGCGCCTGGTCACCGTGGTGCCGATCTGCAGGGAGAGGCCGATCTCCCGGGCGGCCTCCACACCCCTCAGGGTGCGGGCGAAGGAGCCGTCCACCTGCCGGAAGGCGTCGTGGATCTTCGGGGTGGAGCCGTCCAGGCTGAGGTGGATCCGCACCACTCCGGCGTCCTTGGCCCTCTGGAGGTGCTCCTTAGTGAGGAGCGCCGTGGCGCTGGGGGATAGAGAGACCCTTAGCCCCTTTTCCGCCCCGTGGCGGATCAGGTCGTAGACGTCCCGCCGCATCAGGGGGTCGCCGCCGGTGATCACCAGGATCGGGTTCCCCATCTCGGTGATCCGATCGATGAGGGTCAAGCCCTCCTCGGTGGTCAACTCCCGGGGGTCGCGCTTGGGCTGGGCCGAGGCCCGACAGTGGACGCAGGCCAGGGCGCAGGCCTGGGTGATCTCCCAGGCAACGGTAAAGGGACTCATGCCGAAATCTATGTCGGTCAGGGACGGCATCCCGTGATGGCCGGCCACTACCTGCGAGCCTCGCATCTTCGCCTCCTGGGATCATTTTGACGCGGAGAACTGACCGCAACGGCGCGGAGCATCTTAGTTTACTCCGTAAACCATTGGTGGTCCAGCGATCCCGGGGCCACGGATTCGAGTCAGACCCCCGGGTGACCGTTGGATGCGCACCCAGGGACCGTGGCTATGGCAACGGGATCGATGGCATGCTAGACTTGGGTTATCCCCAACCGGCACGGAGAGCTATCCATGTCCATCCATCGAGCCGCCCTCCTCGCGGCGATGCTGTTGGTGCTGGTCACGGTCGCCGCCAGAACGGTACCGAGGCGGGCCTTCACGGCCCCAGCCGCCCGGGCCTCTTCCGCTGCGCACGCCACGGCCGCGCCCTCGCCTGCCGCCGACGACCCTCAGGTCGGTCAGATGACCCGCTCCGACCGGGGCGAGGGGGGCGCCAGGGTATCGGTGGTCTGGCTCGCCCCCGAGTACCTGCGGGGGCATCCCGAGGCAGCTTCGGGCCTGGATCCCCAGCGATACCTGCTCTTCCGGGTGGTCGTCGACGCGCCGGCCCTCGAGATGTCCACCTGGGACCTCAAGGCGATGATCTACCTGCGGGAGGAGAAGGGCATGGAGTACGGCACCCCCTTCTGGAAACCGATAGAGGAGGGCTCCCGAAAGGCCGGGATCGCTGCCTTCCCCAGGAGGGACGCTGGGGACAACCCGGTGCCCAGCCTGGAGTCCCGCTACTTCGAGATAGTCATCCGCGACCTGGCAGGGACGAAGGAGAGGGTGTTCCGGTGGAATCTCCAGGGCTGAGGACCAGCCCTGGGTCCTCAGTCCTGAGTCCTGGGATGCCGACCGCCGCCAGAGCAGCGAGCTACACCAAGGCTCTGAAGTCCAGCCGCGCCAGGTTCAGCTACAGCGGCTGCCCGGCCGCCAGATATGTCAGCTCCACCAGGTCCCGCACCATCACGCTCACCCGGCGAGCCCTGCCGACGACGAACTCGACGCCGTGGCGCATACGGCCGTCCAGGCCGCTCTTCAGCATGGCCCGCCCTGCCGGAACCGATCCAGTGCCTTCACCCCGTCGGAGCGGCTCCTGCCGGCGATCCCGGGAACGCAGAGCGGGCGGCGGGCCCAAGACCCCGCCCCACGTCCTGTGGCCGGCAAACCGTAGGAGCCGGCTCCTGCCGGCGATCCCAAGATCGCCGTGGATGGCGGGACCCGTCCCGTTGGATCAGTCGCGACCGGACTCCGGTCCATAGAGGGGAACACCCCATCGGTCCCGATGGGTCACCAACTCCAGGGGCATGCGGTAGCGCTGGGCCGGGGCGTGAGCGGCGGCACCCACCGCTACCAGGCTGACCACCTGCACCCCGTCGGGCACGCCCAGCGTTCGGGCCATCTCCGCCTCCTTGAACCCGCCGATCCAGCAGCTACCCAACCCCATCTCCGTGGCGGTGAGGATCAGGTTCTGAATGGCCGCCGCCACATCCAGGACCGACCAGCGAGCGTTGGCGTCGCCATACCGACCGGCCGTCCTACGCCGGTTCACGCCCACGGCGATCAGCAGCGGGGCCTCCAGCAACCAGCTCTGCCGGTTGTCGGGACCCGCGAAGTACCCCGAATAGGTGGCGGCTACCGCGGCCTCTCGGGCCTCCCTCCCCTCCAGGACCATGAACTCCCAGGGCTGCATGTTGCCGGCGCTGGGAGCGTGGATGGCAGCCTCCAGCAACCGTTCCCGCACCCCGGGGGCTAGGGGCTCTCCCGAGTATCGCCTCACGCTGCGCCGTCGGTAGATGGCCGATCGCACGCCCGATCCCCCCTCCCCGGGGGTCGAAGGGGCTGCCGGGGCTGCCGGCAACGGCCTCTCGGTGCCCGATGGAGCGGGAGGCGGCGGCTCGTGAACCCGGCTGAACTCGGCAACGGAGTATCTGGGCGGATACTCCAGGTAGACGTCGGAACAGCCGATGGCCACCAGCGCCACCGGCTCCAGGAACCACTCCAGCCCCAGGGCCTCTCTCATCCGATCCGGCACGAACTCTCGCACGACCCCTGTGCGCAGCCCCAGGTTGTTGGCCATGAGCCGCAGATTCTGGATGGCCGCCCCTACCTCCTGCAGGGCGATCAGACGGCCTGCCTGGCCCAGTCGCGCCGTGGCCCGGCGGATCTCCGCACAGACGGCCAGCACCACCGGCGCTTCGGCCAACCATCCCTGGGCCGCCTCGGTCCCCGGCGTCATGAGGGGTTCCAGGGTCGCGCTAACGGCCGCCTGCTTGGCCGACGATGACTCCAGCCGAAGCAGTTCCCACGGCTGGCCGGTGGAGGGCGCAGCCCCGAAGGCCACGAGAAGCTGCGCCAGATCCCCCTCGGCGACCGGATCCGGCCGCCAGCGCCGCACGTTGACCACGTCGGTCATCAGCCGTTGCAGCTGTTCCGATTCCATTGCTTCAGCTCCCCCCAAACAAAGTAGGACGGGTTGGGGCAACCCGCCCGTCAACTGCAAGAGTCCGCGCTGTTGGGCGAAGCATTCCCGCGGGAATGCTTCGCCCCTACGGCTACTTCAGTTCTGCGAGCACCCGGTTCACCTCGGCCGTGGCCCGGTAGAGGGCGTCCTCGGTTCGGTTCCGCTGTCGCACCAACCAGGTCCTCAAGAGACGATACTCGCTGCCGGCCGGATCCATCCTGGCCAGCTTCCTGGCGGGATCCAGGCCCGGTAGCATCGGGGCCTGCAGCGCCGGGTCCTGCTCGTAATCACCGGCCACGGTGTAGAGGACCGGGCTGAGGATTCGGCTGATCCGCATCAACCCCTCGTTCAGGATGTTCGCCTTGGGACCCGCGGCCCCACCTTTCGCCGATTCCAGCCGCCGGGCGGCCGCCTCGAACCGTTCGGTCGAGGTCAACAGGGGGGACAGATCTAGATGGCTCCCGGCCGCTTCCTTCAGGTTGCCCAGCAGCCTCTCGAAGTCCTTCGCGGCCGTGACGAACTCGAAGGGAAGCAGTTCGGCGGTGCACAACCGCGCCGCGACGGCCAGATAGAGCCCGGTGTCGAAGGCCAGCCTCTCGGGATCCCCCTTGTCCAGGGTGTCCTCCGGACTGTGCCACCAGTAGCCGTTGCCCGAGCCGCCGACGACGGCTCGGTCGGGGGAGTCGACCGGGATCATGGGGGAAGCTCCAAGGGAGGGCATCCCGATGCCGGAGAAGGATTGGTCGCCGGCTTTGAAGGGCCGCCGGATCTCCTGCTTCCGGCCGGTCACATCCAGCATCACCCGATCCATGAACTGCTCCACCTCCGCGTGGTTGAAGAAGCAGTCCCAGAGGGTAGCCCCCCGAACCCCGGGGGAGTCGATGTTCAGGTAGGCGATGCAGCTTCGACGAAGGTCGTCGAAGGCGTTGTCGGCGTACCATGTGGAGCCGGCGTAGCGGCCGTGGGAATGGGCAGGCCACCAGGCGATGCGGACGCTTCGCCGAAGCTTGTCCCGGTTCAGGTGGAGCACCCTCGCCATCTCCAGCATGCATCCATTGCCGGTCGCGTTATCGGTGGTGCCGACGAACCAGGAGCAGTGGTGGCCGCCGACCAGCAGGAACTTCTCCGGTTCCACCCGACCCTCGATAGTGGCCACCGGCAGCAGAACGGTCCTCCAGCCGATGAACACCCTGGTCTTCAGCCTGGCCCGCACGGTGCCCCGCTGGCAGAGCGCCTTCAGCCTCTCCCCGTCCCTCTTCTTGAGGTCGATGGCCGGAATCTTCGGCAGACGGCCGATGGACTCGGGGGTCGGGGTGCCCCAGATGGAGGTGGTGATCCGCTCGTGGATCACGTCCTCGTCGGAGGGCCAGACGTGGCAGTGGGCCACGGCCCCCGCGTCCTGGGCGTGCTTGACACCGTCCGGCCCGCCGCTGGCGGTGATGACGATCTTCCCGGCGATGCTCTCCCCGCTGTACTCGTCGGACTTGCCCGCCTGGCGGTCGAAGATCATCCCCTCCTTGCTTCCCCTGTCGGCAGCGGAGGATTGATAGACCACCTCGGCCTCGATGCCGCCCTCCGGAGTGCTGGCGGCAAAGGCGCCCGGCCGGCAGGGTATGAAGGCGTGCTCGGGCTCCAGGATCTCCAGCTCGGCCTCCAGGGGATGGCTGACGAAGGCCTCGAACTGATGCAGCTGGGCGGGGACGCCGTACTCGGCCAGCCTGGCCATGAAGTAATCTACGGCCTCTTTTTCCTCCGGCGTGCCCGCCGTCCTAACTATGGTAGAGAGCCTTTCGACGTGCCTCCAGGCCTCGGCGGCATCGACCTGCTCCCGCAACAGCTTCTCCAGATCGGCCATTTCCACCATTCCTCCCCAGTTAGAGCGTCCTGCCGGTTCGCGGCTAGGGCACGACGCTAGAGCGATCGCGCTGAGAGAGCAAGACCCACTGTCGGCACCAACTCGTTCAAGACGCCCGCCAGGAGGGTTCGAGCCAGGATCACCGGCTTGTCCACCACCTCCTCGACGACCGTCTTCATCGCCTGGTCCATCCCGACGCAGGTCATCCACACCAGATCCACGTCCCGAGAACGCAGGAAGGAGGCTGCCTCCCTCGCGGCCGCCAGCCGGTTCTCATCGGTAGAGGGTGGCGCCGCGGTCACCACCGCCTCGATGCCCAGGTCGGCGTACCTCTTCCTCTCCCTCTCCACCTACCCCGGCGACGGCTTGATGATGCCCAGCCTGCGATCGCGAGCCAGAGAGGAGATGATGGAGGGAAACAGCTTGCCCGGGTTCACGACCAGGGCCGGGGACCGGATGGCACTCCAATCGGCGCCGCAGAGGATGACCACCACCTGGGCGCCCTCCCCCACCAGCCGGTCCGCCACCCGCTGCACCGCCGGCACTGTCTTGGGATGGGACAGCAGGGTCAGGGAACCGTCCCGCAGCTTGGAGACGATGCCGACTTCGCCGGGGTCCGGCCCCAGAGCGGCTATCCCCTCGGCATCCAGATCGTCCAGGATGCCCCTTTCGATCACCTCCACGGGCCGCGTAAGGCTCCCCGCAGGAAGGGGATGAGATCCTCCTCGGGGGATTGGCCCACGTTGACCATTCCGATTCGATGCATGGAGACCTCCCAACGATCGTCGCCATCCTGGGGGCAGACCTGCCTGTCTGCCCTTGGGCATACCGACGTGCACCCCCGCTGGAGGCCGAACGCGGCCGTCACTGCCCTTACGCCGGCAGTAGGTGAAGTGCGTCCACCAGCCGCTCCAGCTCCCGCAGGTTGTCCGTGCTCATGGGCCTGGCGCCCTCCTCGATCTCCTCGATCATCTTGTGCAGCGCGGCGTTCAGGGGAAGCTCCAACCCCAACTCTCTGCCGCGCTTCACCAGCTCGCCGATCCGGTGGTCCACCTCCGTCTTGCGGCGGCGCACCACCAGGTCTCTCCAGATCCCCGTGCGCTTCTTCAGCCGGTCGGGCGCCCGCCAGTACTCGTCGGTCATGGCGTCCACCGACTTCACGGCGGCCTGCAGCTCCCCGGGCGTCGTCGGGTTCATCAGATCGGGCTCGAAGCCATCGAAGGGCTCCAGCTTCACTCGCTCCGCCTCGGCCACCCGCACGGCCTCTCCTAGCAGCGCCACCATCACCCGCCGGCTCCATTCCGGAGCCAGGATGTCCCCCACGTCGGCGTCCACCAGCGCGGTGGCGTAGTTGAGAGAGGCGAGACACTGCTTGGACCACTTGTACCCCCAGATGTTCTGGGTGACGATGGCCTCGCAGAACTGGGACAGCTTCCCGTGCAGGGCGATGACTCGGTCGCTCATGGAGCCATCCAGCTCCCCGACGTAGAAGGCCCCCTCGCTGCCATACAGGATCCGCCCGGGGCCGAGGTAGTCCGACCCAAAGTTCACGTGGGCGCCGAGGGTGCGCTCGGAGCCGATCGTGGCGGCGACCCGCCGCTCGTTGAAGCCGTTCTGGAGGCACAGGACGAAGGATTTCTCACCCAGGAGGGGCACGATGGGACGAAGCGCCGCCTCGGTGTGCTGGGACTTCACCGACAGGAAGACCCAATCCAGCGGACCGGAGAGGTCGTCGGGGGGTGATGGCCGGCACCTGGACGGTGAACTCGTCACGGCCGGTGATGGTCAGACCTCGCCGGTTGATGGCGTCCACGTGCTCCTGGACCACGTCCACGAAGAGCACGTCCTCCCCGGCTCTGGCCAAGAAGGCGCCGGTGGTGCCACCGATGGCCCCGGCACCGACGATCGTGATGCGCATAGTCCTGCTCCTAGCTTGGCAAGGGCGAAGCATTCGCGGCCGCGAATGCTTCGCGCCAACAGTAATCAGAACATCCAGTGGCCGCCGTCGACCGAGATGGTCTGGCCGACGATGTAGCTGGCCTCGTCGGAGGCAACGAAAGCGATGACGTTGGCGATCTCCATGGGATCGCCCAACCGCCCGGCGGCGATGGTGCTCAGCGACTCCCGCTTCTCCTCCTCAGTGCGCCGCTCCCAGCCCTCGCGCCCCAGGGGGCTCAGGATGAGGCCCGGAGCCACCACGTTGCAGGTCACCCCGAAGGGCGCCAGCTCCACGGCCAACTGTCGCATCAGGCCGTGGACCCCCGCTTTGGAGGCGGCGTAGGGTAGAACGCGGGTTCGGCTGTGGCTGCGTCCGGCCCCCGAGCCGACGGTGATGATTCGGCCCCGCCGCTGCTCCCTCATCGTTGGCGCCACCGCCAGGCTGAGGTAGAAGGGGGCGTGGAGGTTGACGGCGACCACCCTATGCCAGTCCTGCAGGGTAATCCCGTCGATGCCCCCGGGCGCTCCGATCATGCCGCCGGCCACGTTGACCAGGATGTCGATGCGACCAAAACGCTGGTGGACCTCCCGGACGGCCCGCTGGTCGGCCTCGGCGTCGGTGACGTCCAGCGACATGGCGACGGCGTTTGGGATGCCGGCCATCACCTGCCCCAACGCATCGGCCTTCAGGTCGATCCCGATGACCCGAGCGCCCCGCTCGGCCAGCTTTCGGGCGGTTGCCTCGCCGATGCCCTGAGCGGCGCCGGTGACAATAGCTACTCGGTCGGTGAGCTCTATGGTCATAGATCTCCCTCCACCCTGCAGAGCAGGGGTAAACTGAGAAGAGTAGGAAATCTCTTGGACCTGCCGCTACTCCTTCTGGTAGGGGCTGAAGGTGTCGCGGGCCGAGTCGCCGATGAAGTTGAAGCTGAGCACGGTCAACAGGATCATGATGCCCGGCCACAGGGCCAGCATCGGCGCCGGGAAGAAGTAGCTCTGGGCATTGCTCAGCATGTTGCCCCAGGAGGCCATGGGCGGCTGAACGCCCACCCCCAGGTAGCTGAGGGCCGACTCGGTCAGGATCGCCTGGGCCACGCCGATGGTCGACGCCACCAGCATGGAGGGGATCGAGGAGGGGACCAGGTGGCGCGAGACGATCCGCCAGTTCTTGGCTCCCAGGGTCCTGGCCGCAGTCACGTACTCCAGGTTCACCGTCCTCAGCACCTCCGAGCGAACCACCCGCGCCGTCGTCATCCAGCTGGAGAGGCCGATGGCGACGATGATGGTGGGCACCGAGGAGCCGAAGACGGCCAGCACCGTCAGCAGCAGGAAGAAGATCGGGATCGACAGCATGGCGTCGGTGAGCCTCATGGTGATGGCATCGGCGACGCCGCCGAAGAAGCCCGATATCGCCCCGATGATGGTCCCCAGGGTCACCGAGAGGAGCATGGCCACGACGCCGATGGTCAGGGAGA
This sequence comes from Chloroflexota bacterium, assembly GCA_021845945.1. The sequence continues at coordinate 47,925 of JAJZRD010000004.1, forward strand.
TGCGGGCCCCGTACAGAATGCGGGCGAACTCATCCCGCCCGCTCTCGTCGGTTCCCATCCAATGCTGGGGTGACGGAGGCAGCAGCTGCTGGCCCAGGATGATCCGGTCCGGGGAGTAGGTCGTTACCAGCGGCGCAAAGACCGCCGCCAGGATGACCAACAGCAGATAGGCCAGGGAAGCCACCGCGAAGGGGTTGCGACTGAAGCGGCTGAAGGCGCTCCGTCGCTTCCTCAGCGTCGTGGCGGGTTCTAGACCGTCGGCTCTGGAGATGGCTTGAACTGCTCCCACCCTTTCCTCCACCTCACTTCAGCTTCACGCGGGGATCGAGGAACAGGTAGCTGAGGTCGGTCAGGAAGTTGGTGACCACCACCAGCAGCGACACCAGAAGGGTGATCCCCATCACCACGGGGTAGTCCCGCTGGATCGCTGAGTCGACGGCCAGCTGTCCCATCCCCGGCCAGGCGAAGACGCTCTCGGTGATGGCGACGCCGCTCACCAGGCGGGGCACCATCAGCGCCACCACCGTCACGATGGGGATGAGGGCGTTCCTCAGTGCGTGGCGAACCATCACCACCCGCTCCTTCAGCCCCTTGGCTCGGGCCGTACGGAGGTAATCCGCGTTTAGCACCTCCAGCATGCTGGAGCGGGTGTATCGGGCGATCTGGGCCAGATTGGCCGTGGCCAGGACTATGGCCGGCAGCACCAGATGGGATAACCGGTCCTGCAGCGAAGCCGGAGCCCCCAGGGTGTAGGCGCCGGCCGAGGGCAGCCATTGCAGATTGATGGAGAACAGGATGATCAGCATCAGCCCCAGCCAGAAGACCGGAACCGACATCCCGAAGAAGGAGAACCCCGTCGCCAGGTGATCGACGATGGAATACTGCTTCATGGCGGAGACGATGCCGATCAGGATGCCGACGATCACGGCTATCAGCAGGCCGGTGAATACCAGCTCGATGGTTTCGGGCAGCCGCTTCCCCACCAGCGTCACCACCGGCAGCCCCTGGGTATAGGAGTTCCCCAGGTTCCCCTGGGCCACGTTGCTCAGCCAACGGCCGTATTGGATCGGTAGCGGCTGATCCAAACCCAGACTCTTCTCGGCGGCTTTGATCTGCTCCTTGGTCATCTCGGGGGCCAGCAGAATGGCGGGTCCGCCGGGCGCCGAGTGAATCAGGCCAAAGGTCAGCATACTGACGAACAGGATCAGCACTATCGACTGCGCCAGCCGGACGACGACGTAGCTACCCATGCCGGGTCACCTCGACCGGGTCGGTGGGACGAGGATCGCCACCAACCGCCGCACGTTGTCCAGTCGCTCGAAGGCTCTAATCAACTCCAGGGCCTCCTTAGCTCGAGGATCGCCCAGGGCCAGGACAGCGCACTCCAGGAACTTGGCCTCCAACTCCTGGTCGCTCAATGGGTTGGTGCAGTCCCCTCGGGGTACGGTCGTCTCGCCCCGCCTGAGGCTGCCGTCCCTCAGCAGCACCTCGACTCGAGCGTGGCCCAGCTTCCAGGGTCCGGCCCCCTTCTGCCAGTCGTCGGGAATGCGATACTCCACCCGCCGCAACAGCGCCTGCACCCCGGGTTGGTTGACCGACTCCTCGGTGAAGTGACCGAGGGCGACCCGACCATCCAGCAGGGCCCTGGCGACGCAGTACTCCAGGCTGAACTTGGCTGCAAGAGGAGTAGCGGGCCGGTGGTGGATCAGCACCAGGGGTGCGGTGTAGGGAACGTCCACCATCACCCTCTCGATGGCACTTTCGGTGAGGCCACCCGACAGCTGCAGGGCGGCATCGATCGCGGCGTGGGTGGAGGCGCAGCAGGGATAGGCCTTGAAGTTGATCCCCGGGGATAGGACGTCGTAGGGGTTGCCGAGGGCCGCGGCCAGGACGTCGCCATCCCGGTTGACCGCACCTCCGAACATGTCCCAGTAGCCGAACATCCCCTCGATGCCGGTCTCGCTGGCGGTAAAGCCCCGTTGGACCAGCTCGACGGCCAGGATCGCCGACTGGGCCGCCCGCCCGACGTGGAAGGGCTTCGTCATGGTGCCGAAGTTCTGGCGAACACCGCTGGCCTGCGAGACGGCCATGCCGAGGGCGCGGCTCATAGCAGTCGCGTGTAACCCCATCAGCCGGCCGGCTCCAGCGGTCGCCCCCACCACCCCCAGGGTCGTGGTGGCGTGCCATCCGGCATCGAACGTCTCCTGGCCGGTGAAGCGGCCGAGCTTACACTCCACCTCCAGCCCCACCGCGAAGGCCTCCAGCACCTCAGCGCCGGAGGACCCCAACCGCTCCCCCACCGCCATTACCGCCGGGAGGACCGGGACGCTGGGGTGGCCCGGCATGGAGTGGCTGGTATCGTCGTAGTCCAGGGCGTGGGCAGACGTCCCGTTCGCCAGCGCGGCGTTCTGGGCGCTGACCCGGCTGCCCTCGCCCCAGATAGTGCTCTCCGCAGCGCCGCCCTGGCTCTTCGCCTGGTCGGCGATGGTCCGTCCGGCGGGCTCCATGGAGCCCGCCAGCGCCACCCCGAGACAGTCCAGGACGGCCCGACGGGCTGCGTGCACCACCGGAGCCGGCAACGGCTCGCCGCCCCTCCGGGCGGCGAAAGCCGCCAATGCTTCAGTGGGACCCATAAGGGATGCCTCCTACCGACCTGCTAGCTGCTCCCGGGGCATCGCGGCGAACCGCTGGATCACCGACACGCTCGCCCGTATGCCGTTGAAGAAGGCCTCCAGCGCCAGGTTCTCGTTGGGTGAATGGTTATTCTCGTCGGGCTGCGCGTAGGCGCTCCAGACGGCCGGTACCTTCAGCACGTTGGTGAACAGATAGTTGGGGCTGGAGCCACCCAGCATCGGCAGCACCACCGGATCCACGTCGAGAGCGTCGGCCACCGCCTCGATCACCATCCGGGAGACCGGCAGATCCAGGGAGGTCTTGGAGGGTCTGGTGCCGGCCAGCTTCCGGATGGTGATGTCCGGCGCGTACCGCTGGACGTGCCGCCTGACCTTGGCGTAGATCTCTTCCGGATCCTGGTCCACCACCAGCCGCGTCTCCAGCTTCAGCACCGCCTTGGAGGGGATGGCCGATTTGGCCCCCTTGCCGGCGTAGCCGCTGGCGAAGCCGGTGACATTCAGGGTCGGCTGGAACATCAGCTTCTCGTAGTAGGAGAGCTCCTTGGGGCCGGCGAACTCGCTGATGCCCAGATCGGCCTTCACCGCCTGCTCGTCGAATGGAACCCGCCCCATCACCTCCCGCTCGAACTCTGTGGCCGGCTGGACCCTCTCGTAGAAGCCCTCGATGGTCGCCCGACCATCCGGGAAGCGCATGGTGCCGAGCAGATCCACCAGCTTCCAGACGGGGTTGGGAACCGGCCCCCCAAAGTTGCCGGAGTGGAGGTCCCGGTTGGCCCCCGTCGCCTCCAACTCCATCTTCATGTTGCCCCGCATACCAAAGAACACGGTGGGCCGGCCCGAGGGGTGCTGCGGCCCGTCGGCCGCGTACATCAGGTCGGCCTTCAGCAGATCCAGGTTCTTCTCGACGAAACCCCGCAGGTTGGGGCTGGAGGACTCCTCCTCCCCCTCCAGCAGGAACTTGAGGTTCACCCTGGGCAGCCGGCCGGTATCGACCAGCAGCTTCACCGCCAGGATGTGAGCCAGGAACTGCCCCTTGTTGTCGCCAGCCCCTCGAGCGTAGACGCGACCGTCCCGCACCGTGGGCTCGAAGGGCGGCGAGAGCCAGGCCTCGTAGGGCTCGGGGGGTTGCACGTCGTAGTGGCCGTAGATCAGGAGGGTGTTGGCATCGTCTCCAGCCCAGCGCTCGCCATACACGACGGGAAGGCCGTCGGTAGCCATGATGCGACCGGCGATGTCGTGCTCCTCCAGCACCTCTTTGACCAGTTGGGCGCACTCCTCAACCCCGACCCCCTGGGTGCTGATGGAGGGCTGACGCAGCAATCGATAGAAGGTGTCCAGGAACTCGTCCTGCCGGCGCTCCAGGGCCTGCTCGATCTCCGACTGGATAGCCATTGCCCCTAGCCCCAATACTGTTCACTTAAGCGATCAACATAGGAGAAGGGACGCCTCCCGTCGAGATTTGTGGCATCCTTGGAAGTGTCAACACCAGGCTGACCACAGCCCTCGAAAGGAACCGTCCCTTGGGATTCA
>JAJZRD010000005.1 GCA_021845945.1 Chloroflexota bacterium
GAGGCCGCCACCACGTACCAGGCCTCTCGGGGGATGGGCTGGCGGCCCACCAACAGCAGGAAGGCGGGCAGGTAGAGCAGTACGGCGGCCACCCCGAAAAGCCAGGCGAAGGAGGGTTTGTCCTTGGCCCGCTTGTACAGAAAGTTCCAGGCGGCGTGGAGAAGGGCGGCGGCGATGACCAGGGCCAGGGCAAGAGTTGTCATGAATGGTTAAGGTCTGAGGCTCCGGCCCGGGTGGACTCCGGTGTGCTTGCCCTCCTTCACCACCACGGTGCCGTTGACCACTACCCAGTTGATCCCCTCCGGGAACCGGTGCGGATCCTCGTAGCTGGCTCTATCGATCACCCTGGCGGGGTCGAAGACCACCAGGTCCGCTGCCATGCCGGCGGCGATCCTGCCCCGGTCGCGCAGTCGCAGCCGGTCGGCGGCCGACGACGTAGCCTTCCGGATCGCCTCCTCCAGCCGCAGCACCTTCTGCTCCCGGACGTGGTAGCCCAGCACCCGTGGGAAGGTGCCGTACAGCCGCGGATGGGGCTTCTCTCCCAGCAGACCGTCGGTCCCGAAGCTGCCCCGCGGGTGGGCCATGATCCGCCGGAGCACCTCCTCCGACTGGTGGAAGATGATCATTGAGGCGTTCATCTCCTCCTCCACCAGGATCCGGATCGCCACCTCCAGGGGGGTCGTCCCCGTCTCCCTGGCCAGATCCCGCAGGTTACGGCCCACCTTGTCCCGGTTCCTGGGGGAGCCTACCGAGGAGATGGCGATGTTCCAGTCGGCCACGATGCCGAAGCTCTGCCACCGGCCGACGCCGTTCTCCACGTCGTGGAGGATGCGGGGCCGCTGAGCGGGATCGGTCAGCCGCTGCAGCGCCGCCGCCGTGCCCCCCTCCAGCACCCAGGCCGGCAGGATGGCGCTCAGCATGGTGTTGCCCGCCGGGTAGGGGTATTGCTCGAAGGTGACATCCAGCCCCTCGGCGATGGCGCGATCCACGGCAGCCACCGCCGCCTCGGCCTTTGGCCAGTTCTTCACCCCGGTCACCTTGAAGTGGGAGATGTGGGTCCGAACCCCTGTGTCCCGGGCTACCTGGAGCACCTCGTCCAGGCTCTCCAGGACGTAGTTGGCCTCGTTGCGGATGTGGTAGACCACGGCCCCCCCGAGCCTCTGGACGACCCGCCCGACGTAGTTCAGCTCCTCCCGGTTGGCGAAGAGGCTGGGGACGTAGATGAGACCGTAGGAGACGTCGGTGGCGCCGTCGGCGAAGGCCTGCTCGATCAACTCCCCCATCCGGGCGAGGTCGTGCGAGCTTGCCGCATCGGACCTGGTCCCCAGGACGTTCATGCGGACGGTCCCGTGGCCCACCAGGGAGGCCACGTTGCAGGAGACCGCGCCATCGAAGCGGGACAGGTACTGGGCCATGGTCTCCCAGTCCCAGTCGATGGGGGGCGAGCCGGCGAGACCGGCCAGGAACTGCCGGTACTCGGGGATCAACTCCCTCCTGAGCGGCGCCATCGAGTAGCCGTCCTGCCCCATGACGTCGGTGGTGATCCCCTGCATCACCTTGGGCGCCCCGTCGGGCTCGGCCAGCAGCATGATATCGGAATGGCTGTGGAGGTCGATGAAGCCGGGGCACACTACCTGGCCCGCGGCGTCGATCTCCACCTTGCCCCCTTGGCCCTCCAGCTCCCCAACTGCCTCTACGCGGTCCCCTACCACCGCTACGTCGTCCGGGTACCCGGGCTCGCCGGTTCCATCGATCACCAGTCCCTTGCGAATCACGAGGTCGTACATCGCTGACCCTCCATGCCCCTGGGCAAGAGATTGCCAGGGTTCCCCACGTACTGGCTAGTGAGAGTGAAAGTCTTGGGTTCCGTTGCCAGGTCCGGGCTGCCAACTGCCGTCAGGTCGTATCCGTCGATTCCGGCACGCCATTGTAGGCACGCCGGAGAAAGGGGGTCAAGGTTGTCCTCCCGTGATCGGGAGCCCGGTCGAGGCCGATGGTCTCGCCTAGCAACTCCAAGTTGGCCTCGTGGGCAAGCCATGGTGTGAAACCCCAGACTCACTGTCCCACGCCCTGCGAAGGTCGACGCGCTCCAGCGCCCCATGCTCATCGTCGACAATGGTTGCCTCCTCGCTTCACATCATCATCCACAGGTGATTGGTCATGCCCGTGGCTCAAACCCCTCCCCAGCACGTTCGCCGTAGGGTCCATCAGACTCCCCTGTCACAGGGGTTGCCTCTCGTGAGGGGGAGCAGTTGGTTCTCCAACCGGAGGCCGCCAGATGCTCCAGCTTCTCGATCTGTCGGATCCCGGAGACCAGGATTCCCTCCGCCTGGATCAGCGCCGTGGCATCGGCCCTGACCCCCCTGGTGACCACGAGCCAGCGTCGGTGGAAGCTCAACTTCTCGGCCTTCTCTATGGCCCGGACGTTCTCGAGGTAACGCTCCACCATCTTCCTGGTCATGGCACCCCGACGGTGCTTGGCCTCCACCCCCCAGCAATCCGCCGGCCTGTCCCCGATGGTCACCAGCTCCAACTCGTAGCTGTCAGGGCCGTCGCCGTAGAGCCCCCGCGGGTCGTCCACCCTTACCCGCCGGATCTCCCGGACCGTGGGAAGGGTGATCTTCTCCTCTATCCCGAGCAGTTTGCCGTCCACCTCCTGACCAGCGAACTGCCGGATCAGATTCTCGACCCGCTTCTCAAAGAGCATCCCCATTGCGGTCCGGTCGTCGGCGTGTCGCTGCTCGTACCAGGCGATCAGCTTTTGGACCGCTCGCTGATCGGAGAGCACGCCCTGGGGGTCCTGCCTGGCCGGCTCCGCCGCGAGCCACAATGCGAAGATGGGATCCAGCAGGGTGAGGGCGCCATTCTCCTGTGCCAGGAAGTCGGTGTCGATCAGCCGGTTGACCGCTTCGTATACTTCGGTGCGTCCGTGACCACGGATCCGTCGCAGCAGGCTGGTCCGGGTGATGGGCTGGTGGAGAGCCACCTGGTTCAGCACCTCCTCCAGCAAGTTCCTCTCCGCGGTGGAACTGTCCTCCAAGGCGGTCTTCCGGAGGTAGGCGCAGTGCTGGCCAATGTTGGTTCCCCGTCCAAATAGCTCCTCTCGGAACGCCAGGTCGACGATGTCGGGAGTCACGAACCCGGTGCTGGCGCGAGCCAGCTGGCGCGCTCTCTGAGTCATGGCATGGACGTACAGAGGCCAGCCCCCGGAAAGTCGGTAGAGCCGTGCCACAGCGTCCGGGTCGTAGCCGATCGCCTCCTCATCCCAGACCCTAGAGGCCAACTCTGTTGTGGCCTCGACCCCGAAGGGGGCCATGGGGACGGTGCCAAACCTGGTAAAGAGCGGACTCTCGCTGGCGCCGATCAGCTTCCGAAGCGCCGTCACCTCGGACCCGGCCACGGCGAATCCAACCCTGCCCTGGCGGTCCAGCGCCGCTCGCACCGTTCCCAGGAGGCTGGCGGTGCCGCCAGCCTCCTGCAGCCGGGTTATGTCCTGAAACTCGTCCAGCATCACCAGAAGGGGAATCCCCAGGATCTCCGAGATGTGGCCGGGAAGACTCATTACTGAGATCAGGAGTTCCCCGTAGTCCGGCTTCTCAATCCAGTGCAGGATCTCCTTCACCAGGGCCATCACTTTGGGGTCCAGTGCCGTCGCTGTGTTCAGGAGCGCCTCCTCTGTTCGCGTCAGCGGTGGCTCGATCCCCTTCTTCTTGGCGGCGGCGGCGAGCAGCTGGCCGACCAGAGACCTGGCAAAGGTCTCCGGGCTGGAAACCACGTTGTCCAGAGCCACGTAGCAGATCGCGAATCCTGGGTGACGGCGGCGCACCTCGTCCAGCAGCATGGTCTTGCCTATCCTGCGCAGCCCCAGGAGAGCCAGATGGCGGCGGCGGCCACGATCCAGGTCCTCCAGGAGGGAGGCGAACTCATCCAGTTCACGGACACGGTTCACGAAGAGAGGAGGTAGTGGCGACACGGGCATAGAGGTCACCTCGACTGAAAGCTACAGTAGCGTATTCTCCCAGATTCGCGGATTCTTTGCTACCGTAGCAAGCGAGGCGGGCGCGCGTCACATTTCCGTGCACCGAGGTCTGCGCGCCAGACACCGTAGGGGCCGGCAGAGACGCCGGCCTCTACTCGTCCCCGCCCAGTCCACACGGAATCATGACGTCCACCCAGGCGAGGCCATACGGACGGGTCCGTGCGTAGGGGGCTGCAGCTATGTCCCTACGCGTGGCCGGCCTCCGGCTTTGGCCTCAGACGGAAGATCAGATAGAGGGCAGACAGGGCAAAGAGGGCGATGATACCTTCGGTGGCTACCGACCCCACTCGGGGAGCCGCGACCAGCGCGGCGAAATCTACCAGGAAGTGGGCGCCGATGGCGAGATAGAGCCATCGGAGGGAGCCTCGCAGGAAGCACTGAAGCACCAGCACGGAGAAGGCCACGTGGACGGCCACGCTGCACAGCCGCTCGAAGGCGCCCAGGAGGGGAGTCCACCAGGCCAGGCTGCCGAAGAGCTGCTGGGCCTGCAGCACGGCGGCCGCCTGGTCCGGAGGCAGGGCGGCCACGGTGGCGGGATCGAGTCGGGTCAGGGCGAAGATCCAGGCCCACAGCAGCTGTGGCGAGTGGCTCAGCGGCACGGCCAGCAACGGTTGGAGGAGCTGAACGGCGGGGACCCGGGTGATCAGCTGGAACAGGAAGAAGATCAGGGCGCCGTACCAGAAGTATCGCCAGGATACGCCGAGCCTGCGCCGGACGTACAGGGCCAGGGGTTGACAACCACCATACCCTGCTCCCCTCCCCGAAACGGGGAGGGGAGTGGGGGAGAGGTCGAAGCTACTTCCACCTCGTCAGGATCGTCTCGCGCTGGAACAGCTTGACGGCGGCCATCAGCACCCCGACGTCCAGGACGGCCAGGACCGCGGCACCAGCCACGAACATGGGGAGACTGTACAAGATCTTCCCCATGGTCTGCACCATCCCCAGCCCCACCACGGGCAGCACCACCAACCCGCCTAGCTGCTGGGCTACTCGAGTGTCGTTGACCCGGGAGGAGATCAGGATGCCCAGGTTCACTCCTAAGAGGGCCAGCAGGGGGGCGATGATCAGGATGGCCAGCAGCCACATCCCCGATACGGTGCTGGCGAAGACCACCGGGCTGGCCAGGACCGCCATACCCGCGGCCAGGAGCCCGTAGGAGATCCAGGTTGCGGCGATGGCGGGCACCGTGGCCGCCAACGACTTGCCCAGCAGTAGCTCCCAGGTGCGGATGGGCGTGGCCAGCAGCGGCTCCAGGCTGCGGGACTGCTTCTCCCCGATGATGCTGAAGGTGGCGATGGTCATCGGCACGATGATCGGCACCATCAGCAGGAGGAAGAGGAACTGGCCCACCAGCATCATCTGCACCACGTCTCCAGGCGCCAGGCGGGCGAGATCGGGGGCCAGGCGGTAATACATCTCGGCCTCGCCCGGCTTCATCGGCTGATCCTTTGTGAGGTAGATCATCACCAGGGGGATCACCACGATGAGGAGCGGCAGGGGGATGATGCTGAGCAGCAGAAGCCTGTTCTTCAGAACCTCCAGGATCTCCTTCTCTAGGACGGCCAGCACTCTCATCGCTGCTCCTCCCCCTGCACCAGGGTCAGGTACACCTCTTCCAGGGAGTGGCGCACCTCGCCGATGAACTGGATCTCGCCGCCGGCCCCCACTATCGCCTTGACCAGGGTCGGGTTCTGCTCCTCGGGATTCTGGAGGGAGAGCACCAGCTTCCCCTCCTCCACCTCCAGTTGGCCGGCGAAGCCGAGGGCGTGGACCGCTGCCAGGACCGGCGCCGTCACCTCCTTCAGCTGCACCTCCACCCGCCGGCCGTACAGGTCGCTCCGCATCCGCGAAGGGGTATCGACCCGGATCAGCCGCTGCCTCAGGATGGCTATCCGGTCGCACAGCCGGTCGGCCTCGTCCAGATTGTGGGTGCAGAGGAAGATCGTCCGTCCCTCGCTCCTCAGCGTCTCGATGAAGTCGCGCACCGTGTGGGCCGACTCGGGGTCCAGGGCCGAGGTGGGTTCGTCCAGGAACAGCAGCTTCGGCTCGTGGACCAGGGCCCGTGCTATGGCGATCTTCTGCTTCGTCCCCTTGGAGAATCCGACCACCGGCTCGTGCCGCCGCTCCCACAGCCCCAGGATTCGCAGGTACTTCTCCACCTGTTTGCCCCGCAGGTCGTCCTCCAAGCCGTAGAGGCGCGCGAAGAAGTCCAGGTTCTGCTGGGCGCTCAACTTGTCATAAAGCCCGGGGGATTCCGTCAGGATCCCCACGTTGGCGCGGATCTGGTCGTTGTCTCTGCCCACCACCCAACCGCCGATGGTGGCGCGACCGGAGGTGGGGGCGATGAGGCAGGCCAGCATCCTCACGGTGGTGGTCTTTCCGGCTCCGTTGGGGCCCAGCAGCCCCAACACCTCGCCCTCCCTAACGCTGAGGGTGAGTCCCTCCACCGCCGCCTTTTCCCCGAAGCTCTTGGTGAGGCTCTCGATCGTGATCAATTGCGGCTCCTCGTCACAGCCCCAGGTCAAGCTGACCCGAGGCCGCGTGCGGCTTCTCCCGCTGCCGCAGCATCGCCTGGAACTCCTCGTCGGTGAGGATCCTGGTGCCCAGCGTCTGAGCCTTCTGCAGCTTGGAGCCCGGGTCCACCCCCACCACCAGGTACGTGGTCTTGCGGGTCACGGAGCTGCCCACCTCGCCGCCCAGTTGACGGATCCGCTCCTCGGCCTGAAGACGGGAGATCCCCGACAGGGTGCCAGTGATGACGAAGCTCTTGCCGGCGAAGGGCAGGTCGCCCTTCGGCTCCTCGACCTGCTCCTCGAAGCGGAGACCGGCCTCCTTCAACTCGTAGATCACCTCGAGGTTGCGCCGGTTGGCGAAGTACTCCACGACGCTCTGGGCGATCTTCGGCCCGATCCCCTCGACGGCCACCACCTTCTCCGGGCCCTCCTGGCCGGCCTCCATCAGTCGATCCAGACCGCCGAAGGCGGCCGCCAGCAGCTTGGCTACCTCCTCGCCTACGTACCGAATCCCCAGGGCGAAGATCAACCTGGCCGGCGGCCTGTCCTTGCTCTCCTCGATCGCCTTCAGAATGTTGTCGGCGCTCTTCTCCCCCATCCGCTCCAGCTTCGCGAGGCTCTCCCGGTCGAGCTTCGTCCGGTCGTACAGGTCGGCCACGTCCTCCACCAGCCCCGCATCAATGAGGGCGGCGGCCAGCTTCTCGCCGATCCCCTCGATGTCCATGGCCGGACGGGAGACGAAGTGCTTCAACAGCTCGAACCGCTGGGCCGGGCAGGATAGGGCGTTGGTGCAGCGGTGCATCGCCTCCCCCTCGGGCTTGACCACCGGTCCACCACAGGAGGGGCAGCGCTCCGGCATCTGGAACGCCACCTCCTCGCCGGTTCGCTTGCTGAGGATGGGTCCCACCACCTGGGGGATCACCTCGCCTGCCCGCTGGATCAGCACCGTGTCCCCGATGCGGATGTCCTTCCGGTGGATATCCTCCTCGTTGTGGAGGGTGGCCTGTTTGATGGTGACCCCGGCCAGCCTCACCGGCTCCAGCACCGCAAAGGGGTTGAGGGACCCCGTACGGCCCACGTTGATCTCGATGCTCTTCAGCCTGGTGGTGGCCTGGGTGGGCGGGAACTTGTAGGCCACCGCCCACCGGGGCTCGCGACCGACGTTGCCCAGCTCCTGCTGCGATGCCAGGTCGTTGACCTTCACCACCACGCCGTCGATCTCGTAGTCGAGGCTCTCCTTCTTCTGCTCCCAGCCGGCGCAGTACTCCGTCACCTCCTCGATGGAGCGGAACAGCCTCGACAGGGGGTTCACCTTGAGGCCGAGCCCGCGCATCAGCTCGAGGGCCTCCCAGTGGGTGGGGGGCTCGGACCCGTCGACGATCTGGCCCAGGGTGTAGACGAAGACGTCCAGGGGCCGGCCGGCGGTGACCCGGGGGTCGAGCTGCCGAACGGAGCCGGCGGCGGCGTTGCGCGGATTGGCAAACAGGGGCTGACCCTGGGCCATCCGCTCCTCGTTCACCTTCTCGAACCCCCTCTTGGAGATGTATGCCTCGCCCCGCACCTCGATCTTCGCCGGATAGGGATCGTTCAACAGCAGCGGCACGGTACGGACGGTGCGCAGGTTCTGGGTGATCTCCTCCCCCTGCACCCCGTCCCCCCGGGTGGCCCCTATGCTGAGCCTGCCGTCGACGTAGGTGAGGGAGATGGCGAGGCCGTCGATCTTCGGCTCCACCACCAGATCCCGGGGCTCCCGGCCCAGCAAGCCGGTGATCCGCTGGTACCACTTCAGGAGGGCTTCCTGGGAGAAGACATTGCCGAGGCTGAGCATGGGGATCTCGTGGCGCACGACCCCGAAGGACTCCAGGGGCCCCGCTCCCACCCGCTGGGTGGGCGAGTCGGGCGAGGAGAGCTCCGGGTGCTCCGCCTCCAGGGCGCGCAGCTCCTCCATCAGCCCGTCGTACTCGCCATCGGAGACCTCCGGGGCGTCCAGGACGTAGTAACGGTAGTTGTTGTAGTTGATGAGCCGCCGCAGCTCCTCCACCCGAAGCTGCACCACGCCGAGATCCGACTGCTGGGTCGCCACTTCTCTCACCCCCTGGGGACAGCTTGCCCAGCCTCTTTTCCGCTCGTCCGCAAGGGAAGCTCCCGGTCCGGTGGCGGGCGAAAGCCCTACTGTAAGGATACCATACCGGGTGGTGGCCCTAACCGCCTCGAAGGTAGATGCTGGGGGCCCATGAAGGGGCCCCGGAGGATATTGGCAAGGTATCTGGCAAGTGGTACCGTAGGACCAACTCGGGATTGGCGCAACCGGTCGAGGGAGGGTACACTCACCGGGCCAAAAGGAAGGATCGGGAAATGCTTCTTCTGAGGTGAACTGGCGAGAACCGTGCAGGCTAATCTGTCAGTTCGGCGTTGATCTGGCCAGAGAGTAGCTAAAGGAGGCTCAGCCATGGACCCCCTCACCCCGCGCCTGGGCATTCAGTCCTCGGTCCTGGAGGAAATCAACCGTTTCATCCTGGATCCCAACAACAGGGTAGTCAAGGCGGTTCTCCAGGTAGTTGAGAGGTACGGGACCCCCGAAGAGATCAACGCCAGGGCCCGGGAGGCCCGGAAGCTCCCCAACTTGCTGGAACGGCTCCAGCGGATCGGCTCCCCCTACCTCGAGGACCTTCGGTGGCTGGTGGCCGAGCGGGATCGAGGAGCCTTCATCTCCATGGCCGACTATCGCCGCAAGCTGCTGGGGGATCGGGCGGACCAACCCCTCGTTGAGGAGAAGTTCGCCGTTACCCTGGAGGTGAGCGCCCTCCAGTACCTCCCCTGGCTGATAGCCGAGGCCCAGCAGGCCATCGACCGGGGCGAACTGATGCCTGGGCGCTTCATCCGGGTCCGCAAGATGAAGGAGCAGGAGGCCGATCAGGGGGAGCTGCTGGCGGTGGCGGCGGCCATGCAGATCGTCGGCGCCACCTACGTGGAGACCCTGGACACCAAGGGGACCGACGGCTCCAACATCCATCTGAACGGGCCGGCCACCATCACCGGCTACTTTGGCGGGATCGGCCAGCCCAACCACTACCCCCTCAAGTGGGTCGACGAGTACCTCTACTACTACACCAACTACGGCGTCCAGCAGGTGCTGAACACCAACCCTGGAACGGTGCTGGTGGGCTACCTGCTCCACAAGCTGGGGATCGACAACGAGTTCAAGATCTCGGTGTTCATGGGGAACGACAACCCCTACACCATCCTGTGGACCCTGATAGGGGCCAAGCTGTTCTCCCGACCCGACGGCTCCACTCCCCTGATCGGTTTCAACTTCTCCAACTCCGTCAACAACGAGACCATCGAGCTGTGCGCCGAGATCCGGCAAGGATTGGGCTTCGAGGATGTGGTTCGCTTCGAGCACCACATCACGGAGACCTGGAAGAGCATCGTCCGTCAGCCCTACAACCGGCGGGATGAGCTGGTGGAGATCGCCCCCAAGGTGGCCAACGTCTCGGCCAAGCACGAGGGGGGCGACCCGGAGGTGGAGGAGACCCGCGAGCATCCCTCGGACGTCCTGGACTACTTCCGGGACAAGGCCGAGATAGAGGCGTCGGGGGAGATGCCGGCGCTACTGCGGAACTACCTGGACAAGCACGACGCCGTCAACCGCACCGCAGAGGCGCTGGTGACCCACGGGGTGCCGGTGGTAGCCGCCCGCAAACTGCACAAGTAAGCTATCAGCTGTCAGCTTTCAGCAGCCAGCCCCGGCGGTCTTTCCCCTGGGAGGGCCACGGGGGCTAGATCTTCTAGAAGGACCAGATAAGGCGATGATCAAGGGCTTCGGACACATAGGCATAGGGGTAAAGGACATCGAGAAGAGCCTGGAGGCGCTGTCCAATACCCTGGGGGTACCGGTGCCCCCGACGAGGGAGCTGCCGGAGAGAAAGGCCAAGGTGGCCGTGGTGGATATGTTCGGCATAGGGCTGGAGTTCATCCAGGACGACAGCGAGAACGGTCTGCTGGCTACCTTCGTCAGGGAGAGGGGAGAGGGCATCCACCACTACTGCCTGCTGACGGACGACATCGACGCCGACGTCCAGGAGATGAAGGAGCGGGGCGTCAAGATGCTCCATCAGCAGCCGGTGATAGGGCTTCGGGATAAGAGGATAGCCTTCATCAGCCCCGAAGCCCTGGATGGGATCTTCGTCGAGCTGTCGGAGCCGTGAGTAAGCTTCGTTCCTCAATTCCATGACGTAGGGCGGCGCCCTGTGCGCCGCCGCGTCCTCGTCGCAGGTGCGTCGGGCGGCGGGGCAGAGCGCCCCGCCCTACATCGGCGACTTCGGGAAGGAAGCAGTAGGCTTCGTTCCTTTTCTCAAGGAGATCGGGATGAAAGCGGCCGTTTTCACCGGGATCAAGACCATAGAGATCCAGCAGGTGCCGACCCCCACGCCGAAGCCGAACGAGGTGCTGATCAAGGTCAGGGCGGTCGGCGTTTGCGGCTCCGAGGTTCACGCCTTTCTGGGTACCCATCCCTTCAGGAAGCCGCCCGCAATCATGGGGCACGAGGTATCGGGCGACATCGTGGAGGTGGGCACCGAGGTCCGCGGCTTCCAGCCGGGCGACCGGGTGCTGGTGGAGCCCCAGATCAGCTGCGGAAAGTGCTTCTACTGCCGGACCGGCGACTACCACCTGTGCCTCACTAAGGTGATCATGGGCGTGCCGGCGTGGCCCGGTGCTTTCGGGGAATACGTCATCGCTCCGGAGCAGACCCTGATCAAGCTGCCCGGCAGCTTCTCCTATGAAGAGGGGGCGATGTGCGAGCCCCTGGCCGTGGGGATAGCCTCGGCGAGGAAGGCTCGGGTGCAGCTGGGAGACTCGGCGCTGGTGCTGGGCTCGGGCACCATCGGGCTCTGTTGCATCGCAGCGGCTCGGGCGGCGGGTGCCACCAACATCATCGCCACCGACGCCTACGACTTCAACCTGGAGTTGGCCCGCAAGCTCGGCGCCACGGCTGCCTTCAACGTGCGGAAGGATAACGACCTCGCCGGGCTGGTGGCCGGGCAGGCGCGGCCCGAGGGAGTGGACGTGGCCTTCGTTACCGCCGGCTTCTCCGCCGTGCTGAACCAGGCCATGGCCCACGTCCGGAAGATGGCCAGGGTCATGGTGGTGGCTCTCTTCGACGAGCCGATCACCCTGCCGGAGCCCTTCTTGATCGGCGGCAAGGAGCTGGAGCTGGTGGGGGTGCACATGTACGTCCGCAAGGACTTCGAGACGGCCATCGACCTGATCTCCAGCGGAGCCGTGAACGCCAAGGCGATGGTGACCCACGTCCTGCCCATCGAGGAGGCCCAGCACGCCCTGGAGCTGGTGCACGGCAAGACCGAGGACAACGCCAAGGTGATACTCACCTTCTAGAGTGGGGGCGAAGCGTTTCGCCGCGGCGAAATGCTTCGCCCTACCCATGTCCCCTTACCCCTGCTTCGGCGGGTACAGGTCCCTCAGTCGGGCCATCAGAAAGGCGTCTCGGGTGGCCTTCACCTGGTCCGCATCCTTCCGGCTCCAATCGTAGAAGCCCCGGCCCGTTCGCGCCCCCAGGTCGCCCTGGGCCGTTTTCTCCCGCAGGATAGGCATGGGATCCGTACGGTTGCACAGGTCCTCGAACAGATATGACTGGATCGACAGCAGCAGATCCAGCCCCACCAGATCGGCATGCTCCAGGGGGCCGTACACCGGGAAGCGGAGGCCCAGACCCGTCTTGATGGCGGTGTCCACCTCCTCGGCCGTCGCGATCCCCTCCTGCACGATGTTCATGGCCTCCCGGGTGATGGCGTGGAGGAGCCGGTTCCCCAGCTGTCCGGGCACGTCCTTGCGCACGACCACCGGGCTCTTCCCGACCTGGATCAGCACCTCCCGCAGCCGCCGCACCGTCTCCTCGGAGGTTCGCATACCCTGGACGATCTCCGCCAGCGGCATCAGGTGGGGCGGGTTCCAGAAGTGGGTGGTGGCGGCTCGCCTCGCGGTCCACCTCATCCCGGAGACAGAGATGAGTCGACCAGAGGCTACCCCTTTCCGATCATCACCTCGGTGGCCTTGATGATGGCTACCACCTGATCGCCCACCTTCAGGCCGAGGCGTTGAGCGGAGCTGCGGGTGATGGCTGCCACCACCTCCTGTCCGCCGACGTCCACCACTACCTCGGCCATAACGCCATCTAAGGTCACTGCCTTGATTGTGCCGCGCAAGTGGTTCCGAGCGCTGATTTCCATCGGTCCCTTCCTTTCCGACAAGCTGGATCGGTTAGCCGACTCCCGGGAGGGTCGGCTCCTCGTCTCCTTTATCCATTGCATTCGGGGGGCCAAAGGTCGGGACCAAAGTCCCCCAACTTCTTCTTGACAGCCCCCGGACGAGTGTGATATTTGTACCATTGCAATTAGTACAAGCGGAGTCGGTATTGGATCTTCGACTTGACCCCAATTCCCCGGATCCCCTGCACCGACAGATCGTCGACCAGATCCGCCACCAGGTGGCCACGGGGCGGCTGGTGGCAGGCGATCGCCTTTTCCCCGTGCGCTCGCTGGCCGGCCAGCTCCGGGTCAACGTCAACACCGTGGCCAGGGCCTACCTGGAGCTGGAGAAGGCGGGCGTCGTATCCACCGCGGCGGGGAAGGGCACCTTCGTGGCGGGCGAGGCCCCGGCAAAGGTAGCCGACTTCCGGCAGGGCCGGTTGAAGGATCTCCTCGGACGGGCCATGCTGGAGGCCCTCAGCCTCGGCTACACTCAGGAGCAGATCGAGGGCGCTCTGGCGCTCCAGCTGGCCCGCTGGGGGGAGCTACGCGCCTCCAGTGGGGACGCTCCCTCCGAGGAGGCACCCCATCCTTCCTCCCCTTCGGTTTCCGCCCTGTGCATCGCCGGCAGCCACGACCTGGCCCTGGACCTCCTGATCGGCCAGCTCTCCCGCTCTCGCCCCGAGCTGTCGGTAGCCTCTTCCTACGTGGGAAGTCTGGCCGGTCTCATGGCTCTTCAGCGGGGCGAGGCCCAGGTGGCCGGATGCCACCTGCTGGATGAGGAGACGGGGGAGTACAACGTTCCCTTCGTGCGGCGGATCCTGCCGGGCGAGGAGGTGCTGATGGTGAACCTCGTCCATCGCCAGCAGGGGCTGATGGTGGCCAAGGGCAACCCCAAGGGGATCCAGGGGATTGAGCATCTGGCCCGGCCGGGGGTGATCGTGGTGAATCGCCAGAAGGGGGCGGGCACTCGGGTTCTGCTGGATCTTCGGCTGAGGCAGCTGGGGATCTCCCCCGAGAACCTCCAGGGCTACGACCATGAGGTGAGCACCCATACGGCGGTGGCGGCGGCCGTTGCCCAGGGTGCCGCCGACGTGGGGCTGGGGATCCTGCCGGCGGCCAAAGCCATGGACCTGGATTTCCTCTCCCTGGCGACGGAGAGGTTCGACCTGGCGATCCCCATGTCCCATTACGAGACCTCCGAGGTAGCCCCTCTGGTGGCAGCCCTCCGGTCGAAAGCCTTCAAGTCGGTGGTCCGCGAGCTGGGAGGCTACGACACCTCCGATACCGGCGTCGTCGTGGCTACCACCGGGTTGCCTGCCCACGCCGCCTGATACACCATCTTTGTTCTGGAGTACTGAGTTGAGAAGGATACTCACAGCGACCCTGTGCCTACTGCTTTTGACCGCCGCCGGCTGCGCCGCGCCGACCTCGGCGCCCACTCCGACCAAGGCTGCCGCGGCACCCACTGCGGCCTCGACGGCGGCGACGCCGGTCGCCCCTGCCGCCCCGGCTCCCACCCAGGCGGCCGCCCCTGCCAAGCCCGCCAACCCGGAGCTGATCCTGGCGACCACCACCAGCACCCAGGATAGCGGTCTCCTGGACGTCCTTGTCCCGATGTTCGAGAAGAAGACCGGCTACCAGGTGAAGACCATCGCCGTGGGTACCGGCCAGGCCATGGCCATGGGGCAGAGGGGCGAGGCCGACGTGTTGTTGGTCCACGCCCCCGAATCCGAGAAGAAGTACGTCGCCGATGGCTACGGGGTCAACCGGCAGTTGGTGATGCACAACGACTTCGTCCTGGTGGGTCCTCCGGACGACCCTGCCAAGGTCAAGGGCACCAAGACGTCCAAGGAGGCGCTGCAGAAGCTGGCCGCCGCCAAGGCGCTCTTCGTCAGCCGGGGTGACAACTCGGGAACCGATCAGTTGGAGAAGAAGCTGTGGAAGGTGCTGGGCACCGATCCCAAGGGCCAGCAGTGGTACCAGGAGACCGGCCAGGGGATGGGGGCGACCCTGAACGTGGCCGCGGAGAAGAAGGGGTACACCATAACCGATAGGGCGACCTACCTGGCACTCAAGAAGACCCTGGGGCTGGACATCCTGGTGGAAGGCGACGTGTCGCTGTTGAACATCTACCACGTGATGGAGGTCAACCCCGCCAAGTTCCCCAAGGTGAACGTCGATGGCGCCAAGGCCTTCGCTCAGTTCATGGTGTCCAAGGATACTCAGGAGACCATCGGCAAGTTCGGGGTGGACAAGTTCGGCCAGCCCCTCTTCTTCGCCGACGCCGGCAAACCGGAGCCGTAGGAGGCGGGGGAACTCCCCTCTCCCCCTGGGAGAGAACTACTTCCCTCTCCCCCTGGGAGAGGGTCAGGGTGAGGGCTGTTTGGTTGGCAACGTCTCAGCCCTCACCCGCCCTTCGGGCGGCCTCTCCCAGAGGGAGAGGCGACACGTTGTGTCGGGCAGCTTCCCAGGGGGAGAGGTGCTGCGTAGCTCGCCACGTCCCCGAAGCTAGGCAGCAGGAGAGGCGCGGGATATGGATCTGATCTGGGATGGGACAGGCAAGGCCTTCTGGCTGCTGGTGACCGGGGATCCCGAGGTGACCCGGGTCACCCTGTTATCGATCCAGGTGTCGGGCGCAGCTACCCTGATCAGCCTCATGCTGGGGATCCCCCTGGGAACGGCCCTGGCCCTAAGCCGCTTCCCAGGGCGGCAGTTGGTGGTGAGCCTGGTGAACAGCGGAATGGGAATGCCGCCTGTGGTGGTCGGCCTCTTCGTCACCATCCTGCTGTGGCGGAACGGTCCCCTCGGGCTTCTCCACCTGCTCTTCACGCCCGCGGCCATGGTGATCGCGCAGACGGTGATCGCCGCCCCGATGGTTGCCGGCGTGACCCTGGCGGCCATGGGTTCCCTGAACCCGAAGCTGCGGCTGCAGATCCTGGCGCTGGGGGCGACCCGATGGCAGATGCTGGGGCTGCTGATGAGGGAGGCGAGGCTGCCGCTGTTGGCGGCGGTCATGGCGGGCTTTGGGGCGGTCATCTCCGAGGTGGGGGCCTCTATGATGGTGGGAGGCAACGTCCTGGGCCAGACCCGGGTGCTGACCACGGCGACGGTGATGGAGTCTTCCAGGGGGAACTTCGACGTGGCGATAGCCCTGGGCCTGATCCTGCTGCTGCTGGTGTACGCCGTCAACCTGGTGCTGACCTATGCCCAGCAGCGGCAGCGGCCCCTCTAACGAGGCCGGCCATAGCCCCTGTAGTAACGACTTCAGTCGTTCGTAGCTCGTGGCAAGAGGTACCAACGACTGAAGCCGTTACTACGAGAGCTTCTTTTCTGAGAGTCGAGCGGCGGGGGACAAGCCCCCGCCCTACATTTCCTCTGGCCTGTTGCCAGGCGATTAGTCGCCCTCTTCGAGGACGTTCACCCGGCCCCTGAGGCTCCCGTCCGCCTGCCGCAGCGGGAGGCTGAGCAGACGGATCGAGCGGCGGGAGTCGGCCGTCCCCCGGGCCACCAGCTCAGCCACCACCGTAGCCTCCGGGTTGGCGCGGAGCTGCTCGATCGCCCGATCCAGCTCGTCACCCTCCACCAGCCCCTTCTTCACGTGGGCGGCCCACTCCTTCAGGGGTACCCCGCCTCGCTTGGGACCCACCCCCAGCAGCCAGAAGGTAGCCGGGTTGGCGAAGCTGATGTTGAGATCGCCATCCA
This sequence comes from Chloroflexota bacterium, assembly GCA_021845945.1. The sequence goes on from JAJZRD010000005.1 coordinate 16,524, forward strand.
GGAGACTGATGCCGTGGTTGTTGATCTGGTTTATGGCCGCCTCCAGGGAGAGCCTGTTCTCCACGGCCTCCTCATAGAGGCGCGCGTTCCGGATCGCCAGCGTCGCCTGGCGGGCAAAGGCCTCGGCCATGGAGATGTCTGAGGGATCGAAGCGCCGCCTCTCCAGGTAGCAGGTCACCAGGGCTCCCATCACCTCGCGATCCAGAAGCAGGGGTACCGCCAGGGCCACCCGGTAGTCGATGGGCTTAGGCTCGCCCAGCGGCTCTGTCGATGGGATGGGGAGCGGGCTCTGCACCACGGCGGGCCTACCCGTCTCGAGCGCCTGCTGGATGGCGTTGGCGGGGGGACCCTCCTCCAGTTGGAGGGTGCTTCCGTGGAGCCGGCCTCGCTCCCCTCCCCGGACCTTACCTTTAGGGCTGGAGCTCTCGGGGGCCGGCCGGTCCACCAGGAAGATGGCGCTGAACTCGGCCGCCAGCAGCTTGGAGGCGTGGTTGACGATGGAGTCGAGCACCAGATCCAGATCCAGGTTGCTCCCTATGTTGGTGCCCACCTCCCGAAGTCTGTCGGCCCTGGCCAATTGCTCCTGCAGCTGGTCGATCAGCCAGCTGCGCTCTACTGCCATGGCTGCCTGGGCGGCTATGGCGCTCAGCATGTCCTTCTCTCGTGCCGAGAAGCGGTGAGGGCCTGCGTAGCCGATCTCCATGGTCCCCACCACGCGGGTCTTGCCTCTCAGGGGGATGGCGCAGATGCCGCCCATGCGAGGCTGTCCCAGATCCTGGGGCTGGCCCTCTCGCCGCAGCAACAGGTTGGAGCAGAGGACGATGTTCCCCTTCTGGATCGCCTTCCGGCCGTAGATCCGGGCGATCCCCTCCCAGGCGTACTGGAGGGCATCCGTCGGGGTGTGGCGGGCGACGCAAACCAGGTCCTCTTCACCGTCGGCCAGGTGGAGGAAGGACACGTGGGACTTGCAGATCTCTGCCCCCAGCCGGCACACCGAATCCAGGGCCTCGGAGAGCGGGCGTTCCGAGGAGAGAAGGGTGGAGATCCCCATCAGCGTGGAGAGCTCGGTTACCCTATCCGAGAGATCCTTGACGTGGCCGAGGCTATCCTCCAGCCATCGGGTTTCCGAGTCCTCCGCGCCCACCCCGGCGGGTAGCTGATTCGTCGAACGGCGGCTTCTCTGCAACGAGTGCCTCCATTGTTCGCTGTAGTACTGGTAGCTTCTGGTACCCGTCACTTGGCGCGGCGGGGTAGTTGTCGCACCCGATCGTTCAGGACCTCTCGGATCCTGGTCAACAGATCCTCCTGCTCGACAGGCTTCAACATGAAACCGTCGGCGCCGGCCTCCAGGCATCGATCGCGAGCCATCACCACGCTGAAGAAGAAGAGCTGGGTAGCCGCGGTGGAGGGATCATCCTTGAGCTGCCGGCAGAGGGAGAGACCGTCTCCTCCAGGCAGCACGGTGTCCAGCACGGCGAGAGCGGGGCGCTTCGTCCGAACCGCTTTCAGGGCAGCTTCGGCGTCGTGGGCGACCAGCACCTCCCTTCCCTCCGCCCGGAGGAGTTGCACCAGCTCGGAGACAAAGGGGTCTCTCGCTGCTGCAGCGATCAACACGGCACGCGGGGCCATGGCGCTCTCCTCTTAAAGCTATCTCCTATGTAGTTAGAGAAACTGGGCTTGGCAGAGGGCAAGCCAGGCCCATGCCCGGCTAGCCGCCGGGAATATCGACAAGCCGCAGACCATGCGGAGTATACAGCAATAGTTCCAGAAAGAAAACAGAATCCCGACTCGAAGAGGTGATTTAGGGCGGGGACTAGTGATTGGAATGGGCCTTATCTACAAACACATGGTAGCTGACAAAAGCCATTAACTACAAGCACATGGTGGTTGCCTAGAGGTCGATATCCAGGGTGGTATCGTGTTCCGCCATACCCCGCTCCAGCCCGGCGGGACTCGCGCTGCCACGGATCAGGATGCTCTTGACCCGTTCGCCTCGCGCCAGCTCCACCACGCCCCAATCCTTGGTGACCACGGCCACCATGGCCCCTGGGTTTCGATTCTGCTCCACCTTGGCTCTGAGGACCAACTGCCTGTCGGTGCTGATGGTGTCGACGGGGGTGCCGGGGAGTAGGCGGATGGCGGTGCCGGAGCGCCCCAGGGGGACTCCCACGGCGCTGCCCGGTCGCCGGGACAGCGGTTCCAGGGTGGTGAGGGCCTGCAGGGCCGGGCCCGTTTGGCCCCGGTCACGGGCTCTGGAAAGGCCGCGGAGCTCTCGCATCACCTCGGGGATCACCACGACGGTAACCTGCCGGCCGGGAAGCCGGTAGTCCTCCGTCCTGGGGCAGTCCAGCAGGATGTTGGTGTCGAGGAAGAGAATGGCCGGACGCAATATGGTGAGCCTCCTTCAGCAGGAGTATAGCATGCGGCTTCACGCTGCCAGCCTCTCCCGATCCCGCTCCTCAGCCTCAGCTACCGCGATCGCCGGTGGCTGCGCGGGATCTTCATCGTCTCGCTGCCCGAAGGGCAGGGAGCGGATCCTCCTGAGGGCTATCTCCACCGGCAGCAGCAGGAGGGATACGGCCAGCAGGTAAGGCCACAGCGGCTCCCACCCGGGTGAGGAGGGCATGCCTGCCCTGCTGAAGGCGTCGGCGGGGTTGTGGGTGGCGTTCCCGCCGGTCATGGCCGCCACCTCCTTCAGCAGGGCGTCGTTGCTGCCCAGGCCTCGGAACTCCGGGGCAGGGGCCACCGCGTAGCCGCCCGTCTCCGCGGCAAGGTTCCTTCCATCCTTGCTCTGGTGAACCTCGACCCGGTAAACGCCGGCGTTGAGAGCCGCGATCGTGGCCTGGTAGCGACCGGGAGCCGTCTGCCGAAGCAGCACGGTTTGCTGCAGGCCGTCGGGGCCCTGAATGGTGGCTTGAGTGTCGGCGAGGTCGACGAACTGGCCGTTCTGGTCCACGCTGTTGGCGGTAATGGTCGCCTGCCCGCCGTCGACCCGGGCCGTCACCTGGAGGGCGTGGTCGATGGGGGGCGCCATGGTCCAGCGCACCGCCTGGTCGAACACCCGGCTGAAGGTCGGCTGCGAGACCCACTGGGCCGACCATAGCCCCTGGGCGTCGGAGGTCCACGCGACCACCCTGCCGAGACCGTACTGCCACTGGGAGAGCAGGGGATCTCCCTGGCTCGACTTGAGGATCACCGCGGCCGCATCCTTCGGCTTCGTCGCCACGTAACCGCTGAGAGGCGGCATGTCGTTCCTGCTCATCCCCCGCAGCACCGGGCTCGGCACCACGAACTGGGGGTTCACCTGGCCGTTCACCTCCGCCACCTTGGTCGCCGCGGCGACCTCCCGGTAGACGATCTTCGGTATGTCGTTGAACCGCTCGGTGAAGTAATACCTGCCCTTGCCCAGGCCGGCCATCTCCGACAGCCACCCCTGGTCGGCGTCGCTGCCGATCCCTATGGTGGACATGGTGATCTTGGCGTCGTTCATCTTCTGGATCAGCTCCTTGTAGGGCCCCTTCCAGGATTGGCCGTCGGTCAACAGGGTGATGTGCTTGGTGGTGGCCTTCATGCCCAGCGTGGTGTTGTAGGCCATCTGGAGGGCCGTGTAGATGTCGGTTCCCCCACTGGCCTGAAGAGCCGAAAGCTGGCCGCGCATGCTATCCAGGTTGTTGCCCACCTTCTGGGGAGACACGATGAAGGTGGGATCGGTGTCGAAGGCGATGATGGCGATCTGGTCGTTGGGCTTCAGAACCGAGGTTGCCTGGATGGCAGCTTCTCGGGCCATGGCGATCTTCGTGACGCCGCCGCTTTCGTCGTCCATGCTGCCGGACTTGTCGACCACCAGGACCAGCGCCATGTCCCCCCGATCCCGGGAGAGGGGCGCCTCCGAGGAGACGGGCAGGATGTCCTCCAGGGAGTCCCCGACGTAATCCCCCAGGCCGTAGCTGGACCTGCCTCCCACCACCAGCAACCCCCGCCCCTGGTCCCTGACGTAGGACTGCAGCGTCTTCATCTGGTCGAGGGAGAGGCTGGGGCCCGACACGTCGTCCAGGACCACGGCGTCGTATCCCGTCAGCAAGGGCATTTGGATGGGGAACTGCCCTGGGGCGACCTGCGTCAGCTGCAGCCCCGACCGCTCCAGCTCCTGGCGCAGGGCGTTGTTGGTGTTCTCCGGGTGGCCCTCCACCAGCAGCACGCTGCCCTTTGGCTTCACCAGCACGGTGCCGGCCGCCCGATTGTTCTCCTCCACCGTGTCGCCCGGAGCCGATAGCAGCGTGTCCACCGAATGAAAGCCCAGGGGCAACGCCTTCTGAGGCATGGTGACCAGATTCGCGCCCCTGCCCAACTGCACGGTCCAGTTCCCGCTTTCCTGCCCGTCCACCAGCACCCGCAGCTGGGCCGCTCCATCGTGGTTGCTGCCGATCACGGCGCTGACGTCGAAGCTGTCGCCCTCCCGAATGTAAGAGGGCACCTCCATCGACTCGATCAGCACCTCGGGGCGGTCCTCCATGGAGGGCCAGGAAACCACCTCCAGCCTGGTCCCGGCCGGCAGCGACCGCACCGTGTCCTCCACCTTTCCCGAGGTGTCCCAGCCGTCGGACAGCAGCACGATCTTGCGCAGCCCCGAGGCGGGAAGGGTGCCGGAGGCCGCCTGAAGCGCCGCGGAAAGGTTGGTGCCCTCCCCCAGATCCCCGGTGGGGGAGAGCTGGTACTGTTTATCGCCGCCCAGGGGCTTGGTTACCTGGGGCTCGCCGGCGAAGGTGATGACGGCCGCGCGATCGCTGGACCTCATCTGGCTGATGGCCTGGCGAACCCAATCCTCCTCCTGGGCCCTGGTCGAGGGGGAGACACTGCCGGAGGCGTCCACCACGAAAGCCACCGACATAGTGGCGTCCTTGAGCGGCATGCTGAGGCCCGACAGGGCGAGGATGATGGCGGCCACGGAGCCCAGCCTGACCCCCAGTACCGCTCTCCTCCGCCAGGGCGACATAAGGGATAGCCGCCCCCGTCCCAGCAAGTAGAAGGCGGGCAGGAGCACTAGAAGGAAGAGCGGGGTGGGGTTCTCCAGGGCGAAGGGCATGACGGATTAACCTCGTCTGGTGAAGTAGACCCATTCAGCCGATAGCAGCCCCAGCAGCGCCACGGCGAAGTAGGGCCACAGCTGCGGTCCCGGCACCGGGGTCGTCGATCCCCTGGCCAGGCCACCCTGCTGGAAGGTGATCTGCCTGGGTGCAACGTCGGATAGGGTCTCGCTGTTGATGTTGACGTTGAAGCTGCTGGAGACCTCTCCCAGTTTGGGCCCCTTCCAGGTGACGGTGTATCGGCCTACCTGCTGCGTTTCCCCGAAGCCCTGGGATCCCTCCCTTAGCGAGAGATCCCTGTGGGTGCCATCGGGCAGCTGGATGGTAGCCTGGGTGGCGTCGGCCATGGGGCGGATCAGGACGGCGTCCCCGGAATGCGTACTCCGGGGCAGGGCCATGGGGTCCAGCTCCGACATGGCGTTGGAGAGCAGCAGCGGGAAGGCCTGCATCCTCGGCAGGTCGTAGAGGGACCAGTCGAAATCGAACAGGACGACCCTGCGGCCGGCTCGATCCCCCTCCAGGATCAGCGGTCCTGTTGCGCCCTCCACCACCGACCTGGCCCACTCGGGGATTTCCAGTCGAACGGTTTGCCCAAGCCGCAGGCTCTGGAGGTCCACGGAGTCGATGAGGGGGTCTCCTCGCTTGCTCCTCAGAACCTGGGCCTCGGAGCCGGCCGGCGAAGTCACCAGACCCGGGGCGCCGGCGGGCGGGTTCATGATGAGCAGGTCGGCATCGGGCAGGGCCTTGGGCACGAAGTTGTCCAGGACCACCACGTCGGCTCCCGCCGCGTCGGAGTAATCCTCCGGCTTCACCGTGGACACCTTCAGACCCGGCAGAGATTGCAGCACCTTCTGGATGGGGCCGGCGTTGCCGGACACCACCAGCACCTTGCGGGGCTGCGGGGTATCGACCCGGACCTCCGCCCGGTTGTCCGCGGCGAAGACGTCGTGGGTATCCAGCGCGAGGGCGAAGGACTTGGTCCCCGGTGGCAGGGCGAAGGAGAGCTCGGAGCTGCTGGCCGGCGCCAACTCCAGATCCCTGGCGTCCAGCAGCAGACCGTCTGCCGTCGCCGTTGCCTCCAGCTGGGCCGGGTGATCCGCGTAGTTGGCTACTCGGGCGAAGGCGCCCCAGCGGCCGGACCCGTCCAGCTCGGGTCTCACCTCCAGGTCGGTTATCCCCTGGTTGTCTCCGCTGGCGCCGATGGGGCTGAAGCTCACCGGCACGCCGAGGCTGGGGACCGCGAAGGAGGGGCCGAAGCTGCCGTCGGACAGGAGCAGCACCTCCCCCTGGCCGCCGGTGTTGCGAATCCGCGATTCGGCCAGCTTCAGGGCGTCGGCGACATCGGCCGGGGCCGTGCCGGCCTTGAGGTGATCCAGGGCGGCCAGGACCTCGGTCTTGTCGTTCCCGGAGGCCGCCAGAACGGGGCTCGGTCCCATCGCTACCAGGCTCACCTGGTCGCCCGGTTTCATCTGCCGTATCGCCTGGCGTGCCCGCTGCACGGCGACCGCGAAGCGGGAAGGAGCGACGTCGGTGGCCTGCATGCCGGCCGAGACGTCCACCAACACCACCAGGTGGGTCCGGTTCTCGGCCGGGAGGGCCGGTTTCAGCAGCGCCACGGTGCCGAGGGCGACGGCGATCAGCTGCAGCAGCATCAGCAGGCTCAAAGGAGGAAGCCGCAGCTTCTGCCTGGATTCCAGGTCGCGGCGGATGCTTCTCCACAGCATGGTGCTGGAGACCCGACGGCGACGGTAGCGGGACCGCACCATGTAGAGCAGCACGATGGCCGGAATGATCAGCAGGAACCACAGCGCGGACAAGTCCGTGATGAGCAGGCGGTGCGCCATCAGCTATCAGCAAGCTCCCATGGGACGTGCGGGCAATGGCGACAACAGTGTAGGGAGGGGCCCTGTGCCCCTCCGCCCGCGTGGCGATGGTCGGGCCGGCGGCAGGGCAGAGCGCCCTGCCCTACGTCTATGGACGGCTGACGGCTCACTTCAGCACCTTCTCCCGCCGCAGGCGGTCCAGCAGCAGCAGCTCGATCGATTGAGTGGTCTCGACCCGCACGTAGGTGATGCCCCGGCGGGAGCAGGAGGCCTCGACCTCCTCCAGCCACTCCCGTAGCCATCGGCGGTACCGCCGCAGGGTTCCCCAGTCGATGCTCACCTGGACCGTGTCCCCCGTCTCCGTGTCCAGCAGCTCCAGGTCACCCTCCAGGGTCGGGTTCAGCTCCTCCGGGCTGAGCAGGTGGATCACCACCGGACGGAGGGCCGCCCGTGAGAGCCGCTCGAGGCCGGACTGGTAGCCCTGGGGCGACAGCAGATCCGATATCATGACGGCCACGCCCCGGTGATTGCCCAGGTTGGTGTAGCTGCCCAGGGCGGCATCTATGTCGGTGGTGCCGCCGGCCTCCAGGGAGTTGATCGCCCTTACCATCGCTGCAGCCGAGGCCGTGCTCTCGCGGCGGGACCAACGAACGCATTCTCGACCGTTGAGGATGAGCAGGTTGGCCGCGTCCATGTGGGCCAGGGCCACGTAGGCAAGTCCGGCAGCCAGCCGGCGCGCATAGCTGAACTTGTTCGGGTGGCCCCACGCCATGGACCCACTGGTATCAAGGAGAAGGTGCAGGGTGAGCCGTTCGGGGGCGTCGGCCAGCTTCACCAGCAGCTGGCCAAGGCGCAGGTAGGCGTTCCAATCCACCCGCCGCAGGTCGTCGCCCGGGGTGTAGCTGCGGTAGTCGGCGAACTCCAGGGCGTTGGCCCTTCGAGGGCTCGCATGCTCCCCCGTGAGACCGCTGGTGAGCTTGCGCTGGGAGACCAGGCTCACGCTGCGGAGCCGGCTGAGGAAGCTGTCATCCACCACCTCCTGGTTCGACGACCGCGAAAAGCCGGCCGGACCCAGCGGAAGCTGCACTCGCCCCCGCCGCCTGAAGAGCCGATCGAAGAACATCTACTTCTTCTCTTCCGGGATCTTCTCGATCAACTCGTCGATGATGTCGTCCGCCGCCACTGCCGCCAGTTCGGCGTCCAGGTTGGTGATGATCCGGTGCCTCATCGCCGGCTTTGCCACCTGGCGGATGTCCTCGTAGGCCACGTTGTAGCGGCCATCCAGCAGCGCCGCCGTCTTCGCTGCCAGCACCAGGGTTTGTGCCGCTCGAGGGCTGGCCCCGTAGCGGAGGTACTTCTGCACCATGGGCGGGGCGGTGGGCTGATCGGAATGGGTCGCCATGGTCAGCCGCACGGCGTACTCCATGACGTAGCTGGCGATGGGCACCTCCCTCACCACCGTCTGGGCTCGGACGAGCCAGGCGGCATCGGCCACCCGCTCCGGGTGGGGCGACTCCAGACTGGTGGTGCGTTGAAGGATCTCCACCATCTCTTCCTGGGAGGGGTAATCCACCCGCAGCTTGAAGAAGAAGCGGTCGAGTTGGGCCTCCGGCAGGGGGTAGGTGCCTTCCATCTCGATGGGGTTCTGGGTAGCCAGGACGAAGAAGGGTTCGGGCAGCTTGAAGGTGCTGTTCCCCACGCTGACGTTCCGCTCCTGCATGGCCTCCAATAGCGCGCTTTGGGTCTTGGGGGTGGCCCGGTTGATCTCATCGGCCAGCACCAGGTTGGAGAAAACGGGCCCGGGCCTGAAGGACAGCCTCCGCTGCCCCTCCTCGTCGTCCACCAGGATGTTGGTGCCCACGATGTCGCCCGGCATCAGGTCCGGCGTGAACTGGATCCTGCTGTGCTGGAGGTCGAGAGCCGCGGCCAGGGTGCGCACCAGCATGGTCTTGCCCAGCCCCGGCACCCCCTCCAGAAGGGCGTGGCCGCCGCACAGCAGGCACAGCATCACGCCCCGCAAGGTCTTCTCCTGGCCGACTATGACCCGGCTCACCTCGCCCTCGATCTTTCGAGCGGTGGCCGTCAACTGATCAACCGATGGATTGGTGTCGATCATCACTCCCCCGAACCGTCGCTAAAGTAGTCGCGTACCGTCGGCCTGCGGTCGCCCGGCACGAACACGTTCTCGGCCGGCACGCTGAGCGGTCCGTTGGCGCCACCCCCTACCGTGGAGGGAGCGGAGTTGCCCGTCCCCTGCCTCAGCACCGAAGGAGGTTCCGAATTGCCGCCCGGTTCCCCTGGGAATTGGCCGGCGACCTGCCCCTGCAGCTCCAGAGGCTTGCCATCCGGGCCCAGCCGCGGGTTCTGGCTCCCCAAAGGTGGGCCACCCCGGCTATTCCCCGGCGCGCCGCTACCCGGCTGCCTCCCCCCCACGTTGCCGCTTCCGGCCTGGGGAGGTCCGAGCTCCGAACCCTGTTGCCCGCCTTGATTCCCCTGTTGCTGGGCCTGCTGAAGGCCGGCCTGGCGCTGGCCGGCCTCTTGAGACCCCTGGGCCACGGGAGGGGTAAGGGCGTTCTGGTTGTTCTGCGAGCCGGCCTGGCCGAACTGCTGGTTCAGTTGCTGGAGCCGCTGCCAGGTTTGGGCTAGTTCGCCCTGTGACACCCTCTGGTTGGCGGCGTCCTGCACGGACTGCGCCAGCTTGTCCGTCGAATCCACTACCGAGGAGTAATCCCCCTGGCGAAGCTGGTCGGCTGCGTCCCTCTCGCTCTTGGACAGATCCTTGGCATCCCGGCTTTCGTTGGCTGCGCGATTGAGGGCGTCGGCCAGCTCTTGCTTGGCCGAGGCCGAAAGCTGGTCGCTTTGCTGTCCCATCTGGCGGAGTTGCTGGGCAGCCTGGCTGTATTCCCCCTGCCGAAGGGTCTGAGCGGCTTCCCTGCCCGCGGCCGTTCCCTGGAGCTCCTTTGCCAGGTTGTCCAGCGCCTCCTGGCGGATCCGCGACTCGTTGGCTATCCGGTTCAGCTCGGCGTTGGCCTGAGCCAGGGCGGCCGAGGTTGCCGCGGAGGAGACGCCGCCCTGCTGTGCCTGTTTCTGGATCTGATCCAGCATCCGGTTTACCTGGTCCACGGCCGGGGACTTGGGCTTGGGCCGATCGGCCTCCCGTGGATTGCTGAAAGGATCCTGATCCAAGGCTTTGGCCGCCCCCCTGGACAGAGAGGGCAGGTGGATGGCCGATATGGGGTTGGGCAGGGTTATCCCCAGGGCGACCAGGATCATCACCCCAGCGGCGGCGCCGGCCAGGGCCAAGGCCAGGGCCGACTCCCTCCTGGGCAGTAGGGGGAAAGCCTTGGAGACCTCCAACTCCTCCGCCACGCCCGACGCCCTGCTGATCTGCATGGATACCAGGTAGCCCTCTCTCCCCCTGGAGAGCAGCTCCTCCGCCGTTCCCAACTGCTGGCGGAGCCCCAGGCGAAGATCCACGACCCGAGCGGCCTGGGAGGCGGAGGGTCGTATGGCGAGGGCGGCTCCCAGGCCGGCCAGGGGCATGAGGCCGCCGGCGATCCAGAACCAGTTCCGTACCGGTTCCGGCGCCTGCCACGCCGTCAGCAGGGCCCCGGTGAACGCCAGGCCGAGAGCCACGCAGAGGCTTCGGGCCAAGGCGAGCAGGCCCTTCTGCCACCACAGCCGCCGGCGCGCCGACTGCAGGCTCCGGTGGAGTGGTTGGAGGTCGGTTTCCATCGTTCGGGCGCTCATAGGCGACCCTCGCTCTGGATTGCCGGCTGTCGGAAGCTCATTTCCTCGGCCTTCGTTCTGCGTGTACTGAGTTCCGGCCCCTGCCGGCTGCCCTTCTCTTTGTGGCCCATGGCTCTGGCGGCTCGGCCATCGGGCCGGCGGCGACTGCTTAGGAAAGCAAGTAGGGTGCCATCGGACGGTGCATGGGCGGACCGAAGAAGGGGTACAATGCCGAGTGCTGGGTGCTGGGTGCTGGGTGCTGGGTGCTGAGTGCTGAGGCGTGGGCGAGCCTCTTCAGGCCGCACGCGCCCTGATATGTAGGGAGGGGCCCTGTGCCCCTCGCCGCGCGAGCCATTGCTGGGACGGGCGGCAGGGCAGAGCGCCCTGCCCTACATCTCCTAATCAATGTGCCGTACTAGGCGTCTCGAGGGAGCCGGGATAAAGCACTTTGGGGGATGGGTATGCTGGATGTGGCTCTCCTGGGAACCGGGGGGATGACGCCCCTGCCGAAGAGGTGGCTGGCGAGCCTGCTGGTGCGCTTCCAGGGAAAGCTACTGCTGATAGACTGCGGCGAGGGGACCCAGATCGCGCTGAAGCGGCTGGGCTGGGGTTTCAAGGAGATCTCGGCCATCCTCCTTACCCACCTGCACGCCGACCACGTAGCCGGGCTGCCCGGCATGCTGCTGACCATCGGCAACTCCGGACGGAGGGAAGCCCTGCTGCTGTACGGCCCGCCGGACCTGTGGAGGGTGGTGGAGGGGGTGAGAGCCATCGCCCCCCAGCTTCCCTTTCCGTTGGAGTGGCAGGAGCTGGCGGGTGGGGGGGAGATGGATCTCCACGGCATCGAGGTCTCCTCCCTGGCGGTGGAACACGGCGTTCCCTGTCTGGCTTACTCCCTGTACCTGCCTCGGGGCCGGCGATTCGATGCTGGGAAGGCCACGGCCCTGGCTCTTCCGATGCCCCTCTGGAGCCGGCTCCAGGCCGGGGAGACGGTGGAATGGGGAGGGCGGAAGGTGGAACCAGAGCAGGTGCTGGGGGGGGAGAGAAGGGGGATCAAGCTCTCCTACGCCACCGATACCCGCCCCACCCGGGAGCTGCCCTCCTTCGTCCAGGGGTCGGACCTCCTGGTCTGTGAGGGGATGTACGGCTCCCCCGAGGATCTGCCCAAAGCGGTGGGGAACCAGCACATGCTGTTCTCAGAGGCGGCGGAGATCGCCCGGCAGGGGCACGTTCGTGAACTGTGGCTCACCCACTACAGCCCCTCCCTCTCCGATCCTGCCGAGTGGCTGGAGGAGGCGACGCGCATCTTCCCCAACACCCGCGCCGGCCACGACCTGATGACGGCCACGCTGCGCTTCCCCCCGGACTGAGCTGTGAGGGTTGACGGGACTTTAACCGGGCGGCTGGCCCGTGTTATGCTCGAATCGATCAACAACGAACAGGTGCGGCCGGCGGTTCCGCGGCCGAAGGGCGGGCGCGGGACCGTCGAAGCTGGGTGGGAAACGACAGGAGGGCCATAGACCGTTGGCCAGGAAGAGCCGGCAGCACGGCGGCGAGGGCGGGCCTTCTTCACTCTCCACTCACAGCCATGGCCGACCGACGCGGGTCGCGCTGAAGGGATCTCGGAGCGACGGCAGGGTGGTGCTGACGCCTCCCCGGCGCTGGCCCCTGCTGGTGGCCCTGGCTTCGGGATTCGGTGTGGCGCTCGGGGTAGTAACGATCGCACTCAGCCTGGTTTCCGTGAGGGCCCCCGTCGCTCCGGCTCGCCCCGTTGCCGCAGTCGGGGGCGCCCCCGCCACCCAGGGTGCGAACCAGCACTCGATTGGGAGCCCCAACGCCCCGGTGGTGGTCACCGAGTGGTCCGACTTCCAGTGCCCTGCCTGCCGCATCTACGCCCTCGGCCGGGACCCCCTTCTCGAGCAGCAGTATGCCGGCACCGGCCAGGTGCGCTTCGTCTACCGAAACTACGCCTTCCTGGGTTTCGAGTCGATCCTGGCCGCTGAAGCCGCCGAGACCGCTGCCGACCAGGGGAAGTACTGGGAGTACCGCAACCTGCTGTGGCAACGCCAGCGCGGGGAGAACCTGGGCACCTTCAAGCTGGAGAATCTGAAGGGCTTCGCCGCCGAGCTGGGGCTGGACCAGGCGAAATTCAACGCTGCCATGGACGGAGGGCTGCACCGGGCGGAGGTGCTGGCTGAGACTCAGGAGGGGCAGAAGCTGGGCGTCAATGCCACCCCCACCCTGTTCGTCAACGGGAGGAAGATGGTGGGGGTCCCCACCGTGGAGGCGATGAAGGCGGCCATCGAGGAGGAGCTGGCGAAGAAGCGATGAAGGCGGTGAGAAGGGACTGGATCGTACCGACGTTGGCCCTGCTGGGGCTGGCAGATGCCCTCTACCTGGCGGTGCTCCACTGGCAGGGGGAGGTGCCGCCCTGCCACGGCTACGCCGGCTGCGCCCAGGTCAACACCAGCCCCTACGCGGAGATCTTCGGTGTGCCGGTGGCTGCCCTGGGGGCGGCGCTGTACGCGACGGTGCTGGGGATCGCGGTATGGCGGCCGCAGACCCGAGGGGTGGCTTTCGCCCAGACCACCCTTCTTCTCTACAGCCTGATCCTGGCCGGTGCGCTCTTCATGGCCTACCTCACAGCCATAGAAGCCTTCGTGCTGCAGGCCTACTGCTACTGGTGCCTCGGTTTGGCCACCATCAACCTTCTGCTACTGGTTCTGGTCAGCCGGGAGCTGTGGCTGATCGGCGGCCGGCCTGCCCGCTATCAGGTTGGGCGCGCCTAGCCCACCTGCCCCCTGCCGGCACCGCAAGCCCGTCGTGTTCGCCGTGAAGCGGGCCCTCTCGACTGCCGGCCCCCGAGCCGGTATCATGCGCCAGACCGTTCCCGAAGGAGTCTCCCACTGGAAAACCGCGCCCGCATCGCCAAGGCCGCCGGCATCATCATGCTGGGCAACATCCTCAGCCGCCTGCTGGGGTTGGTGAGGGTGCAGGTGATCACGGCCCTCTTCGGCGCCAAGATCGCCACCGACGTCTTCGTCGTCGCCTCCACGGTCCCCACCATGGTGTACGACCTGCTGATCAGCGGGGCCATCAGCGCCGCCCTGATCCCGGTCTTCACCGGCTACGCCGACGGCGAGGACAGGGAGGATCTGTCCCGCATCGTGAGCGCCGTGCTGAGCATGGCCGCGGCGGCCCTCGCCCTGGTGGTTGCCTGTCTGGTGGTCGCGGCTCCCTGGCTGGTGGAGATCCTGGGGGCGGGGTTCGACGAGGAGGCCCGGGCCCTCACCACCTACCTGGTCAGGCTGATGCTGCCCTCGGTTCTCTTTATGGGGATGGCGGGAGTTCTGGCGTCCACCCTCTACGCTCGCCAGCGCTTCACCCTTCCGGCCTTCTCGGTGGCCGTGTACAACGTTGGGATCATCCTGGGAGGGATACTGTTCGCCGGCCGGCTCCAGGTTACCAGCCTGGCCGTCGGAGTGCTGCTGGGAGCGCTGCTCCAGCTGGCGATCCAGTGGCCGGGGCTGCGAGGCCTGAGGATCCGTCCGGCCATTGACCTGTCCCACCCCGGGGTCCGAACCATCCTGAAGCTGTACGCCCCGGTGGCCCTGGGGCTGATCGTCTCCAACCTGGGGGTGATCATCGATCGGCACCTGGCCTCCCAGACGGGCGAGGGCAGCATCGCGGCCATGAACGTCGCCACCACCCTGGTCCAGTTCCCCCTGGGATTGGTGGCGACGGCCGCCTCCTTCGCGGTGCTGCCGACGCTGTCCCGGCAGGCACAGGGCGACGGGGAGAAGGAGAGACGGGGCGACGGGGAGAACCCAGAACTCAGGACCCACGACTTGTCCGCCGATCCCCGATCCCCGACCCCTGGCCCCCCAAGCGGGGCATACGCAGCCACGTTGCGCATGGGGATGAAGATGATCCTGCTGCTGATCGTCCCGGCGGTCGTGGGGCTGGCGGTGCTGCGGGCTCCTGTCATCCAGCTGCTGTTCCAGCGGGGGGAGTTCGACCACAGTGCCACGGCCCTGACGGCCCTCGCCTTCCTGGGCTACTCCCCCGGCATCGCCTTCGCGGCGGTGGATCAGCTGCTGATCTTCGCCTTCTACGCCCGCAAGGATACCCGCACGCCGGTGGCGGTGGGGGTTATGGCGATCTTCGTCTACCTGGCCGTGGCCCTGACCTTGATCCGGCCCATAGGGATGCTGGGTCTCGTCCTGGCCAACGCCGCCCAGAACATCTCCCACGCCCTGGTGCTGCTGTGGCTGCTGAATCGGGTCGTTCGAGGGGCCGTGGATCGGGAGTTGGGGGTCTTCTTGCTGAGGGTGGTGGTCGCCGCGCTGGCCATGGGGCTCGCCTGCCAGCTTTTCCTGGCCGTTGCCCAGCCGTTGGCCTCCACAGGGCCTCAGATGGCGTTGCTGGTGGTGGCCGGAACCGGCCTGGGGGCCGCCGTGTACGCCGTCTCCGTGACGTCGCTGCGGGTGCGGGAGGCGCGGGATATCTGGGGTTTGCTGTTGGGCCGCCTCCGGCGCTCTCGATCCCCAAAGGTGGCCTGAAGCCCGGCCCTTCTATCCTGTCTATCCCGCCCACTCTGTTTGTCTCGGTCCGGGGCCTCCCCTTTACACCCCCGGCAGCAGGGTTCGAAGGCCTATCCCAGTGGCCCTCCATGCTCCCGGCAGCTTCCTCAGACCCAGAGTGGTGCCGCCGATCCGGTAGTAGTAGCGAAGAGCGATGGTCTCCTTCAGCAGTCGGGCCCGGTAGCCGTCGAAGACGATGGGGCCGAAAGTGGCTATGGCGTCGGCGCGCCCCAGGGAGATGACGTCGCCCGTAGGCGCCGGCTCGAAATGGCGGTGGCGGCCGTAGCCCAGATCCGCGGCGACGTTGTCGGCCACGACCTCCGCCTGCTGGAGCGCCAGTTGGGCCGATGGGGGGGCGGGGCGGTCTGTGGCCGGCTCGACGACCAGGGAGCTATCCCCTACCAGGTAGACCTCCGGCCTGCCGGCCGATTCCAGGTACTCGTCTACCACCGCTCGTCCCCTGGATCCCACTTCGAGGCCCCACCGGGCCAGCTGCGGCGGAGCCTCTACCCCCCCAACCCAGATCAGGGTCCTGGTGGGTATGGTCTCGCCGGAGCCCAGCTGGACGAGGCCCGGCTCTGCCCTCACCACCGGTGCCCCGATCTTGATCTCCACCCCCTTTGCCGCGAGCTTTTCCCGGGCCATCCGGATGGGCCTGCGACCGAATCCGGCGAGGATGGTGTTGGATGCCTCCACCACCGTCAGCCGCACTTCCAGCATCGGTATCCGGTGCTTCTCCACCAGCTCCGGCAGCCAGTCCGCCAGCTCCCCGGCCATCTCCACGCCGGTGAACCCGCTGCCCCCCACCACGAAGGTCAGCAGCGCCCGACGTTCCTCCGGCGGCGCCGTCTCGGCGAGGGTGAAGGCCCTCCGGACCTGGGCGTGGATCGCCAGCGTTTCGCCGATGGACTTGAGGCCGAAGGAGTTCTGTCTGAGGCCCGGTATGCCGAAGAAGTCGGTCTCGCTCCCCAGGGCCAGCACCAGGTGGTCGTAGGGGATCTGCCTGCCGTCGATGGCGACCGAGCGCTGCTCCAGGTCGGCCCCCGCCACCTCGCCCTGCAGGAAGCCGATTCGCTTGCCTCTCAGCAGCCGTGAGAAGGGGACCGTGGCGTCGCGGGGGGTGATGCTGTTGGCCGCTACCTCGTGGAGCAGGATGATGTGCTGGTGGTAGCCGTAGCGATCCACCAGCAGGATCTCCCAGTCGCTGCGCCGGAGGCGGGGGAGTCGCCTCTCCAGCTCCAGCGCCACGTTCAGGCCGCCGTACCCCCCGCCCAGGATGACGATGCGGTGACTCACAGGCCGATCCATTCACCCCAGCCGCGCCACCGTCTCCTGGATCATTTGGATCATGGGGGTGGGGAACACTCCCAGCCAGAAGATCAGCAGCGTGAGGGCGACGAGGGCCAGAACCCCTGGAGAGGAGAGGGAGCGCCCGGCCGCGGCTGCCTCTTCCGCCGGCCGGTAGAACATGGTGGTGACTACCCGCAGGTAGTAGAAGAGGCCGATGGTGCTGGTTATCACCAGGGTAATGACCAGGACCCAGAGGGCCGGCGCCACCCCGGCGGCCAGCAGGTAGAACTTGCCTATGAAGCCCACCGTCAACGGTATGCCGGCCAGGGAGAGGAGCGACGCCGTGAAGACCATGGCCAGCCAGGGGCGGCGCCAGAAGAGCCCCCGGTAGTCCTCCATGTTCTCGGCCTCCTGGTCCGGACCCGACAGCAGGGTGACGACGCCGAAGGCCGCCAGGGAGGTGACGAAGTAGGCCACCAGGTAGAAGGCTACCGCCGTCGAGCCCAGAGCCCCGCCCGCCAGGAAGGCCACCAGCAGGTAGCCCATGTGGGCGATGGAGGAGTAGGCCAGGATCCGCTTCACGTTGTCCTGCAGGAGGGCCAGCAGGTTGCCGGCGGCCATGGAGGCGAAGGAAACCACGGCGATCATCACGAAGAGGGATCCGTAGCTCCTGATGTCCACCACGGTGAAGTAGCGCAGCAGGATGGCGAAGATCCCACCCTTGGAAAGGGTCGAGATGAAGGCGCTGACCGGGGCCGGGGCGCCCTGGTAGACGTCCGGTGCCCACATGTGGAAGGGCACCGCCGAAAGCTTGTAGCCTATGCCGATGAACAGCATCGCCGAGCCCGCCAGCACCAGCAGGTTGTTGGGGTTCCCTCCCGAGGCCTGGGTCGAGGCGATGCGGGGGAACTCCATGGTCCCCAGTTGGGAGTAGATCAGCGCCATCCCGAAGAGCAGGAAGGCGGCCGAGGCAGCCGACAGCACCAGGTACTTGATCCCCGCCTCGATGCTCTCGTCGATGGTGCGGGGGTAGGCGATCAAGCCGTAGAGGGAGACGCTGAGGATCTCCAGCCCCAGGAAGAAGGAGGCGAAGTGGCTGCTGGCTGCCAGCACCGAGGAGCCCAGGGTGGCCAGCAGCAGCAGCAGGTAGTACTCCTCGCGGTTGCCCGGCCGGTCTTTCAGGTAACCGTAGGAGAGTAGCACCACCGCGAAGCCCGCCGCGAAGAGCAGCCCCATGAAGAAGAGGGCGTAGCTGTCGACCAGGATAAGGGGGGTCACCTGCCGCCCCGGCGCGTAGAAGCGCACCGCGAAGAGGGCGGCGAAGGCTGCCGCCAGAGCTATCGCGGCCAGGCCCGCCGTCAGGGTGTGGTGGCGGTGGAAGGCTATCAGCAGCAGGAGGGCGACGATCGTCGCCGCCACCACCAGGAAGGGCAGGATGGCGATCAGGTCGGGAAGGGTCATCGGGTGCCTCCCACCGGAAGATCGCCTGTAGTAACGACTTTAGTCGTTCGTTCCTCAACGTCGGAGACTGCCGAGCTTGCTGCCACCGATCGCGCGCTGGCAAATCCACTGGCCGGCCTTTCGGGCAGCAGGGAGGCGCCTGAAGCAACGACCTCAATCGTTCCAAGCAGCGAGGTACGAACGACTGAAGTCGTTACTACAACACTCTCTTCTTGAGGCACCTCCGCCCGGCCGGCGCCGGCATACCGCTGCAGGTTGTTCAGGCTCTGGCCGAAGGTGTTGAGCACCGGCTGCGGGTAGAGCCCCAACCACACGATGGTCGCCACCATGATCCCCATGGTGACCCCCTCCCGCGTCGACAGGTCGGGCAGGTTCCACGCCGCCTCGTTGGGACCCTGGAAGGTGCGCTGGATGAACCACAGGGCGTAGATCACCGCGGCCACGATGCCGGCCGACGCCGCCACCGCCATGGCGATGTTGGCTCGGAAAGTCCCCACCAGCACCAGAAACTCCCCGACGAAGTTGCCCAGCCCCGGCAGCCCCAGGGCAGCCAGGGCAAACAGCAGGGTCACCCCGCTCATCCGAGGCACGGTGGCCCACAGCCCTCCCAGGCGGGTCATGTCGCGGGTGCCGGTCCGCTCCTGGAGCTGCCCGACCAGGATGAAGAGGGCGCCCGTGGTGATCCCGTGGGCGACCATGGTCATCACCACCCCTTGGAGCGCCAGCTCGTTCCAGGCGAAGACCCCCAGCAGCACGAACCCCATGTGGCCGATGCTGGAGTAGGCGACCAGCCGCTTGAGGTCCTTCTGTCCGTAGGCCAGGAGGGCCCCGTAGAGGATCCCTACCACCGCCAGGGCCAGGGCGAAGGTGGCGAATCCAAAGGCGGCGCCGGGGAAGAGGGGCACCACGAACCTGAGCAGGCCGTAGCCGCCCGTCTTGGACATCACCCCCGCGAGGATCACCGTGGCGGCCGTGGGGGATTGGGTGTAGGCGTCGGGCTGCCAGCTGTGGAAGGGCACCACCGGCAGCTTCACGGTGAAGGCGATGAAGAAGCCCAGCATCAGCCAGCTGGCCAGGGGCGCAGCCACCGGCGTTCCCAGCAGCTGCGAGTAATCGAAGGTGAAGGTCCCGGTGCTCTGGCCGTGGACGAAGACGAGCCCCAGGATGGCCAGCAGCATCAGCAGGCCACTCACCTGGGTGAAGATGAAGAACTTGACCGCCGCGTAGAAGCGTCGCTCGTAGCCCCAGTAGAAGAGAAAGTAGCTGGGGACCAGCATCATCTCCCAGAAGTAGTAGAAGAGAAACAGGTCGAGGGCGATGAACACGCCGGTGATGCCGAACAGCACCCACAGCAGGTTGAAGTGGAAGAAGCCGACCCGATCCTGGATCTCGTTCCAGGAAGCCACCACCGACACCAGGCCGAGGAAGGCGGTGAGTCCCACCATCAGCAGGCTCAACCCGTCCATCGCCAGGTGGAAGCTGATGCCCGTTTGGGGTATCCAGGGCACGTTCAGCTCTTCCAGCCAGGGGCCCTGGGGGGAGAGCCCCAGCTGGCCGGCGTGCACCCCGATGTAGATGACGATGGCCAGCTGGGCTGCCAGGGCCAGCAGGGAGACCCAGCGGGACCACCGGGGATCCCAGCGGCCGAGGAGCCACGCCAGGATGGCGCCCGCTGCCGGAGCGATGAGGAGCCAGATCAGTATCATTGGAACGCCCCTATTCCGATGATGAGCGCGGCGCCGAAGGCGATACCCATGGCGTACCAGCGCAGCTGCCCGCCCTGGGTGGCGCTGAGCAGCCGCCAGGCGATCTGGTTTGCCCAGGCGATACCCTGGTAGGCCAGGTCGATGAAGTCGTCCCTGTTGAAGTTGGCCAGCCACACCACGGGGCGGACGAACAGCCGGTCGTACAGACGGTCGAAGCCCCAGCCCGCCAACCACCAGCGGCGCAGGGGATCGCCCCATGGGGTGCCAGCCAGGCGCGCCGCGAGGGCAGGGCTTCGGAGGAAGAAGAGATAGGCCAGGTAGATCCCGACCAGTGTTGCCACCACCGCGGCGGCGGTCAGGCCGATCTCCAGGGCCGGGTCGGCGTGGACCAGGGTCGCCGGCGGCAGGGAGTGGCTCAGGAAGCTGGAGAAGAAGGCCACGTTGACCTGGGTGTAGGGGATCTCGATGTAGCCCGCGACGATGGCCAGGATGGCCAGGATCACCAGGGGGATCTGCATCTGGGGGCCCGGCCTCCAGGCGGGTCGCTCCCTCAGTTCGCCGTAGAAGACCAGGAACACTATTCGGAAGCTGTAGAGGGCGGTCAGCAGGGCGCTCACCAGTCCGGCCGCCCAGAGCCAGGGATTGCCTCTATCGGAGAACCAGGTCTGGTAGAGGATCAGATCTTTGCTGAAGAAACCCGCGGTGATTATCGGGAAGGCTGCCAGGGAGGCCGCACCCGCCAGGAAGGTCCAGAAGGTCAGGGGTAGTTCCCGGCGTAGACCGCCCATCCTGAACATGTTCTGCTCGTGGTGCAGGGCCAGGATCACCACGCCCGCACCCATGAACAGCAGTGCCTTGAAGAATGCGTGGGTCATGAATTGGAATATGGCGGCGCTCCAGGCGCCCACCCCCAGGGCCAGGAACATCAGTCCGACCTGGCTGATGGTGGAGTAGGCCAGGGCCCGCTTGATGTCCATCTGCACCAGGGCGCTGAAGCCCGCGTACAGCAGGGTAACGGCGCCGATCACCGCCACCGTCAGCATCACCGCGGGTGCCAGGGAGAAGATCGTGTTGGTGCGGGCGATCAGGTAGACGCCGGCCGTCACCATGGTGGCGGCGTGGATCAGGGCGCTCACCGGAGTGGGACCCGCCATGGCGTCGGGCAACCAGGTTTGCAGCGGCAGTTGAGCCGACTTCCCCAGGGCGCCGCCCATGAGAAGGGCAGCGGCCGCGACGGCGAGGACGTACCCCTGGGGCCACTGCTGGGCCGCACGGGCCAGCAGCTCCTGGATTCGGAAGGCGCCCAGGCTGGTGAACAGCAGGAAGATGCCGATGATGAAGGCCGTGTCGCCCACACGGGTCACCACGAAGGCCTTGCGGGCCGCCCTTACGTTTGCCGGGTCTCGATACCAGAAGCCGATCAGCAGGTAGGAGCAGAGCCCCACCCCCTCCCATCCCAGGAAGAGGAACAGGATGTTGTCCGCCAGCACCAGGGTCAGCATGGAGCCGACGAACAGGTTCATGTAGGCGAAGAAGCGGCTGTACCCCTCCTCTTCGGCCATGTACTGGGTGGAGTAGAGGTGGATCAGAAAGCCGACGAAGGTGACCACCAGCATCATCACCAGCGACAGGGCGTCCAGGTAGAAGGCGATGGTCGGTGTGAAGTTGGGGCCCACCTGCATCCAGGTCCAGAGGGTCTGGGTGTAGGCGTAGCCCGGAGGCGGGGTGCTCAGGAAGCGGGCCGCCACCGTGAAGGCCAGGGCCATGGATAGTCCGACGGAGCCGACTCCTACGAAGGCCACAGCTCGGGGTGTCAGCCTAGGACCCACCAGCGCCAGCAGCAGGAAGCCGGCGAAGGGCAGGATGGGAACCAAGAACAGCAGATCCAGCATGTCAGCCCCGCATCTTGCTGGCAGCCTGGCTATCCAGGGTCTTGAAGCGATCGTAGAGCTGGAGAACCAGGGCCAGCCCCACCGACACCTCCGCAGCCGCCATGCTCAGAATGAAGATGAACATCACCTGGCCGTCGGCCTGCCCCCAACGGTACCCCGCCACCACGAAGGCCAGCCCCGCGGCGTTCAGCATGATCTCGAGGGAGAGCAGGACGAAGAGGATGTTCCTGCGCATCAGCACCCCGGCCAGCCCCAACACGAAGAGGACGGCCGCCACTATGAGGCCCTGCTCCATGGGAACCGTGGCCATTACTCCTCCTCCCCCGGCCCGCCGCTCGGTTGTCCCGGCACCTTCCGGCCCAGGTGGTAGGCACCGACCAGCCCCGCCAGCAGCAGCAGGGAGGCCAGCTCGACCCCCAGCAGGTAGGGTCCGAAGAGGGTGATCCCCACCTGTTTCGGGTCCACGATCCGAACGCCGGCCGCCTGGCCGTCGGTGGCGACCAGTATGTAGATCAGCTCCCCCAACAGGATGGCCGCCAGGATCGCCGGCCCGATCAGCATCCGCGGACTGAGGAACCACCGACCCTCCTCCTGAATGGACTCCGGGGTCAGTCCCAGCATCATGATCGCGAAGACGAACAGCACCATGATGGCCCCGGCGTAGACGATCACCTCCAGGGCAGCCACGAACGGGGCGCCCAGGACGAAGAAGATCACCGCCACTGCCAGCAGCGACACGATCAGGTAGATGAGCGCATGCACCGCGTTCAGTCGGGTGATGGCCATCAGGGTGGCGGCGATGGCGATCACCGCGGAGGCGTAAAAGACTTCATTCATAGCATCTCTCGCGACACTTTCCGTAGGAGTTGCTCATGCTCCTGACGGGCATCAGCACGAAGCAGGAGGGCTTCCGGTGGGTTAGGCCGATGTAGGGCGGGGCCCTGTGCCCCGCCGCCTGGCGGGCGATGGTAGGCCGGCGGCAGGGCAGAGCGCCCTGCCCTACGCCTTTTTCGGAAGAGCTGGCTCGTACAGTCATGGCATCAGGCTCCGCACGTCCACCGGCGGCAGCTCCTCTATGCCCTCGCCCTTGCCCTTGCCTCCGACGGCCAGGCCCGCCACCCGATAGAAGTTGTAGCCGGGATACTTCCCCTCTCCGCTGATCAGCAGATCCTCCTTCTCGTAGACCATGTTCTGCCGGTGGTATTCGCTCATCTCGAAGTCGGGCGTGAGCTGGATGGCGTAGGTGGGGCAGGCCTCCTCGCAGTAGCCGCAGAAGATGCAGCGGGAGAAGTTGATTCGGAACCAGGCGGGGTAACGCCTGCCGGTCTCGTCTTCCGTCGCCTGGAGAGCGATGCAGTCCACAGGGCAGGCCACGGCGCAGAGGTAGCAGGCGACGCAGCGCTCGGCACCGTCGGGATCCCGGGAGAGGACGATCCGTCCCTTGTAGCGGGGTGCCAGG
The DNA here is from genome assembly GCA_021845945.1 of Chloroflexota bacterium. The sequence continues at coordinate 39,551 of JAJZRD010000005.1, forward strand.
TAGGCCTTCTGCTCCGGGTATTGAATGGTCTCCCGCCGGTGAAAGGCGTGCAGGAAGACCCGCCACAAGGTTTCGAGGACGCTCAGCATGGCCTTCTATCCTCTTCTGTAGAGACGCGACATGTCGCGTCTCCGAAATGAGAGTCTTTACCCCTGCACCGCCAACACCACAGCCCCGGTGACCGCCAGGTTGAGCAGCGACACGGGCAGCAGCACTTTCCATCCAAGGCGCATCAGCTGGTCGTAGCGCGGGCGCGGCAGCCCCGCCCGCAACAGGATGAAGAAGCTGATGAAGAAGAAGCTCTTGATGGCAAACCAGAGGGGCTCGGGCAGCAGAGGCCCCTTCCATCCGCCCATGAACAGCACCGTTATCATGGCCGAGACCAGGGCGATGCCCAGGTACTCGCCGACGAAGAACATGCCGAACTTCATGCCGGAGTACTCCGCGTGGAAGCCCGCGGTCAGCTCGCTATCGGCCTCGGGCAGGTCGAAGGGCAACCGGCGGGTCTCGGCGGCGCCTGCGATCAGGAACACCAGGAAGCCGAAGAACTGGGGCCCGATGAACCAGTACCGGGTCTGGGCGTTCACGATATCCATCAGGCTGAAGGAGCCCGTCTGGATGACCACGCCCATCAGCGACAGCCCCATGAACACCTCGTAGCTGACCATCTGGGCGGAGCCTCGAAGACCGCCCAGCAGGGGGTACTTGCTGTTGGAGGACCACCCGCCCAGCACCACGCTGTAGACGCCCATGGAGGACATCGCCAGGAAGAAGAGCAGCCCGATGTTCAGGTCCGCCACCTGGATGTAGGAGGCGAAGGGGATGACCGCGAAGGTCATCAGCACCGCGACCATGATGATGGCGGGGGCCAGCACGAAGACGAACTTGTCGGCGAAGGGTGGGATCCAGTCCTCCTTGGTGAACAGCTTGATCATGTCGGCCACCACCTGCAGCAGCCCGAAGGGACCGACTCGGTTGGGGCCGAAGCGGTCCTGCCACACCGACAGCAATCGGCGCTCGTACCAGGTCAGCAGGGCAGCGACGGCGATCACCACTACCAGGACGCCGAACACCACGACCAGCGCGTACCCGACCTCGTTCAGCACTTATCCGTTGCCCTTCGTTGCCTCTGTTCGGCCATTTGGTGCGTCGTTCCTCAGGTAGGGCGGGGGCTTGTCCCCCGCCGCCGGGACAAACAGAATAGACATGATGATCAGGACAGGGAGATTACCTGTAGACCATAATCCTATTCATCCTGTTTTAGTCCGCCCTGGCATTCCAGTACCGGGCGGCGGGGTACAAGACCCCGCCCTACGCCACTAAGACGCGTGGATCGCTTCTATCCACGCCGGCAGACTAATCCCTAACGTGCCCGGTAGCCCGACGGGCAGACCGGCGACCCCCGCCGGCAGGCTGGGGACGATCTTCACGGCGAGCCGCCGGAGGGTGCCTCCCAGCGGCAGCTCCACCTCCTGGCCCTCCTGCAGCCCTCGGGCTGTGGCCTCCTCGACGTTCAAGGCCAGGTAGGGGCGCGGCGCCCTCTCCGCCACGCCGGGCGACAGGATGCTCATCTCCTCCGATCCAAAGATGTGGTAGAGGGGCACCGCCAGCCACCGGCCGGGGCGAGGCTGGAAGGCAGGCGGCAGCTCCGTGAAGGGGGCCGCTTCCTCGGCTGCCGCCGGCTCGATCAGCCGCCGGCCCGGGTCGCCCCCCACCAGCGGGCCCCCCACCTCGCTCTGGAACTTGTTGAGTGCCTGGACCGAGTTCCAGCCCGGCGCCCAGAAGCGGGGGATCAGGGCAGCGGGGGGCTGTCCCTGGAACCCCTCCATGGAGAACACCAGGGCCGAGTCGGGGTCCTCCGGCGGCTTGGGCTCGCTCACGTCGACGTCGGCCGTCATGGCGGTGCGACCGCTGAAGCGCTGGTGCTGGCGGGCGACCTTCTGCCCCGCGATCCGGAAGGTGGCCGGTGGCGCGATCTCCGCCACGGGGGCGAAGAAGGGCATCGCCTCGACCATGGCGGCGGTGACGTCGTCCAGACTGCGCCAGCCCTCCACCTCTCGCCGGCCGGCGGCCACCATCGCGTCCCGCAGCCAGCGCCAGCTTTCCTGGATCTCTCCTTGAGGCACGAAGAGCTGGAAGAAGCGCTGGGCGCGCCCCTCGCTGTTCACCAGGGTGCCGTCGGCCTCGGCGAAGGTGGCGGCCGGCAGCGCCACCTCGGCCTTCCGGACCGTGCCGCTGGCCAGTTGGTCCAGGACGATCAGCTGCCGCGCCGCCGCCAGGAAGCCGTCCACCTGGGAAGCATCGGCCCGGCGGTAGAGGTCGTTCTCCAGGACGATGACGGCGTCGACCCCACCCTCCTGCACCGCCCGGAAGGCTGCCTCGAGGCTGTTGCCACCCATCAGGCCAAGCCCCAGGCTGTTGCACTCGGGCACCGTGAAGGAGAGGGAGGCCGGGCGACCCTGTGTCCTGAGGGCCCACGCCACGTTGGCGGCTGCCTGCAGGATCGTCTCGCTGCCGTTGCTGGTGCCGGAGACCACCAGCGGCCGTTCGGCCTCCATCAGCGCCTTGGCGATGGTCCCGGCCAGGCTCCGCGCCTCCGCGGGCAATCCGGCGGGTAGCCGCTGCCCGCCGGCTGCTGCTGCCACGGCAAAGCCGAGGCGGGCTACGTCGTCGGGTGCCGCGTAGTAGCTTTGCGTGGCTATCTCGTCCAGCTTGGTGCCGCAGGTGGTGGCCAGGAAGAAGGGGCCCTTCGTCTGCTGGATGGCCTCCCGCACGGCGGCGTCGTGCCAGAGGGCGATGCCCAGCTTCTGGGGGATCTTCATCGGCTGCTGCCGGACCGACTGGCGAAGGGCCAGCGCCATCACCGGCGCCACGTTGGTGACGTCCTCCCCCAGCACCAGCACGGCGTCGGAGGATCTGATCTGCTCCAGCGACGGCGAGGGGGCCGGCCCGTTCCGCAATACCTCCAGCAGGGTGGAGACCAGGCGGGAGTCGCCGTCCGCCATGCCCTGGTAGAAGTTGTCGGGGCCCACCAGGGTCCGCAGGGCGAAGTTGGATTCCAGGGAGGCGCGGGGCGATCCGATCCCGATCACCCGCGCACTCCCGGACAGTATGGTTCCGACGCGCCGAATGGCGTCTTCCTTTTCCGCAACTTCGTGGGTGTTGGAGAGTGTGAATTGTTCTGGGGACACCCCAGACCCTGGCAGGCGCTGCGCCCTGGACCCGCCGGAAGAACGAAGCAGGGGTTGGCGGATCCGGAGGTCGCTATTGACGAACTCGTAGCCGTAGCGGCCCCGATCGCACAGGAAGTAGCCGTTCACCTGCCCGTTGTAGCGGTTCCGGATCACCCGTAGCTCCCCGTACCGCTCGCCGGGGATGGTGTTGCAGCCCAAGCCGCAGTTCACGCACACCGAGGGTGCCGTCTGCAGGTCCCACTTGCGGCTGTAGTGGCGCTTGAAGCTCTTATCGGTGAAGACGCCGGTCGGGCACACCTCCACCAGGTTGCCGCTGAACTCGTTCTCCAGGGTGCCATCCTCGTAGCGGCCGAAGTAGACCCAGTTGTGGGAGGCGAAGACGCCGAAATCACGCCCTCCGGCGTAATCGGCGTAGAAGCGGACGCACCGATAGCACTGGATGCAGCGGTTCATCTCGTGGTTGACGAAGGGACCCAGCTCCTGGTTGCGGTAGGTGCGCTTCTTGAAGCGGTAGCGGCGCTGGACGTGGCCCGTCATCACCGTCATATCCTGGAGATGGCACTCGCTCCCCTCGTCGCAGACGGGGCAGTCGTGGGGGTGGTTCTCCATCAGCCACTCGATGACGCTGGCCCGGAAGGCCACCGCGTCGGGATCGTCGATGGAGATGCGGGTGCCGTCGGTGGCCGGCGTCGTGCAGGCCATCACGATGCGCCCCCGGGTGTCCTTCTCGTCTCGGAACTGCTTGACGGCGCACTGGCGGCAGGCCCCCACGGAGTGCATGGCGGGATGCCAGCAGAAGTAGGGCAGGTTGAACCCCAGGGATAGGCAGGCCTGGAGCAGGTTCTGTCCGTCCTTCACCTGGTATGGCCGGTTGTCCACGTAGATCGTCGCCATTACCTGCAGCCCCTCTTCTGCCTCATCTCCATGGGCATCGTTTCTCCTTGATGTGCCGCTCGAAGTCCTCGCGGAAGTACTTCAGGGCGCTCTGGAGCGGCTCCACCGCCCCCGGGGCCAGGGCGCAGAAGGTGTTACCCGGCCCCAGCCGCACGCACTGCTCCGCCAGCTCGTCCAGATCCTCCGGCTCCCCCTGCCCCCCTTCGATCGCTCCCAGCAGGTTGGCCACCCAGGGCAGCCCTTCCCGACAGGGGGTGCACCAGCCGCAGGACTCCTGGGCGAAGAACTGCTCCAGGTTCAGCACCATCCCCACCGGGCAGCTCCGGTCGTCCAGGACGATCATGGTGCCGGTCCCCATCCGGCTTCCCACCGCCTGTACCGAGCCGTAGTCCATCTTCACGTCCAGGTGCTGTTCGGTCAGAAAGTCGGTGGAAGCGCCTCCTGGCTGCACCCCTCGAAACTGGAGTCCCTCCCGCATGCCGCCAGCGTGCTCCTCCAGGATCTCCCGGATGGTGGTCCCCATGGGCAGCTCCCAGCTTCCCGGTCTCTTCACCTTGCCGCTCACCCCGTAGATCTTCGTCCCGCCGTCGGGGGAGAGACTCAGGCTCTTGTACCAGCCGGCCCCGTTGTTGACGATGTGGGGCACGTTGCACAGGGTCTCCACGTTGTTCACGATGGTGGGCTTCCCCCAAAGGCCGCTCACCTGGGGGAAGGGGGGCCTGGCCCGGGGTATGGCCCGTCTGCCCTCCAGGGAGTTCAGCAGCGCGCTCTCCTCGCCGCAGATGTAGCGGCCGGCGCTGGCGTGGAGGTAGAGATCCAGGCTGTAGCCGTGGCCGAGGATGTTCCTTCCCAGGTAGCCTGCGTCGTAGGCCTCGGCGATCGCCCTGGCAAGCCTCTCCGCCGCCAGGACGTACTCGCCCCGCAGGAAGATGTAGGCCACCTCCGCCTGGATGGCGTATGCCGCGACGATCATCCCCTCCACCAGTTGGTGGGGGTCTCCCTCCATCAACAGCCGGTCCTTGAAGGTGCCGGGCTCCATCTCGTCCGCGTTGGCCACCAGATACCTGGGGCGCGGGGCGTCCTCTCCCATGGGCACGACGCTCCACTTCACCCCTGTGGGGAAGCCGGCCCCGCCCCGGCCCCGCAGGTTGGAGTCCTTGACCAGCTGCTGCACCTCCAGGGGTGCCATGGTGGCCAGAGCCTTCCGCACGGCCTGGTAGCCGCCGGCTCGCTCGTATCCCCGCACATCCAGCGGCTCCTCGCCGGGCCGCATGTTCTTCGTGAGAGGTCGCTCCATCAGCGTTGCCTGGAAACCTCAGGAAGCAAACGTTTCACTACCTGTACTCCTCCAGGATCGCATCTATCTTCTCCGGCGTCAGATCCCCATAGAGCTGGTCGTCCACCATCATGGCCGGCGCATGGTCGCAGTCCCCCAGGCACACGATGGGCAGCAGGGTGTAGCGACCGTCGGCCGTGGTCTGTCCCAGGTCGATGCCGAGGCGCAGGCTTAGATGCTCCCGGAGACCGGGATAGCCCATGACCCAGCAGCTAACGCTGTTGCAGATCAGGATGACGTGTTTGCCCACCGGCTTCCGAAAGACCAGGTTGTAGAAGGTGGCCACGCTATCCAGCTCGGCCCTGGTCATCTGCAGCAGCCCGCCCAGGTCCCGGAGGGCCTCATCGGACATCCACCCCCGATGTCGCTGGAGGATCTTCATGGCGTCCACGGCGGCAGCCTGCGGCCGCAGGTAGTGAGCCGCCTCCGCCTGGATCTCTTTCCTTTCCTCGTCCGTCAGCATCCTCTGTCTCACCTATCCACGTCGGCCAGCACGAAATCGATGCTCCCCAGCGTCGCCAGCAGGTCCGCGATTGCGTAGCCCCGGCTGATCAGCGGGATCATCTGCAGGTGCGCGAAGGAGGGCGTGCGGATCCTCGTGCGATAGGAGACGGTGTTCCCGTCGCTGACCAGGTAGTAGGCGTTGCAGCCCTTGGGGGCCTCGACCATGTGGGTGGACTCGCCCGGCGGCACCACGGGACCCCAGCTCACGTTCAGGAAGTGGTCGATCAGGGTCTCGATGTCGTACATGGTCCGCTCCTTCTGCGGCGGTGTCGTGAGCGGGTTCTCGGACTTGTAGGGGCCGAAGGGCATGTTGTCCACGCACTGCCGGATGATACGGAGACTCTGGCGCATCTCCGCCACGCGCACCACCGCCCGGTCGTAGCAGTCGCCGTGGGTGGCGATGGGGATGTCGAACTCGAACTGGTCGTAGCCGGAGTAGGGACGCTTCTTGCGGAAGTCCCACTCCAGCCCGCAGGCCCGAAGACCCGGGCCGGTGACCCCCCACTCGATGGCCTCGTCCAGGGTGTACTGGCCAATCCCCTGGGTGCGGCCCTTGAAGATCCGGTTCCCCATCACTATGCGATCGTACTCGTCCAGGCGGGCCGGCATGTATCTGAGAAAACGCCGAACCATCCGATCCCAGCCGTTGGGCAGGTCCTGGGTTACCCCGCCGATCCGGAACCAGACCGGGTGCATGCGGGCGCCGCACACGGCCTCGACGATCTCCAGGATCCGCTCCCGGTCGGTGAACATGTAGAAGACCGGCGATAGCTGCCCCAGGTCCTGGGCGAAGGTGCCGTACCACACCAGGTGGCTTGCCAGGCGGAAGAGCTCCGCCATCATGACCCGGATCACCTTTGCCCTGTCCGGCACCTGAATGCCGGCGAGCTGCTCCAGGGCGGTCAGGTAGGCCAGCTCGTTCTGGACGCCGGCCAGGTAGTCGATCCGATCGGTGTAGGGGAGGTAGGTGTGCCACGACTGACGCTCGCCCATCTTCTCGGCCGCGCGATGGTGGAAGCCGATGTCGGGCACGGCGTCGACGATCTCCTCCCCATCCAGCTGCAGGACGATCCGGAAAGGGCCGTGGGTGCCCGGGTGCTGGGGGCCCATGTTGAGGAACATGAACTCCTCGCCCTCCCGGCGGCGCCGCATTCCCCAGTCCTCGGGGCGGAACTGGAGCGCTGCCTGCTCCACCTCTTCCCTCTGCTGACTCAGTTGATAGGGGCCGAGCCCGGTGGCCCGTGCAGGGTGGTCCTTGCGGAGGGGGTGCCCCTTCCAGGTGGTGGGCATCAGGATGCGCCTCAGCTTCGGATGGCCCTCGAAGATCACTCCAAACATGTCCCAGGCTTCGCGCTCGTACCAGTTGGCCGAAGACCAGATATCGGTGATGGTGCGCAGCGTAGGGTGCTCGCCCTTCAGCGGCACCTTGAGCCGCACGTCGGCGTTGCGGCCGTAGGACAGCAGCTGGTAGACGACGGTGAAATCGCCGTTCGGCAGGCTGCGCCGGTCGGCTCGGGTGCGCTCGTCGATTGCGGTGAGGTCGAAGAGGGTGCGGTAGGGCCGATCCGCCCCCGTCTTGAGATAGGTCAGCACCTCCCTGACCCTATCGCTGGATACCCAGAGGGTGGGGACCTCGTCCGCCGTGGGCTGGACCGTGAAGGTCTCCTCGCCGAACCGGCTCTGCAATTCCCGGACGATGTCGACGCTATCGCTCATGTCGCGGCGGTTTCACCGTTGTTCTCACCAGGAAGACACGAAGACACCAGGTTCACAAAGCCTTTCCGGTTCTATTCCTTCGTGTCTTCGTGCCTTGGTGGTGAATCGTGCCATCACACCTCGTTGGTTGGGCGCAGGTTGGTCACCTGCTGACGCTGGGGACGCCTCAGATCCCGCATGGCGGGCATCTCCGGACGCACCACCCCCTGAGGGCCGATCACCCAGCTCAGGGGTCGCTTCTCCTTCCCCACCAGGTCACGGAGCAGCAGCACCCCCTCCAGGAAGGTGTCGGGGCGGGGCGGGCAGCCCTGCACGTACACGTCCACCGGCAGGAACTTGTCGACCCCCTGGACGACGCTGTAGATGTCGTACATGCCCCCCGAGTTGGCGCAGGAGCCCATGGAGATGACCCAGCGGGGCTCCATCATCTGCTCGTAAAGCCGCTGGATTATGGGCGCCATCTTCAGGAAGACCGTCCCCGCGATCACCATCAGGTCGGCCTCTCGGGGCGTGCCCCGGATCACCTCGGCGCCGAAGCGAGCGATGTCGTACTTGCTGGTGATGGCGGTGGCCATCTCCACGTAGCAGCAGGAGAGCCCGAAGTTGAAGGGCCACATGGAGTTCTTGCGCCCCCAGGCCAGCAGGTCCTGGATTCGGGACAGTGCGACGTTGCGGCGAACCTGCTGCTCCGCAACCCGGTCGTCTCCGGCGAAGGCGGGACCGGTCGCTGTCCGGCTGAGCCACCACTGCATGAGTCGAGAGATCCTTTCTATCTGATGGTCTGCCCTCGCTCCCTGCGGGTTTCCCAGTTGAGGGCGCCCAACCGCCACAGGTAGACCAGGGCGGCGAACAGGATGGCGATGAAGACCAGCACCTCGATGTAGCCGGGCCAGTTGAGCTCGCGGACCGCCACGGCCCAGGCGAAGATGAAGGCCGCTTCCAGGTCGAAGATCACGAAGAACATGGCGACCAGGTAGTACTTGACGTCGAAGCGCTGCCGGGCGGAGCCGGTGGCGACGATGCCCGACTCGTAGGGCTGGCCGGTTTGAGGCTGCATGTGACGCGATCCCAGGACGTAGGACAGCCCCAACATGGCTCCCACCAGGAAGAGCACGGCGCCAAGGTAGACGACGAAAGGCCAGAGAGGGGCCGTCTGCATTACCTATATGCCTCCAGATCGCGACCGTGATCCGGTGGCCGACGCAGGCCACCCAGGGCTGCTCGCTGGACGTGAGATCCGAGCCATAACGAGGGCCTCCGCGGCACCGAACGGTGCCGGCCTTCTTCAGCTTCGCCCATCATCAGGCTGAGAGATCGAGTTTGTTGCCCAAGGACGATCGAGACGGTGGGAGAGGTCCCCGTTTAATACTTGCAACTTGTGGACCAACAACCTGGTTCCTCGTCGGTCTACCACAGTTCGTGAAGAAAAGCACATATGATCTCTCCATCCTGGTGCCGCGGCTTTCCTCTCGGCAGGATCGCTACGTGAGTCGACAGCGCGGCTCCCGGCAGAAGTCTCGACCGCGGCTTCCGGCCGTCGTTGGCTTCTTGCGTCCATCCGCCCGATGGCCTATCATTTCCTCTGCAAGTGAATAGTCCTCTTCGGCTGCTTCTGGGAGCAGGCGATTCCGGCGGTTGTTCCGGAATGGGGCTGGGCTTGGAAGGCAGCGGGCAGTGGCTCGTGGGACTCGGTGGCCGAGAGGTGACCTCAGTTATTGAGGCCACCCCTTGGGATCCGGCGTCCCGGCGGGCTATTTTGTTACCCTCGGATGGGGAGGTTGCGCGGGTGCTAGCGAGCAAGCAGGGTGTCGCCACTCTCTCCGTTGCCCTAAACGCATTGTTGGTTGTCCTCAAGCTGGCCGTGGGGCTCACCATCGGCTCGGTGGGAGTCATCTCGGAGGCGGTGCACTCCGGGATCGACCTGCTGGCCGCCCTCACGGCCCTGTTTGCCGTTCGGACCTCGTCTCGGCCGCCCGACGAGGAGCATCACTACGGCCATGGCAAGGTGGAGAGCCTGGCGGGAGCCGCAGAGGCGGTGATGATCTTCCTGGCGGCTCTCTTCATCATCAACGAGGCCGTTCAGAAGCTGCTGAACGGCGTCGAGCTGGAAACCGTCGACCTGGGCATTGCCGTCATGGTGGTGTCCACCGTGGGCAACCTGGTGGTCGCTCGATGGGTGATGCGGGTAGCCAGGAGCACCGACTCGGTGGCGTTGGAGGCCGACGGCTGGCACCACATGACCGACGTGCTGACCTCCCTGGGCGTGGCCCTGGGGTTGGTGGTCGTTCGGGTCACCAATCACTCCGAGCTGGACCCCCTGATCGCCATGGGGGTCGCCCTCTTCATCTGCAAGGCGGCCTACGACATCACGGCGCGCTCCGTGCGGGACCTGCTGGACACCAGCCTCCCCCAGGAGGAGCAGGCGCTGATCCGTGAGGCGCTGGAGACCCACAAGCCAGACGTGGTGAGCTACCATCGGGTCCGCTCCAGGAGGGTGGGGGCGGAGCGCCACGTGGACCTGCACCTGGTGGTGAGGCGCGACGCCACGGTCCAGCAGTCCCACGACCTGTGCGACCATCTGGAGGACCACCTGCGAGATGCCCTGGGGACCTCCACCTCCCTGGGCATTCACGTGGAGCCCTGCAGGGGGGAGTGTGGGGAGTGCCATTTCGACTGTCCGCCCGAGGAGGAGCAGAAGGCGGAGTAAGAGAGAGGCCGGCCGTCGCCTGGCGGGGGCAGAAAGCCGGATGCTATACTACAGGTAGATAGGGGATCAGGGGCCAGCGATTGGGGTGCGGGTGGATCCCGCGTCCCCAGACCCCCGAACCCCAGAACCGAAGCGAGGCAGCGATGAGCATCAGTCGCGAGGAAGTGGAACACGTCGCTTACCTGGCCAGGGTGGGGCTCACCGAGGAGGAGAAGGCGCGCCTTCAGGGCCAGCTGTCCGACATCCTGCACCACGTGGCCGTGATCAACCAGTTGAACACCGAGGCCATCCCCCCTACGGCTCAGGTGATCCCGCTTCAGAACGTTACGCGCGCCGATCGGCCGGAGCCGTGCTATCCGCCCGAGGCGATCCTGGCCAATGCCCCCAGGGCGGAGGATCACTACTTCAAGATCCCGCCGGTGCTGGAAGAGGATGCCTCCCTCGGCGGGCCCCCGGAGATCTGAGATCCGCTGGTAGAGACGCGACATGTCGCGTCTCTACGCCGGGATCGGCTTTCTGTTAAGGAGAACAACCTTGAAGCCCTACGAAGCGACCATCCACGAGGTCCACGACCTCCTGCGAACCCGGCGGATCTCTTCCGTGGAGCTGACCCGCTCCGTTCTGGAGAGGATCGAGGCCGTGGAATCGCTGGTGCACGCCTACGTCACCGTGACCCCCGAGGTGGCCCTGGAGGAGGCTCGCAAGGCCGACGAGCGGCGCGCGGCGGGCGAAGATACCCCTTTCCTGGGGGTTCCGGTGGCCCTGAAGGACGTGGTCTCCACGAAGGGCGTGCGCACCACCTGCAGCTCCAAGATGCTGGAGAACTTCGTGCCGATCTACGACGCCTACGTGGCCCAGCGGCTGAAGGCGTTGGGCGCGGTGCTGGTGGGCAAGACCAACATGGATGAGTTCGCCATGGGCTCCTCCACCGAGAACTCCGCCTTCTTCACTACCCTGAACCCCTGGGACCTGGCTCGAGTCCCGGGTGGATCCAGCGGTGGGTCGGCGGCTGCGGTGGCCGCCGACGAGGCGATCTTCGCCCTGGGGTCCGACACCGGGGGCTCCATCCGGCAGCCGGCCTCGCTCTGCGGAGTCGTGGGGATGAAGCCTACCTACGGGGCGGTCTCCCGCTTCGGGCTGGTGGCCTTCGCCTCCTCCCTGGATCAGATCGGGCCGCTGACCAAGGACGTCACCGACTGTGCCCTGGTGATGAACGCCATAGCGGGCTACGATCCCCAGGACTCCACATCTCTGAACTTCGCGGTGCCCGACTATACTCAGGCCCTGGCGCCGGAGCTGAAGGGGGTTAGGGTGGGCGTGCCGCGGGAGTACTTCGCCCAGGGGATCGAGCCGGAGGTGGAGAAGCTGGTGCGGGCGGCCATCGATCGGCTGAAGGATCTGGGAGCCGAGATAGGCGAGGTCTCCCTGCCCCACACCGGCTACGGGCTGGCCTCCTACTACATCATCGCCCCGGCGGAGTGCAGCGCCAACCTGGCCCGCTACGACGGCGTCAAGTACGGCTACTCGGCGCCCGACGCGGAGAGCATGTGGGACGGCTACTTCAAGACCCGGCAGCGGGGCTTCGGCCCCGAGGTCAAGCGGCGGATCATGCTGGGGACCTACGCCCTCAGCTCGGGCTACTACGATGCCTACTACCTGAAGGCCCAGAAGGTTCGGACCCTCATAAAGCGGGACTTCGACGAGGCCTTCGAGAAGTTCGACGTGCTGGTTGCTCCCACCTCCCCTTCCGTGGCCTTCAAGGTGGGGGAGAGGACCGACAACCCCCTGGCGATGTACGCCTCGGACGTCTGCACCATCCCGGTGAACCTGGCCGGGCTCCCCGGCATCTCGGTGCCCTGCGGCTTCTCCCAGGATCTCCCCGTGGGGCTGCAGCTGATCGCGAAGCCGCTGGGCGAGGAGATGATGCTGCGGGTCGCCTACGCCTACGAGCAGAGCACCGAATGGCGGAAGCGCAAACCGCAGCTCGTCTAACTGAGACCTGGTCATAAATCGTCAGGCGGCCTGCAAGTAGGGTTTGAGCCCGACTCGCAGATCGTCACCGTTCTCGAAACGACGGAGCAACGCCAGTTGATACACCAACACGGCCCCCAAGACATACC
>JAJZRD010000118.1 GCA_021845945.1 Chloroflexota bacterium
TTCAAGTCACAACGCCGATAGAGTACTAGAAGAGCTCTCCCCCTTCACAGATTCTTCACCATCCCCTGATATAATCAACCGTAGCCGGGTTACTGCGCCCCTGGGGAGGAGCTCATGGCCAGAGAGACCATTCTGGTGGTGGAGGACGAACCGAAGATCTTCGAGCTGCTGAGGCTCTACCTGGAGAAGGAGGGCTATCAGGTCGTGGTGGCCGCCGACGGTGGCACCGCCCTGGAGGACTTCCGGCGGAGGCAGCCCCAGTTGGTGGTGCTCGATCTCAACCTGCCGGTGATAGACGGTCTGGAGGTCTGCCGGCGTCTTCGGAGGGATTCGTCCGTCCCCATCATCATGCTCACGGCCCGAGACGAGGAGGCCGACAAGCTGATCGGCCTGGAGTTGGGCGCCGACGACTACGTCACCAAGCCCTTCAGCCCGCGGGAAGTGGTCGCCCGGGTCCGCGCCGTCCTGCGCAGGGTTGCCTCGACTCCCCAATCCACCCAGGAGATCCTGAGGGCGGGTGACCTGACCCTGGACGCGGCTCGCCACCAGGTCCGGCTGCGCGACGAGCTGCTGGAGCTCACCCCCACCGAGTTCCGCCTGCTGGAGGTGCTGATGGGCCATCCAGGGCGAGTCTTCAGCCGGCTCCAACTGCTGGACCAGGTCCAGGGAGAGGCCTTCGAGGGATACGAGCGGACCATCGATGCCCACGTGAAGAACCTGAGGCAGAAGGTCGAGACGGACCCCCAGCACCCCACCTACGTCCTGACGGTGTACGGCGTGGGTTACAAGTTCACGGAGCAATCCGATGCGTAGCGTCGCCTTCAAGCTGGCCGCCGGCTTCGTCGTCGTCGCCCTGGTGGGGGTGTTTATCGTCGGCTATCTGGCCAATCGATCCACCACCGCCGAGTTCGGCAACTATCTGGAGGGCGGGAGCCAGGCCCAGGAGCAAGGGGCCGCCGACTACATCGCCGACCGCTACTCCTCCGCCGGAGGATGGCAGGGGATGCCTCAGGTGGTACTCACCCTGTCGCGATGGCTGGGGGAGAGGCTGGTGGTCGCCGACAGCTCCGGTAGGGTTGTGGCCGACTCCGGAGGCCAACTGGTTGGAGCCAGCGTCCCGAACCCTCCACCGGGCCAGCCACTCCCTCTGGTGGCCGGGGGCAAGGCCGTAGGGACCCTCTACCTCTCGGCCGATTCGGCGACCGGCGGCGGGATGATGGGCGGCATGATGGGGCGGGGCGCCGGCGTGGCGCCGGTCATGACGGACATGATGAGGCAGATGATGCAAACGGCCGGCAGCCCGGAACGCCACTTCCTGGACGCCGTCAACCGATCCCTATGGATCGCCGGTGGGATTGCCCTCGCGGCGGCCCTGCTGCTGGGGCTGCTGCTCAGCCGCCAGATCACGGCCCCCCTCAAGCGGCTCACCCTCGCCTCCCGTCGGGTCGCGGCCGGGGACTTCTCTCAGAGGGTAGAGCTTCGCTCCCGGGACGAGCTGGCTTCCCTCGCCGAGGCCTTCAACAGCATGGCGGACAGCCTGGCCAGAAACGGGGAGCAGAGGAAGCAGCTGCTCAGCGACATAGCCCACGAGCTGAAGACACCCCTCGCCATAATCCAGGGGAATCTGGAGGCGATGATGGACGGTGTGGTGGACGCTTCCCCCGAGAGGCTGGCCTCCCTGCGAGAGGAGACCCTCCTGCTGGGGCGGCTGGTCACCGATCTGCGGGACCTCTCCCTCGCGGAGTCGGGGCAGCTTCCCCTCCACCTGCAACCCATAGATCTGGGCGAGCTGATCCGAGGGACTGTCTCGGGCCTCCAGCCCCAGGCCGACGACCATGGGGTTCACCTGGGGATGGAGCTATCGCAGGGGTTGCCGCTGGTCTCCGGCGACCCCGACCGGGTGGGCCAGGTGCTGCGCAACCTGCTGAGCAACGCCCTGCGCTACACGCTGGCGGGAGGCACGGTGCTGGTATCGGTGCGAGCGGGCGAAAGGCCCGCTGATGCAGCGGGGATCAACGGCTACGTCCACGTCACCGTCGCCGACAGCGGATCGGGCATCCCCGCCGAGGAGCTTCCCAAGGTCTTCGACCGCTTCTACCGAGTGGACAAGTCGAGGGCCCGATCCAGCGGCGGATCGGGCCTCGGGCTGTCCGTGGCGAAGCAGCTGGTGGAGGCCCACGGGGGGGAGGATCTGGGCGGAGAGCGAGCCCAGCCGAGGCAGCGCCTTCCACTTCACCCTGCCTCTGAGCGTCACCGAATCCAAGGTGGGGTAGGGCGGGCGGCAATGCCGGCCCTACAGTTTCCTCCAGATCGGCCGTATATCTTGCAGCAGGGGGACAAGCCCTCATCCTCTGTTGGAGACGTGCCTTGCCAGGAAGAACGGCGAAGAAGGACCCGACGGCCACCAGGAAGGCCGAGCACCTGGACATCTCGACCACCCAACCGGTGGAGTCCCCCCTGGACGCAGGATGGGAGGATGTTGTCCTGGTCCACCGCAGCCTGCCGGAGATAGACGAGGAGGGGATCGACCTCTCGACCTCGCTGCTGGGCAAGACCCTCCAGGCACCCCTGGTGATCGCCGGCATGACAGGGGGAACCCCCCGGGCCGAGGAGATCAACCGGCGGCTGGGCCGCGCTGCCCAGCGATTCGATCTGGCCCTCGGAGTGGGGAGCCAACGAGCTTACCTGGAGAAGCGAGAGACAGGCAGCTCCTATGCGGTGGTTCGGGAGGAGGCGCCCAACGCCCTCCTGATAGCCAACATCGGCGCCCCCCAGCTGATCTCTCAGCGTGCCCACAGGGCCTACACCCCCGACGACGCCCGCCGGGCGATCGAGCTGATCTCCGCGGACGCCCTGGCCATCCACCTCAACTACCTGCAAGAGGCCGTTCAACCCGAGGGCGACACCCGCGCGGCAGGCTGCGCTGCGGCCATCGAACGCATCGTTCGGGAGGTGGGCATCCCGGTCATCGCCAAGGAGACGGGAGCCGGCATCTCACGGGAGCAGGCCCTCCTCCTGCAGGGGCTCGGCGTAGCGGCCCTGGACGTGGGGGGAGCGGGCGGCACCAACTTCGCCCTCATCGAAGCCTATCGCTCGGCCGCGCGGGGCGCCCGCCGGCTGCAGGAGCGAGGGAGGCTGTTCGCTCGCTGGGGCATACCCACGGCAGCCTGCCTGATCGAGTGCTCCGTCGCCGGGTTGCCTGTGATCGCCACCGGCGGGATCCGCAGCGGATTGGACGCCGCCAAGGCGCTGGCCCTGGGCGCCACGGCGGTAGGGGTAGCTCTGCCGCTACTCAAGGCGGCGATGGAGAGCTACGAGCGGGTCGAGGAGTGGCTGGAGGGCTTCCTGGAGGAGCTGCGGACCGCCATGTTCCTGGTGGGGGCCCGCACCGTGGAGGAGTTGCGATCCCGCGAGGTGGTGCTGCTGGGTCGCACCCGTGAATGGGCAGGGCAGCGGGGCCGCTGATTCCCAACTCTGTCTGAAAAACCCCTTGACATCCCCAAGAGAAGCGGCGTACTATGGCCTCACCGGTTTTGTATACGAGTATACAGAACTCCCGTCGCGAGACCTTCGCTCGTACCCGCTTCCCCAGCCTCCCGCGGAGCGAGCCTCCCCTCCAGGGTAGGCATACACCCAGAGGGTCGGCCCCTCCTCAGGCGGTCAAAAGGAGAACCACGATGACGTAGCTGCCGCCGCCACGCACACCGTTGCCGCTCCGAGACCCTTGGGCACTCCTAACTCTTGAGAGGAGGTTGCTGGTGTGGCCACTAAAGGGCTAACCGAGATTACCGTTTGGTATCGGGGGATCACCGAAGGGAAGATCTCCCGAGATATCGTCAACAGCCTGGCCAAGGCGGCCGAGAAAGAGGGCTGCTACACCCAGGCCTTCGACAACTACGGCGACCTGCCGGACCGAGTTTACGTCCCCTGCCGTTCCTACGCCCGAATCAGCGATTCCCCCATCGCCGAGCCCTACCTGTACGAGAACGATCACCCCGCCATCGTGGCCGTAGTGGAGCCCACCATGGTTAAGGGGGTCCCCGTGATCAAGGGTATAAGGCCCGGGGCCGTCCTGGTGGTCAACACCGACAAGACACCCGAAGAGCTGCTGCAACACCTGCAGGACACCGATCTGAGCGACCTGGCGGCCATAGCGACCATCCGCGCCGGCGGCGGCGTCCTGGAGGGCGCCCTGAGCGGCATCGAGGGGGCTACCGACGTCAGCGGCATGGGCAGCGGAGCCGCGGGCCCCATCGCCGGCGCCATCGCGAAGATCTCCGGCATTGTGGAGCTGGGCTCCCTCGAGGCGGTTGTGATCGACCCATCCGGAGTGCGCCGCGGCTACGAGCAGGTGAAGGTGCACTGGTTGGGTGCCGCGGGCTACAACCCGGGCCCCGCGCCCCACCAGGAGGAGCGAGCCCTGGGCGAGGAGGTCCCGGCGATCATCCCCTCCCCCGTGGGGGAGAACGACGGGATGATCACCGGCAACTGGCGCTTCCTCCGCCCGGTCATCAACCAGGAGAAGTGCACCCAGTGCCGGGTCTGCGATATCTACTGCCCGGACGCCTGCATTACCGCTGATCCGGCAGGCTTCAAGATCAACCTCAAGTACTGCAAGGGCTGCGGAATCTGCTGGACCGAATGCCCGGTGAAGGGGGCCATCGCTCCGGTTCCCGAGCTGGACTTCGTCGGCGGCGTCGTCCGATTCTGAGAGTGAGGTGAGTGCAGTGGGCAAGAAAATGAAGTTGAGCGGCACCGCCGCGGTGGCTCAGGCGGTCAAAGCCGCCGATGTAGACGTCATCTGCTCCTACCCGATCCGCCCCTACACCGCCACCATGATCGAACTGGCTCGGATGGTGGCCACCGGGGAACTGGACGCCGAGTTCGTCCACGGCGAGGGCGAGCACGCGCAGCTCAGCGTGGTTCTGGGTGCCTCGGCCGCGGGTGCTCGGGTCTTCACCGGCACCTCGGGCGTCGGCTTCACCTACGCCATGGAGGTCTATTCCCCCATCTCCGGCGAGTTCCACCCGGTCCAGTGCATGGTTGGCAACCGAACCCTGGACCCGCCGGGCGACTTCGGCTCCGAGCACACCGAAGCCATGACGGGACGAGATCAGGGCTGGATCATGGGCTGGGCCGAGAGCTCCCAGGAGGCCTTCGACAACACCCTGATGTACTACCGGATCGGGGAGGATCCCCGAGTGATGCTCCCGCAGTTCCCCTGCCAGGACGGCTACTTCATCACCCACATTCCGGACCTGGTGGAGCTACCAGAGGCCGGGCAGGTGGAATCATTCCTGCCACCCTTCAATCCGAAGTTCTCCCTGGATCCAGCCAGGCCCGTCATCATGGGACCCCAGTGCCGCGCCGACCAGGGTGCCGCCATCGAGTTGGGCAGGACCAACGCTATGAAGCGGGCTCGATCGGTGATCCCGGAGATCGTCAGGGACTTCAGCCTGAAGTTCGGCCGCCAGTACGATCCCTTCGTTGAGAAGTACAAGACCGAGGACGCCGACTTCATCTTCGTCGGCCAGGGCGCTCACGCCCGAACGGCAAAGAGCTTCGTGGACGCGGCTCGGGCTGCCGGCCAGAAGGTGGGCGTCGCCCGGCTCCGATTCATGCGCCCCTTCCCCAACGACGATCTGGCCCAGGCGGTCGGCCACGCCAAGGTGGTGGGCATCATGGAGAACAGCAACTCCTTCGGCTCGGTCCTCGACTCGGGGCCGGTGACCATCGAGACCCGCGCCGCCCTGTACGACCTGGATAAGCGGCCCAAAGTCCTCACCTTCATGGAGGGGCTCGGCGGAGAGGTCGTCCGGCTGAACGACTTCGCCTGGATGTACAAGATCATGAAGGAGGCGGCTGGTCTCAGGAACCCCAACCAGAAGGTGTTCTGGGTCGGCTTTGACACGGGCGCCATCCAGGAAGCGTAGGAGGATGTGAGATGCCAGAGATAAGGACGCTAGGAGCCGAAGCGCCCGGCAAGAGCTCCGTCGACGAGTACGAGCAGATCAAGAACATCCGGACTGCCCCCACCAAGGAGTACTACCTTTCGGGTCACCGAACCTGCGCGGGCTGCGGCCCGGCCCTGGTGTACAAGCTCGTGGCGAAGGCCTCGGGCGAGAACACCATTTTCGTCGGCCCCACCGGCTGCATGTACGTAGCCAACACCAGCTACCTGAACGGGCCGTGGGCGGTCCCCTGGATCCACTCGCAGATCACCAACGGTGGCGCCGTCCTCTCGGGCATCGAGGCGGGCTACCAGGCCATGCTCCGGAAGGGCAAGAAGCAGGGGGAACTCCCCAACATCATCTGCATGGCGGGCGACGGCGGCTCCTCCGACATCGGCCTCCAGGCACTGTCCGCGGCGATGTACCGCAACCACGACCTGCTGTTCATCGCCTACGACAACGAGGCCTACGCCAACACCGGCATCCAGGTTTCGCCGATGACCCCGTACGGGGCTCGGACCACCTTCACGCCGCCCGGCAAGGTGGTACCCGAAGCCAAGAAGCTGTGGCCCAAGGACCTGGTGAAGATGATCGCCGCCGGGCACCCGTCGGTGAAGTACCTGGCCTCGGCCTCGCCGGCCCATCCGGTGGACCTGATGAACAAGGTGCGGAAGGCGCTGGCCTACAAGGGCCCTACCTTCCTGCACATCCACGCCCCCTGTCCCAAGGGTTGGACCTTCGATCCCTCGCGGACGGTGGACGTTGGTCGCCTCGCCGTGGAGAGCGGGATGTTCCAGCTCTACGAGATCGAGAACGGCGAGACCAAGCTCACCTACCGGCCCAGGAGCATGAAGCCCGTGAACGAGTACCTGGGGCTTCAGGGCCGCTTCAGCCACCTGACCCCCGAGATGATCGGGCGCATTCAGCAGTTCGTGAACACCAAGGCGACCGAGGTCGGCCTAGCGGTGCCGATCCCTGCGACACCTCCTCCAACAGGGGCCTGATTGAGGGACCCCACCCCCCGGCCCCTCCCCGCTGCGGGGAGGGGAGAGGGGTGGGGTCCGTAGTCACGAAGTGAAGAGCCCCGACACCGCTGTCCCGGCTTGCCGGCACGATGCCCTCAGTGTCGTGTCGATCCCAACGACCAGGTGGGAGTCCAGGCGCTAGCCGTGGCCTTGCCAGCCTTTCGCTGCCGAGCGGGCAAGCGGGATCGCTCGCAGTGCCGGTGGGGTGAAACCCTGTAGTGGCGTTGGCTACAACAGCTGCCAAGCTCTGTACCAGGCGGGAGCCCGGACCGACGGGTCTCCGTGCCCGTCCCCCTCCGCCATCGGCCTCCAACGGTCGTTGGCTTTGTTGCCTTGCCTTGACCTCGTCTTCCGTCGCCGTTGCCTCGTTCAGAACGTGTGATTGCAGCTAGAAGGGAGATAGGCGTGTCAGCCGCAGCAACAACCACGTCGACCAAGGCTCTACCCAACCGTTGGATGCAGCTACTCATGGGTGTCTTTGCGATGGCGTCCATCGCAAACCTCCAGTACGCCTGGACCCTGTTCGTCAACCCGATGCAGAAGCAGTGGCAATGGGAACTGCCCGCCATCCAGGGCGTCTTCGCCATGTTCATCCTCGCCGAGACCTGGCTGGTTCCCTTCGAGGCTTACCTGATCGACCGCTTCGGGAACCGTCTCATCGTGTCCATCGGCGCCATCCTGATAGGGGTTTCCTGGGTGGGGTCCGGCATGGCCACCACCCTGCAATCCCTTTACATCTGCTACGTCATCGGTGGCGTCGGGGCGGGTGCCGTCTACGGCGCCTCGGTGGGCAACGCCCTCAAGTGGTTCCCCGATCACCGCGGACTGGCCGCGGGCTGCACCGCCGGTGCCTACGGTGCCGGCACCG
Source organism: Chloroflexota bacterium (assembly GCA_021845945.1). The sequence goes on from JAJZRD010000118.1 coordinate 7,845, forward strand.
CCATCACCGTCTGGCCGATCCAGAACATGATCGACTCCAGCGGCTATCAGCAGGCCTTCATCGTGTTCGGGATCATCCAGGGGGTCGTCTGCCTGGTGGCGGCGCAGTTCATGATCGCCCCTCCCAAAGGCTGGCTGCCCCAGGGGTGGGATCCCAAGGCGGCGGCGTTGAAGCGCGGTCTACGCCAAACCCTGCGCGACGTCAACCCCATGGGAATGGTCAAGACCACCGAGTTCTGGGTCCTCTATGCGATGTTCGTGATGGTCGCGGCCAGCGGCCTGATGGCCACGGCGCAGGTGGCGCCGATCGCCAAGTTCTACCATGTGGACAAGGTCCAGATGATCTTCGGCATGACCGCCCTGGTCATGGCGGTGGAGGTGGACCGGCTCCTGAACGGCTTCACCAGGCCCTTCTGGGGCTGGGTGTCGGACCACATCGGCCGTGAGAACACCATGGCGATCGCCTTCACCCTCCAGGGGATCTTCGTCTTCCTCTGGATGAACCTGACGACCAACCCCGTGGCCTTCGTCGTCCTGACGGGTCTGGTGTTCTTCTCCTGGGGCGAGATCTTCTCCCTCTTCCCCGCGACGGTGGGCGATCTGTTCGGGAGCAAGTTCGCCACCACCAACTACGGCATCCTGTACACCGCCAAGGGCGTGGCCTCCATCTTCGCAGGCCCCCTGGCCGCGGCGCTGTTCGTCGCGATGAACTCCTGGACCCTCATCTTCCTCATCGCGATGGCGGTCAACTTCATCACCGCGGCCCTGGCCCTCTTCGTCCTGAAGCCACTCACGGCCAAGTACGTGAGGGTCGCCGAGGCCCCGAAGCCGGCGCCCGTGATGGGCGGCTCCGATTAGCGTTCCCCAGCAGCGGGGAACAGTGCCCCCTGGGGGATGAAGGTCGCGCAAACCCGACTTTCATCCCCCGCGGCATCTCCGGACGTCCACCTGCATTCCCCCGGGGCCCCTCTCGCAGATCGGCCGCTGAGCCCTCGCGAGCCGCCGATCCATAACTGCATCCTCACGATAACTGCCCCCCGTTGGCATTGGACCTTCTACGGCCATCGTTGCCGCGGCTTTCTTCGTATACTGCGCCCTGGTCTTCAAACCCGAGGATGACGGCTTCGAGCCCGAACCCGCGTCGGAATACCTGCCCCTCGAGGAAGCCGACGGGGGAAAGAAAAACCCCCGCATTGCGCACCACAACCCAAGGGGGTATACTAGCCTGAGCCACACGGTCCCACGTGCAGTCCCCCATCAGCGACTTGGGGCCGGCGCGAGCGCCCTGTCTTGCGTCCCCACAATAACATTGCGGCCGCGATCGGCAGGCGCCTTCGCACCCTGTCTTGGCACGGGGTAACGATTGAGAATGAGATGGCGTGGGAGGTGCCAGGGTGTTCAAGAAGACGGAAGATACCGAATGGTCCCGCTTTTCGAGAGCGCTTTCCGGCCAATCTAGAGCCGGCGCAGAACAGGAAGAAGAAGGGGTGATCCTCAAGGAGGAGCCCCAAGACACCGCTACGCTGCCGCGGGAGGCCGCGGCCCGTGAGGCACCTGCTCGGGAGGCACCGGCCCGGGAGGCCGTGGCTCGAGAGAGCGTGGCCCGAGAGGTGGCTCAGCCGATGCCCGCCCCGCCGCCCGCACCGTCCAAGCCGAGCCCTGCCGCCCAACCCGCCTACACTTCTCGCGCCCACGCCCCCTCCATCTCCCAGGAGGCCGAGGGGGCGGAGACGATAATCGGCATGCAGTCCGTCTTCGACGGCAACCTCCGGTGCGAATCGAACCTGCGCATCAAGGGCGCCTCCCAGGGCGAGATCGCCTGCGCCAAGTCGGTCTTCATCGAGGAAACGGCGAAGGTCAACGCCAATGTCAAGGCTTCGAACGCCGTGGTGGCCGGAGAGCTTGAGGGTTCCATCACCTGCGACGGACGTCTGGAGATCCTGGCCACCGGCAGGGTCACCGGAGAGTTGACGGCCGGCGTCCTGATCATCCAGGAGGGAGCCTTCTTCGAAGGGCACCTGAAGATGAAGGATCGGGGCCAGTAGGGCAGAGCCGAGCCATCGCCTGCCCTCTAGACACTGAAATCCCCCATCCCAGAGTCCGTGGTACACTAGAGAGAGGACCGGCACCGACTCGACAGGCGGCCGGGCCAAGCAGGCCCGGCCGTGCCTATTTGATGAACCCATGCACGAACTGGCCATCACCCAGAGCCTTCTCCAAATAGCCACCGACGAGGCCGAACGGATCGGGGCTTCCCAGATCAAGGTGATTCGACTCAGAGTGGGCGCCCTGACGGACATCGTCCCCGACTCGGTGCAGTTCTACCTGGACTCCATGACCCCCGGCACCATCGCCGCGGGGGTGCGGTTGGAGACCATCCGGATCCCCGTCGGCGCCACCTGCACCCGGTGCGACCGCTTCTTCGTGGTGCAAGACTACGACCTGACCTGCCCGGAGTGTGGGGGGGTCGGGAAGATCACCCAGGGTCGGGAGTTGCAGGTGGAGAGCCTGGAGGTGGAGGAGTGACCGTCCCCGGCTCCGAGGAAACACCCCTGGGCTCACCACCGTCAGGGCCGGCAGAGACGCCGGCCCCTACAGGAGTTGGGGTGCAGAGGCCGGCAGAGCTGCCGACTCCCGCAGATGTGGGGGCATCGTTGGTCCGGTCCCGACTGGTGGTTTCGGGCATAGTCCAGGGGGTCGGTTTCCGCCCCTTCGTCCACCGGCTGGCCCACAGCCTCGGGCTGAAGGGCTGGGTGCTGAACTCGACCGAGGGGGTGGTGATCGAAGTTGAGGGCAAAGCGGACCTTGTAGATCGCTTTGTTCAGGCTCTTCGCCCAGAGGCACCTCCGCGAGCGCAGGTGGACCGGATCGACCGGGCGAGTCTGCCCCCCATCGGCTACAGCTCCTTCGCCATCGAGGCCAGCCAGGCGGCCGAGGGTCGGTTCGCCCTCATCTCCCCCGACATCTGCATCTGCGACGACTGTCTGCGGGAGATGCGCGACCCCACCGATCGCCGCTTCCGCTACCCCTTCATCAACTGCACCAACTGCGGCCCCCGCTTCACCATCGTGGCGGACATTCCCTACGACCGGCCCAAGACGACCATGGGCTGCTTCCCCATGTGTCCCGATTGCGAAGGGGAGTACCACGATCCCTCCAACCGCCGCTTCCACGCCCAGCCCAACGCCTGCCCGGAGTGCGGGCCGCGGCCGTGGTTGGTGAGCAAACCTCA
>JAJZRD010000119.1 GCA_021845945.1 Chloroflexota bacterium
GTCTCTCGGTGCTCATGGCCTCCGGCAGGTCCAAAGCTCTGGTCATCGGTCCCTCCTGGGTGTCGAATCGCTGCGAACCCTCGCCCCGGAATCATAACTCTTTCCCCTCCGCTGCACTACGGCAGGAGCGAGGGGCGGGTGGAAAAAGAGGGCCGGCCTGAAGAGACCTCCAGACCGGCCGAAGGGAAGTCCGAGAAGGAGGCGCTACAGTTGGGAGTCCTCGCCCTGGACCTTGCGGAGCATCTGGAAGGTAGCACCCAGGACGAAGAGGGCCGCGACCACCAGCAGGCCCAGGGAGATGGGGCGGGTGAAGAATATGGTGAAGTCTCCCCGGGAGATCTCCAGCGACTGCCGGAGGCCCCGCTCCATCAGCGGTCCCAGGATCAGGGTGAGGGCCACCGGCGCCAGCGGGAAGTCGAGCTTCTTGAACAGGTAGCCGATGACGCCGAAGGCGATCATGGACCCCACATCGAAGACGCTGCTGTTGATGCTGTAGGAGCCCAGGACGCAGAAGCCCAGGATCAGGGAGAACAGGATGGAGTAGGGTACCTTCAGGATGGCCACCCACAGGGGGATGAGGGGCAGGTTCAGGATCACCAGGATGACGTTTCCGATGTAGAGGCTGGCGATGACCGCCCAGACGAAATCGGCGTGCTCCTTGAAGAGGAAGGGGCCGGGGATCAGGCCGTTCATCATGAAGGCGCCCATCAGGATGGCGATGGTGGGCGAGCCCGGGATGCCCAGGGTAAAGAGGGGGATCAGGGCGGCGTTGGCGTAGGCGTTGTTGGCCGTCTCTGGACCCGCTACCCCCTGGATGACGCCGGTGCCGAACCTCTCGGGGTGCTTGGAGACCTTCTTCTCGGCCACGTAGGACATGAAGGTGGGGACAACGGCGCCGACGCCGGGGATCAGTCCCAGGAAGAAGCCGATGCCCGTGCCCCGAAGGATGGCTCCCGCCGAGTCCTTCAGGTCCTGCTTGGTGGGGATGAGGGTGCTCATCTTGGTGTCGAAGACGCCCCGGACCTCGCTCTCGGCGTTGAGCAGGATCTCGCTGATGCCGAAGATGCCCATGACGACGGGGACGAAGTCGAAGCCGTCCAGCAGTTCGGTGATGCCGAAGTTGAAGCGGGGGGCGCCCATGACCGGGTCGATCCCCACCATGGCGATCAGCAGGCCGAAGACGGCGGCCATGAGGGCGCGGGTCATGGACTTGGCGGCGAGGCCTGTGACCAGGGAGAGGCCGAGGACCATCAGGGCGAAGAACTCGGGGGGCCCGAACTTGAGAGCCAGGGAGGTGAGAGGCAGGGCCAGCAACACCAATCCCATTGTGGCGATGCTGCCTCCGATGAAGGACCCGATGGCGGCGATGGATAGTGCAGCCCCCGCCCGACCTCGCTTGGCCATCTCGTAGCCCTCGAGGCAGGTGATGGCGGAGGCGGCCTCACCGGGGGTGTTGATCAGGACGGAGGTGATGGTCCCGCCGTACATGGCTCCGTAGAAGATGGCGGAGAGCATGATGATGGCGGGGGTCGGGTCCAGGACGAAGGTGATAGGGATCAGGATAGCGGTGCCGGCAGCGGGGCCGACACCGGGCAGGACGCCGATCAGGGTTCCCAGGAGGCAGCCCATGACGGCGAAGAGCAGGTTGGTGGGCTGCAGGGCGATAGTGAAGCCGTGGGCTAGAAGCTGAAGACTCTCCAAGGGATCCTCCTATATGCCGAAGATCCCGACGGGGAGCGGGACCTTGAGGTACTCGACGAAGACCTGGTAAACACCCCAGCTACCAGCCAGGGCGACGGCGATGGTGATCAGGATGTTCTGCCGGCCGAGGGCGAAGAGGAGGAAGAGGTAGAAGAGCAGCATCATCAGCCGGAAGCCGAGGGTGTCCATAAACAGCACGCTGGCGACCAGGGCCGCGAGGATGGCTCCGACTTTCAGGTAACCCTTGGCGTCGGCGAAGAAGCCGTCCGGCAGCGGCTCCTGGGGCTTGAAGGTGGCCTGGTACAGCATGACGGCTGCCAGGGCTCCCAGGAAGACGGAGAGCCAGAAGGGGAAGAAGCCGGGGCCGGGGCCCAGGGAGGTGTAGAACTTGAGATCCAGGGATTCCCGTGCGATGAAGGCTGAGAAGAGGATGAACACGATGCCGGTGACTTGATAGGGACGCTTCATACTTCACCTGATTCTCAAAGATGGGCGCGACGCTACGGTGCGAGCCGGCGCCGATTCGGAGTAGAGGCGCCTCGTACTGCCTGGGGTCTGCGGACGATGGGAACCTGGTCAGGTACCGTTAGTGCGTGGTCCGCAGAACTGGGTCCCCGCGGAAAAGGTCCAGGGGACAGGGATGGCGGGGCTACGCCGTCCGCCGGGAAGGGATGACGCGAAGTTGGTCGATCGGTACCGGAGGCCATCCGGGCAGCCCAACCTTCAGACTGCAATTAGATGCGAGCCAGGTCAAGTACTCCTCTCGCGGAAGGCGCCCTTTCCGGAAATGATATCTTGAGCCCGTCTCAGGGAATCTGAGCGGACGCTGAAGGTAAGCTGAGGGTTTGCTGAAGTGCTTGGGAGATGGTCAGCGCCGCCTTCCGCGTTTGAAGGTGGGTATGCTCTTGAACAGGCACCTGGGTCGCCTTATACTGGCCTTAGTCCGCTCAAGGAACACCTCATGGTAGTTGATCCTCGTGGCATAGCCTCAGTGATGCTGTTCCTCCTGATGCTGGTTTCTTCCGGCTGCCTGCCTGCTGGGTTTGGGGCGGCGGAGCCGGTGAGCAGTCCGACGGTAACGGGCTCGGTGGAGCCGAACCATGCCCCCAGTTCCACCGTCAACACCGACGGGCCCCTGAGGCGAGCGCAGCGCGAGTTGCGGGATGGAGATGTGGCGGCGGCCCTGCGTGACTTCCGGCAGGCAACGAGCGCCGGTGGGGCTCCTCCGGAGGCCCATCTCGGGCTTGGCGAGGCAGAGATGGCCGGTGGCGACGCGGCTGCGGCCCGGGAGGAGTGGCAGCGGTTGTTAGCTTCCCAGCCGGCCGAGCCGGTGCAGTCGCGAGCGAGGATGCTGCTGGCAACGGCGGAGCTTGCCCTGGGGAATTGGGAGGCTGTGCTGCGCGGGATCGACGCTGCGACTGCTCCCGATGGGCTCGCGGACCTGGCCGTCCTTCGGCGAGCGGAGGCGGCGGCCGGGATGGGGAATCTGACTGGGGCGGCAGGCGAGCTGCGCCGGCCTGAACTACAGGGGTCCACCAACCGAATCCTGCTGGAGCAGGCGGGACAGCTGGCCGAAAGAGTGGGTGAGCCCGATCTGGCGGCGCGCTACTTCGCTCGGTCGGCCAGCTATCCTGCGTGGACCGCCGACCGAAGTCGAGTGATGGAAGCGGCGGGCGGGGCCTTCGAGGAGGCCGGGGAGCCGGCAGAGGCTGTAGAGCAGTATCGGATTCTCCTGGAGACTTACGGGTGGACGAAGGCCGCCGAAAGGGCCGGAGAGAGACTGGAAGCTCTGGGTGGCCTGACTGCCTACCATCGAGGCCTGCTGGCCGGTATCCAGGGAGACTACAGGGCGGCCCGTGCGGCCTTCGTAGAGGCAGCTTCGGGGGGCGAATATGCGGCCGCCGCATCTAGACAGTTGCGGGCTATGGAGGAGACCGATGGGTGGCGGGCTGCCAACGACGAGGGAAGCGCCGAGGCCTTTCGCTCCTTCCTGAACCGTTATCCCGACAGCACCCTGGCTTCCGAGGCTCGCTTTCAGGAGGGCATGGTAGATTACGAAGCCGGGAGTACAGAGCGAGCCCTGGCTGTGTGGAGCGAGGGGGTGGCGGTGACGAGCGGCGACGAACGGGCCAGGCTGCTACTCTGGTCGGGAAAGGCTCTGCAGCGCTTGGGCCGCGAGCCCGAGGCCCGGGCGCGGCTTCAGCTGGCGGCCGAAGTACACCCGGCCGGCTACTACGCCCTTCGGGCCCGAGACCTCTTGGACGGCCGCTCCGGGTGGCCAGAGGGTGGCGAAGGGGCCGGTCGGAACGACGACCGGGCCGAGGCCGAGGCGTGGCTGGCCGGCTGGGCTGGGCAGGATCGGGGAAAGCAGGTGATGGACGACCCTCGTGTTCGGCGTGGTCTCGGGCTGGCTGCCCTGGGGCTACCTGCCGAGGCGGAGGCCGAGTTCAATGGGCTGATCGCCGAGTCGAGGGATGGGTGGTTTCTCTTCCGTCTGGCAGGACTGCTGGGGGACCAGGAGGAGTGGGCTATGGCGAGCCGCGCCGCCACTCAGTTGATCGGCCTCTCGCCCGCGAAGACGGTGACGGAAGCGCCTAAGTCGGTGCAGAGGCTGGTCTACCCGATCGCCTTTCCCGATCTGGTGAAGGCCGAGGCGGAGCGACAGGGCGTCGATCCGTTGCTGCTCCTCGCCCTCGCCTATCAGGAGAGCCGGTTCGATCCCTTCGCCCTCTCGCTGGCCGATGCCCGTGGATTGACCCAGGTGATTCCCCCTACGGGCAAAGGGATTGCCTCTGCCCTGAACCGGCCCGACTTTAGCCCGGACGACCTCTACCGGCCGGCGGTCGCGGTGGAGTTTGGGGCCTGGTACCTGGCCAACCAGCTGTCCACCTTTGGTGGGGATCCCTACAGGGCGCTGGCCGCCTACAATGCGGGAGCCGGCCCGATTCCCCGTTGGGCGGCCGGGGACCCCGATCTCTTTCTGGAGCGGATCGACTACTCCGAGACCAGGAGCTACGTGCGGCAGGTCTATCTGCACCACGCCCTCTACCGGAGGCTGCAAAACAACGGGGAGTAGGGTGGGGGCTTGCCTCCCGCCGCCTTTCGATCCTGACGGGGGCGCGGCAGGCGGTGAACCCCTGCCACGCATCCTGCGGGCGTCAGTTCGCGGCGTGGAGGGGGTTCCCCAGGGTACCCCACCGGTCGAGGGGCCAGTAGCGGATCCAGGCCTTGCCTATCACGTTGGCCTCGGGCACGAATCCCCACAGGTGGGAATCGCTGCTGACGGGCCGGTTATCCCCCAGGACGAAGAATCTATCCGGCGGCACTACCTGCTCGGAGAGGCTGTAAGAGGGCAGGGCTTGGATGTAATCCTCATGCAGGGGGGTGCCGTTGACGTAGACATGGCCCCGATTGATCTCCACCCGGTCCCCCGGAAGGGCTATCAGCCGCTTGACCAGGTCCACGTAGGGAGGCACGGGCTCTCGGAAGACGATGATGTCCCCGCGCTGCGGACCGCCCAGGAGGAAGACTCCGTGCTCGCTTCCCCGGAAGAGCCCCACCTGCTGTGCTGCCTGAAGGGGGGCGCCCTCCAGTTGCAGGTAGGCTAGCTTGTTCACCAGCAGGTATTGGCCCGTCACGAGGGTTGGCTGCATGCTGGGACCCTCGATCTGGAAATTCTGAACGACGGAGCGCACCGCCACGAAGATGATCACGGTGAGCATCACCGTCTGGAGGAATTCGAGAAGCCACGACCTCAGCCTCGATCCGGATCGCGGCGCATCAATCGATTGGCCTTCTAGCTCCAGGTCGGTCTTTCCTGTGATGGCTCCCTCAGGCCCCATCTGGGCAGAGGTGCTCTCGTCGGCCAATTCCATCAGCCCCTCACTTCTACTGGGTGTGTCACTACCGGCTGACGTCTCGGGGATTCTGGGTTAGCGGTCTTGCCCCAAGGGACAACATACTACCACACACCGGCCAGTCCTTTGACACACTGATCCTGATAGATGTCATACGGGTGTGCGTCACGATTCCGGGGAGCCGAGGGGACCGGCTTGTGGAGTGCGGTGGCTTGCCACCGCTTTCGTACCGAGCGATGGCGGCAACTTGGCGCCTGATTCCTGGCGGAGCATCATCATCTCTCGGCGCGACGCTTCAGGTCGGGTCGAAAGCGGCAGCAAGCTGCCGCACTCCATATTTCAGGCCCGCCCGGAAACCTGACGCACACCTATGTCATGCTGCTTGTTTCAGGGGATGTGCGGCCTTATAATCCGCTTGAAAGGATGAGCCGCTAGTGGCTCATCCGGTGGCTGTCCATCTAGAGCAGGCGATCCGCTCGAGAGCCGAGCGGGTGGGGCCGGGCCCTTCTGGGCAGCGGGCAGTTGGCCCGCGGGACTTGGCGGCTGCGGGCAGGTACGTTCGGTTGCCTGCCGCAAACCAGTACCGCGGGTTTTCTGTTACCCGCTGTCCGGGAGGGAGTCATGTTCCGAACCAAGACGAGCGTCGCCGCCCTATCGGTTGTCTCCAATACTACCCTCACCCTCAGCAAGTTGATCGTCGGTCTGTCCATCGGCTCGGTCAGTGTGGTGGCCGAGGCTATCCACTCGGGCGTGGATCTCCTGGCGGCCGTGATCGCCTTCTTTGCCGTTCGAACCTCCGGCCGTCCGCCCGACGACCAGTACCCCTACGGTCGCGGGAAGATTGAGAACGTATCCGGCACCGTGGAGGCTGTTCTGATCTTCCTGGCGGCGGGAATGATCGTCGCCGAGGCGGTCGGCAAACTGCTGCACGGCATGGATACTCCCCGGGTGGATCTGGGGCTGGGGGTGATGGCCCTGTCGGTAGGCGCCAACTTCGTGGTGTCCAGGCTGCTGTTCAAGGTGGCCCGGGAGACCGATTCGGTGGCCCTGGAGGCCGATGCCTACCATCTCACCACCGACATTCTCACCTCTCTAGGGGTATTTGTGGGCCTGGTGGCCGTCCGAGTCACGGGGCTGGCCTGGTTGGACCCCGCAGCCGCCCTGGTGGTCGCGGCCATGATCATCAAGGCGGCCTGGGACATCACCCGCCGCTCCTTCGTGGATCTGCTGGATCGGAGTCTACCCGACACAGAGCGGCAGTTGATTAACCAGGTTCTGAAGGAGCACAACAGCCGTGTAGTGGGGTTCCATCAGGTGAGGACCCGCAAGGCAGGTGGCGACAGACACATCGATCTGCACCTGGTGGTCAACGGCGAGAATTCGGTATCGGAGGCTCACGACCTCTGCGATCACCTGGAGAGGGACCTGCACCACACCCTGGGGTCGTGCTCCTTGAGCATTCACGTGGAACCATGCAGTCGGGAGTGCTCTAGCTGTTCCGTCGTGTGCTCCGTTCGCTCGCCTCGAACGTGACAGCCGGAAGCAACCAACCTGAAGGGCTCTCAACCGATGATGGTATAATCGGCCGGCGTGGCATCTGCAGTGAGGTGAGGTAGGGAACCGTGGGCATGCTAGCTGTCGGGTCCGTGGCCGAGGCGGCGGACCGGATTCGTGAGAACGTCGGGCGGGTGATTGTCGGCAAGGCGGAGGCGGTTACCCTTCTGCTGGTTGCCATGCTGTGCGAGGGACATGTCCTCCTCGAGGACGTACCCGGGTTGGGCAAGACGACCCTGGCTAAGGCGCTGGCTCGCTCCCTGGGGCTCTCCTTCCAGCGAATCCAGTTCACCCCTGATCTTCTACCTTCCGACGTGACGGGGATCTCTTTCTACAACCAGAAGACCCAGCAGTTCCAGTTCCGGCCCGGGCCCGTTTTCGCCAACATCTTGCTGGCCGACGAGATCAACCGGGCTACCCCCCGCACTCAGTCTGCCCTCCTGGAGGCCATGGAGGAGCACCAGGTGACGGTGGACGGCGAAACCTACCCCCTCCCTCGGCCGTTCTTCGTCCTGGCTACCGAGAACCCCGTGGAACTGGAGGGCACCTTCCCGCTGCCGGAGGCCCAGTTGGACCGCTTCCTCGTGCGGCTGGGCCTGGGATATCCATCCCGCGAGGAGGAGAAGCAGATCGCCCGGCGATTCCAGGCGGGTAATCCTCTGGAGGAATTGGAGCCGGTTCTGCCGGCGGCCGAGCTGCCCGGCCTGGCTGCCGCCTGCCGTCGGGTTCACCTGAGCGAGGTCGTGGAGGATTACCTGGTGGATCTGGTGCGAGCCTCTCGGGAGGTGCAGGAGGTAAGCCTCGGCGCCAGTCCCCGGGCCACCATCGCTCTTCTCAGGGGTAGCCAGGCGCTGGCCGCGCTGGAAGGGCGGGACTACGTTCTGCCCGACGACGTGAAGCGGCTGGCCGGTCCGGTCCTCTCCCACCGCCTGATCCTCACCTCTCAAGGCTATCTGCACGGTCAAGCCGGTGCTCAGGTGGTGGCCGGGTTGCTGGAGAAGACTCCCGCTCCGGTGGAGCCGCTGCAGGCGGCGGGGTAGCACCGTGTTTGGCAGCGAGATGCTGACCACCCTGGTCGGCCTTCTGGCCCTCAGCCTGCTGACCCGGGAGACCTCTCTCTTCCTCTTGAGCCTCGCCCTCCTCGTTGCCGCTCTGCTCTCCCGGTTGTGGGAGCGGTACTGCCTGACCAGGGTGGAGTACCGGCGCCGTTTCAGCCGGAGCCGGATCCCCTTCGGTGAGGAGGTCCAGATGGAGATCGAGGTCGTCAACCGAAAGCTGCTCCCCCTCTCCTGGCTGGAGGTGGAGGAGGAGTTGCCCCAGGGGTTGCCGGCCAAACGGGGCCGGATGCGACCCTCTTTCAAGCCTGGGCGGGCGCTGTTGGGCTTGCTCTTCGCTCTGCGACCCTACGAGCGGGTTCGCCGCCGATACTCCATCCCCTGCCTCGTGCGAGGAGAGCATCTGGTGGGGCCGGTCAGGCTTCGCTCCGGCGACCTCTTCGGCTTCGTCACCGTCGAGCGGACGATGGAGACGGTGGACAGCTTCGTGGTGTATCCGCGGGTGGTGCCCTTGACCCACCTGGGATTGCCGGCCCGCCACCCTCTGGGCGAACTGAGATCCCAGAGCTGGATCTTCGAGGATGTGAGCCGCATCGCAGGCGCCCGCGATTACAGGCCCGCAGACGGGCTGCGGCGGGTCCATTGGCCCGCCAGCGCCAAGGCCCAGAGGCTCCAGGCCCGGGTCTACGAGCCGACCACCAGTCACAAGCTGATGGTTTTCCTGAACCTGGCCACCGGTGGAGAGCTGGTCTGGGAATATGGATACGATCCCGACCTGCTGGAGTTGGGGATCACCACGGCTGCTTCCATCTCCCGATGGGGTTTGGATCAGGGCTATCAGGTGGGGCTGCACACCAACGGGAGGCATCGGGAGGGTCGGGGAAACGTCTCCGTGGAGGCGGGCAGAGACTCTGTGCAGTTGGAGCGCATCCTCCTGGCGCTGGCCCGGCTGGAACCCCTTCAGGCGCAGCGTTTCGATAGCTTGCTGGCCGAGGAGACCCGGCGGCTTCCCTTCGGGGTTACCCTGGTGGTGGTGACGGCGGACCTCACGCCTGCCGTAGTGGCGTCGCTGCGGGGGCTGCGCCGGCATGGACATGCGGTGAGCGTGCTGCTGACCGGCCGGCAGGGAGCGGGGGTCTCGCCGGAGGGGATAACCCTGCGCCGGGTCGGCCCACCCGAAGCGTGGAGGGACGCGGCGGTCCTTCCCGTGATGGCGTGACCCGCATTGCCGGGGGGCTCCTGACCATGCGAGACGTGCGTCGCAAGTCGCGGAGGTCGTGACGGTGGCTATCCGGCTGGGTCAATGGAATATCGGGATCACCCAGATCCAGTATCTCCTGCTGCTGGCCAGCGAGGCCGCCTGGGCCTATCCCTGGGCTCTGACCGTTGGGGTCTGGATAATGGGAAATGGTCAGGCGGCCCTGGATCCAGTTGCGGTGGGGGTGATCCTGGCGCTGGCGCTTGCGGCCACCAGGTTGGCGGCGGGCCGCAGCCCACGATCCGTGTCCGCCCGATTGGCGCTCACGGCCCTGGCCGTCCTTTCCACTGCGGCGGTAGCCTTGATCCAGCTATCGACCTTCGGAATTGGTAGCGACCCCGCCCTTCTGTTGGACCAGTTGTTAAGCACCAGCCTCGGCCGTCGGGCCGCCACATCGGCGGGCTTCGCCGTCTTCTTGTGGTGGAGAGCCGTGGGTTTGGGGCGCTCGCCGATGAACCTGTCAACGGTAGAGGATGGGTTCCGGTCCGGGACCGTCGCCATGACCACGCTCCTGGTCTTCGCGGGAATGGCCGGTAAGGCCTCTCCGCTGTCCGCGGAGTCGCTGCTTCTTTCGACGGTTGTGGTGGTGTCGGCCGGGCTGGTGGGGATGCCCCTCGCCCGAGTCGTCGACGTTGGCCGTTCCCAGGGCCGCGGGGATGGAGCGGCGCTCAAGATCGGCGTCCCCTGGCTGGGCATGCTGTTGGGAGTAGTGGGCACCCTGCTGGCTGCCACGCTGCTGCTGGCTCAACTCTTCACCTTCCAGCGGGTGACCGCGGTTTGGGAGGCGGTGGCTGGTCCGGTGGGGTCCGTGCTGGCGGTGACGGTGCGTGTTCTGGCCCTGCCCTTCGGGCTGTTGGTGGAGTTGCTGCTCTTTCTGATTCGGCTGGTCCAGCGTCCCGGGGCTGCGCGCCCACCTCGGCAGACCGGCGACCTGGACTGGTTGCAGCAGTTGCAGCAGGGGGAACCGGCAGGCCTGTCGCCGGAAGTACAGCTGGCCCTCAAGGTGGCCCTGGCCGTCGGGTTGGCCGTCCTGCTGGCCTGGATCGTGGGTAGGGCAATGGCTCGCCTCCGGCGGGGCTGGGAGCGAGACGAGGTGGAGGAGACCCACGACTTCGTCTGGTCCATGCCCGGGCTGCTGGACCTGTGGCGGTGGCTGGTGGATCGCTGGCGACCATTACGGGCCCGAGTCCTTTCCGGTCTCCCCGGGACAATGGCCCTCCAGGGGGAGGCGGAGAGCGTGCGTGCCCTGTACCGGGAGTTTCTGACCCTGGGGGCGACCCTTGGGCACCCGCGGAAATCTGCCGAGACCCCTCTGGAGTACGAACGGCGTCTGTTCGGCGATCCTCATCTGCCCGGCGAGGGAGAGGTTCGCTCCATCACCGATGAGTACAATCACGAGCGCTACGGACAACCGACCCCGCCTTCCCACCGTCTCCCCCTGGTGTCCTCGGCCCTGGCCCGTCTGCGTAGCCGCTGGACCGATAGCCCATCCCCATGACCCGCCTGCTGCGAACCATGCCAGGTAGTGTATGAACAATTGCGGAAATAGCCGGGGGGACGGCCTAGGGGGGAGGGGGCAGGTGGTCTGTAGGAGGCGTCTCCTGTTGTTGAAGGAATAGG
>JAJZRD010000120.1 GCA_021845945.1 Chloroflexota bacterium
TCCCCCTCTCCCTTTGGGAGAGGGTCGGGGTGAGGGCTTTGTCGCGAGCATCGAAGCAGCCCTCACCCGCCCTTCGGGCGGCCTCTCCCAGAGGGAGAGGCGACAGGCGATGCCGGGTGTTCTGTTCCTGAGGGGTGTCTGGGGCTATAATCCCATCAGACAACTCATGGCGAGGCGGGGACATGGAGAATTCGACGTTCGGGGGGGAGACGGCCGGGATGCCCTGGCCCTCCTGGGTGGAGGTCGATCTGGATGCGATCCGCCACAACGTGAGCGCCGTGCGCGGCGCCCTTCACGCCGGCTGCCGGGTGATGGCCGTGGTGAAGGCGCAAGCCTACGGCCATGGGGCGGTGGCTGTGGCGAGGGCGGCGTTGGAGGCGGGGGCCACCTGGCTGGGGGTAGCCCGGGTGCGGGAGGGGGTGCAGCTTCGGGAGGCAGGGCTGAACGCACCGATCCTGCTGCTGGGGCCTGTGGCTCCCCCCGAGATCCCCACCCTGGTGGAGCGGAGGTTGCGGCCGACCCTGGTCAGCTTCGAGCAGGCGGAGGCGGTGTCGGCGGCGGCCCAAGAGGCCGGTAGAGAGGTCCCCGTGCATCTCAAAGTGGAGACGGGCATGGGGCGCTATGGAGTGCCGGTGGAGGAGTTGCTGTCCTGGTTGCCCCGGGCGGCAGGGCTGCCGGGGCTGCGGTTGGAGGGGCTCTGCTCCCACTTCGCCACGGCCGACGAGGAGGATGGCGGCTACGCCGCCTCCCAGATGGCGGCCTTCCAGGCCGCCCGTCAGAAGGTGGAAGAGGCCGGCTTCCCCCTGCCCCTGGCTCACATGGCTGCCAGCGCGGCTATCCTGGGGATCGACGTGAGCCACACGGACATGGTGCGGATAGGCCTTTCCCTCTACGGACTCTACCCCTCTCCCCACCTGGCCGCCCGAGCAGCGCTGCGGCCGGCGTTGTCGCTGCACGGCCGGGTGGGGAGGGTGTTCCGGCTGGAGACCGGACAGAGCGTGGGGTACGGTCGCACCTTCGTGGCCCGCCGGTCGATGGAGGTAGCGCTGATAGCTGTAGGGTACGCCGATGGCCTCCCGCGAAGCCACTCCAACCGAGGCTTCATGCTGGTCAACGGGCGGAGGGCGCCCCTGATCGGGAGGGTCAGCATGGATCAGTGCGTCGTGGACGTGAGCGACTGCGGATCCGTCCGCGAGGGGGACCGCGTGGTGGCCATCGGCTCCCAGGGCGAGGAGAGCATCAGCTGCGACGAGTTCGCCGAGCGGTCGGGGACCATCAGCTACGAGGTGGTGACCTCCCTGGGCTACCGGCTGCCGAGGGTCTATCGGAGCGGGGGTGCCGTAGTGGCCGTCGGGTACCTGGACGAGGGGAGGCTGGTACCGTGGCAGCGGTGAGGGTGGTGGAGATCATCCAGCGGAAGAGGGCGGGCGAGGCGCTCTCCCGGGGGGAGATCGAACGGCTGGTCACGGGCTACGTGCGGGGGGAGATCCCCGACTATCAGGTCTCGGCGTGGCTGATGGCCGTGTGCTGCAGGGGAATGACCCGACAGGAGACCCTGGATCTGACCTCCGTGATGATGGGCTCCGGCGCGATCCTGGACCTCTCCAGGGTTGGCCTTCCCGTGGCCGACAAGCACAGCTCGGGCGGCGTGGGGGATAAGACGACCCTGGTGGTAGCACCCCTGGTGCGTGCTTGCGGCGCCGCGGTGGCCAAGATGTCGGGTCGCGGGCTCGGTTTTACCGGCGGGACCCTGGACAAGCTGGAGTCGGTCCCCGGGTTTCGGGTGGATCTCTCCGCGGCTGAGTTCGTGCGACAGCTGGAGAAGGAGGGGATAGTCCTCGCCGGGCAGACCCCAGAACTGGTACCGGCCGACCGGAAGCTGTATGCCCTGCGGGACGTCACCGGGACCGTCGACAGCATTCCCTTGATAGGCAGCAGCATCATGAGCAAGAAGCTGGCTATCGGCGCCCAGGGGTTGGTGCTGGACGTGAAGGTGGGCCGGGGCGCCTTCATGGCGAGCCGTGAAGAGGCGCGGGAACTGGCCCGCCTCATGGTTGACATCGGTGCTGCGGCCGGCAAGCGGGTGAGCGCGCTGCTGACCTCGATGGACCAACCTCTGGGCCGAGCCGTGGGCAACGCCCTGGAGGTGACCGAGGCCATCGAGACCCTGCGGGGGGAGGGGGCTCCGGACCTGGTGGAGCTGTCCACCATCCTGGCGGGGGAGATGCTCCACCTGGTGGGGAAGGCCTCCAGTCCCACGGCCGGGAAAGAGGCTGCCCTTCGGGCGCTCTCCTCCGGTGAGGCCCTGGTATGGCTGCAGAGGCTGCTGCTGCTCCAGGGTGGAGATCCCAGGGTCGTGGAGGACCCCGGCCTGATGGGCAGGGCGCCCCTGGTGTTGCCGGTGGTGGCCCATCGCTCCGGGTGGGTTTCCCGTCTGGATGCGCGAGGCATCGCCCAGGCGGCCCTGACTCTGGGGGCCGGGCGGGCCACGAAGGAGGACTCCGTGGACCCGCAGGTGGGCGTACTGCTGCGGGCCAAGGTGGGGGCCGCCGTGGAGAGGGGCGAGCCCCTGGCGGAGGTGCACGCTCGAGATGGCGCCCGGGGGGAGCGGGCCGTGGCAGAGGTCTTGCATGCTTATTCTATCCTGCAGGAGCCCCAACAGCCGGTCGTCGAGTACCTGGAGCGATGCGGCCTCCCGTAGGAGCGTCCTCCCGGGCGCGAATTCGGTCGATTGTGCCCCGGTTCGGCCCCAGGATGGGCCTCCCACGGGGACGCGGGGGTTCCGTTCGGGTAGCTAACGGCTTATAATCCTTTTGCAGGCGCTGCTCTCGTTTGCACACGGGGGGGGGGCGCCGGCGGCCCGGGCTATCCGTTTCCGTCCGGAAGACCAGAATATCCGCCGATCGGAGAAGGAGGGCACCGATGAAGCTGTACGTGGACCTGAACGGTGACCGGCATTACCTGCTGACCGATGACGGAGAAGCAGTCTACGTGGACGATCTGAAGGAGGAAGGTCGCGATACCGAGATGATCGATCGCCTGATCGATGCGGCCAGGTTCCGGCGGCGAGGCTCCAAGCCGACGCGGGTGGCCGGGTCCCTGGAGATCGAGACCTTCGGCCCTGAGGAGGAGGAAACGCAGGCGTAGCCTGCAGCAGGGTAGAAACGGGGCAGGCGGGGGGCCCGCGCTCCCGGCAACGTGCCTTAAGACGTTCTCGATTCAGCGGCTTCCAGCCAACCCCTGGCCGTCTCGGCCAGGTGGGCGGCGGGACCCATGCGCACCGTGCATTGGGGCAAGGAGTGGATGAAGGCCGGCCCGTAGAACTTGCTCCCCACTCGACTATCCAGAATCACCACCACCCCCCGATCGGCATTGCTGCGGATCAGCCTCCCAAACCCCTGCTTTAGCCGGAGGATGGTCTGAGGCACCGAGAACTGGCGGAAGGGCTCGTCGAAGGCCTCGCTGCGGGCCGCGAAGATGGGGTCGGTGGGCACCGAGAAGGGGAGCTTGACGATCACCAGGCAGCTGAGGGCTTCCCCCACGACATCGATCCCCTCCCAGAAGCTACTTGTGCCCATGAGGACGGCTTTGGGGCTGCTCATGAAGGCCTGTAGCAGCCTCCGGCGCGATCCGTCCACACCGTGGGCCAGCACCAGGATCCCCTTATCCTCGAGACGGGACCGGATGGCGCTGCTGGTGAGCCGGAGCTGGGCGTGGGAGGTGAAGAGCACCAGGGTGCGGCCCTCCATGGCCAGCGCCAGCTCCGTGATGGCGGACTCCACCGCTCGCTGGCTCGAGGGGCGGGCCGGCTCTGGGATATCCTTCACCACGTACAGCAGGGTGGATCGCTGGTAGTCGAAGGGGGAGCCCAGCATCAGCTCACGATGGTTCTCCAGGCCGAGCCGCTCCGCGATGTAGTCGAAGCTTCCTTCGGCCGTGAGGGTCGCCGAGGTGAGGATTACCGAGTCCTTGGCGCCGAAGAGCGCGGCGTTCAGCGCCTCTCCCACGTGGAGGGGCGCTGAGCTGACCGCCAGGTCCTCCAGGCCCGTCCCACCGCCGATCCAGTAGATCCCGTTGGAGCCGGGCGACGACACGATCTCCTCCCCCTGGGTGACCAACCTGTCCAGGTAGCTCTGAAAGCCCGCCAACTCGGCGACGGTGCCCTCTCGCTTCAGCAGCTGCCCCTCCTCCAGGTCCTGGATCGCTGCCTCCAGCCGGCGGAACTGCCGGCGCAGCGACTCCAGGCACTGAACCAGCTCGGACCAGCGCACCTCAATCTCCGACCATCCGGGCTGGGCGCGGAGCGAAGGGGTGATGCGGAGACGAGCCCCCGGGCGGGGGTGTTCCTCGACGTGGTCGTGGACGAAGCAGCAGAGCGTCTCGAAGAAGGTGCCACTCTCCTGCAGGTTCACTTCCACGGCACTCTCGGCCGTCGACACCAGGGTGCGGAAGGTGGCCGCGGTCTCAGGGGGGAGTCCCGAGCCTCGCAGGGCTCCCAACAGCTCGGGCAGGAAGCCGGCGGCTCTCTGGCCGGAGGTCACCTGGTGCAGAGCAGCCAGGAAGGAGCGGAGGTCGCCCCAACTCAAGGTGAAGCCGAGCTGCTGGGTGGCCTCCTCCTCGAGGTGGTGGGCCTCGTCGACAATGAGGTGGGAGTACTCGGGCAGCGCCCCGCCGGATGTGGCCAGATCGCTGAGGAGCAGGGCGTGGTTCACCACCAGGAGGTGGGCGCTCTCGGCATTCCGGCGAGCCCTCAGGACGAAGCAGGCGCCCCTCCGGAACTGAGGGCAACCGGCCAGGGCGCAGGACTCTGCCTGGGCGGAGATCCGCGACCACATCTCCGACTCGGCCGGCGACAGGTTGAGCTCCGCTCGATCGCCGGTTTCGGTCGTGGAGAGCCAGATCAGGGTCTTGATCGACAGCAGGGTCTCTCCGGCGCTCAGGCTGGGCGATCGGGAGAGGACGAGCCAGCGTCGCAGGCAGAGGTAGTTGGCTCTCCCCTTCAGTAGGGCCGCCCTGAACTCCACGGGGAGGCAGGCCTTCAGGGCGGGGATATCCTTGTGGTAAAGCTGGTCCTGGAGGTTGAGGGTGTTTGTGGAGATAGCCACCCGGCGACCGTTCTTCGCGGCGTAATAGATGGCGGGCAGCAGGTAGGCCATGGACTTACCTGTGCCCGTCCCCGCCTCCACCAGCAGATGCTCACCGTCGTTCAGCGCCTCCGCAATGGCCACCATCATACGGATCTGCTCTTCCCGCTTCTCGTAGCCAGGGAGGGCAGAGGCCACGGGACCGGCAGGCTCCAGCAGGGCCTTCAGCTCGTGGGGATCCACCGGCAGCGGGTCCGGTGCGGGGTGGAGGGATGGCCGCGGAGCGGGCCGAACCGACGGCGTGAAGAGGTCGGGTTCCTCGGCGTGGGGTGCTGAGTGCTGAGTGCTGAGTGCTGAGTGCTGAGTGGCGAAGTGGTTCTTCAGCCGCCGCCGCTGCGCCTCCCTGAACAGACGGGCGAAGGGCCAGGCCGGCAGCTGGGCGGCCAGACTGTTGACCTGGGTGAGCACGGGAAGTCCCAGCCCGGCGGCGCGGTCCAGGAGTGCCAGGAAGACCCGGCCTGCCACCAGCGCATCGCCGAGTGCCCGGTGCTCCTGCTCGACCACCACTCCCAGAGACCTCGCTATGGTCCCGAGGTCGTAGGAGGGGAGTCCCGGCAGCAGCAGCGAGGCCAGCTCGAAGGTGTCGAGAAGGGGGTTGAAGAGACGGATCCCGGCGGCGGCCAGACATTCGAGGTCGAGGTTGATGCTCTGGCCCACCACGGGGTCGTTGCCGACGAAGCCGAGGAAGGAGGGCACCACCTCAGCCAGACGAGGGGCTGCGTTCACCTCCTTCTGACAAATGCCGGTGAGCGCCCCTACGCGAGGAGTGAGGTCGCAGCGGGGGTCCACCAGGGTGCAAAAGGTGTCGACTAACTGACCGCCGCGGAATCTGGCCGCAGCGATCTCTATGATCCTTTGTTGGTCGCCGCCAAAGGGTGTTAGTTCCAGGTCGAGGGCGACAAAGCTCTCCACCCCGCGATCCTTGCTAGGGAGCCGCCTCCGTTGGGGCTCAGGCCGGAGCTAACGGTGGCTATCCTGAGGAGTCTCCTCGATATCACACTCGCGACGGTGCGAGCGGCGCTGAGGCCATTGTAGCATCCCTGGGCTGTCAGCGCCAAGCGGCGGTGACGCGGGTCGTCTTCTTGGGGGTGATGGGGAGGTCGTTGCGCCAATCCGAGGGGCGCATCTCCATCTCCTCCTGGATGACGTGAGCCGGAAGCGCCAGGCAAAGGATGTGATGATCCTGGGGGAAGCTATCCTGCATCCACAGCCTCCCGCCCTGGTGCTCCACCAGGGTGCGGGCTGCCAGGGTGCCGAGGCCACCCTCCCACATCTGCTCCAGGGGATCCGTGGCCTGTCCGGACTCGGCCTTCCCGATAGCTTCGGCCAGGCCCTCGCTCTCCCGCCGGCAAAGCCCGATGGTGAGTTGGAGTTCGGCCCTTCGCCGTTCGGCGGCGATCTCCACTCCGGCGCTCGCCGCCCGTGCGTAGGCCGCGACCTCGTCGAAGAGCAGGGCCAGCGCCTCTTCCAGCACCAGGGGATCGCCTCGAGCCGGATCCAGGTCCGCGGGCAAGCGTTGCTCCAGCGGGACCTCTCGCCCCAGGGAAGAGCAGCGGCGCAAGGCCCTTTGCAGCAACGCTGGGATCGCCACCGGCACGATCTGAGGCTCCAGCAGCCCCTGCTCGGCCTGGACGCTGTGCAGGATCTGCTGGAGGACGGCGTACAGCTGCACCGCCTGGCGGCGAGCCTCGGTGGGGATGGGTCGACCGGCCAGGTGAGCTTCTTCGTGTCCGTCCAGCAGCCGGGAATGGGCGAGCAGGGTCACCAGCAGGGTTGCCAACTGGTGCTTGGTGCCCCTGCGGGAACCGGTACCGTTTGCGTTGGGCGACAGCCTCTCGCCCAGCGCGACGGGGGTCGCCGCCTCGGGCGCACCGGCAGCTTCACCTCTGCTCGGGGCCTGCTTCCATCGAAGGAACTGCCCGCGGGCGGCCCGCACTGCCTGGAGCAAAGCGAGGCGATTGGGGGCGAAGTAGCGGCTCTCTAGGGAGGAGAGAGCGGTCTCCCAGCAGCTTTCAAGCTCCTTGCCCAGGAAGAGACCTTCCAGGAGCACGGCGGCCGAGGGGGAGAGGTCGTGGCAGAGGACGTTGCAGGCCGTGCCGCTCTGGGGATCCACCTCTATCTCCAGGGAGAGCATGGGGGAGGCGGCATAAGGGCGCAGACTCCCCGGCAGGGGAGCTTGCCCGACCAAAAGGACCGTATCGTGACACGACTCCGCCCTTTCGGCGGGTGCGTTCCAGTTGCTTTGCAACAGCCTTGCCCTTCCCGAGCCTGGCAGCGACGCGGGCGGCCCGTCCGTGCCGCGGTGGCATCAAAGGTTTGGCACGATCTATCCCCACGGAGCCAGCGGCCGGAAGGACCGGAAGATTCTTCCCGATGCGGCGCCGAGGATACCCCTGTGGCGAGAAACAAGCTGGAGTGGGCGCAGTATACCAGCTAAGTGGTAGAGGAGCAACAGCTGTAGCGATGTCTGTTGCAGAGGGGGTGACGTTGGTGTCGATCACCCCCTCTGGACCGGCTTCGATGAGATTACCTGCGGATCAGTCCGCGGGCGATGCCGAGCCCCATACGGCGGGTCGCGCGGCGGGACAGCATTCGGAACCCGACGTCCCGAACCAAGGGGTTCCGCAGGAAAGCCATGGTCACAGGGACGAGACTGAGTGCAAACCCCACCTGCCGGGCCATGCTCCTGGCCCCCCGGGCTCGCATGCGGACCCTGCCCATCGGGGGCACGTTTTGCATCATCATGCCGCGCCAGCCGCGGGTGGTCTCCGCTATGTCCTGTCCCCTCTCTCGCAGGATCTGCCGCATCATCATCCTGCGCCTCCGAATCCTCATGACCGTCAGGGCGATGGCGCCGAGAGAGCCCAGGGTCTCCATCGATCGCTCGAAGAAGCTCCTGCGCCTCTGCATGGCCTGCATCTGCGCCACGCGAACGCCCACCGTGGCGCCGATCATGGCTATGGCCAGGGATCCGATCACCATGGGTTGGCGAAGGTAGTAGCCGATCGTCTGGCCGATACCGCCCATGGTCTCGGAGACGTAGCTGGTGGTCTCCCGTTTCCGGGCCGCCCTGCGTCGCACTCGACCCTCACCCTCCGTAGGCGGGGTAGTAACATCCGGCTGCATGGGGTACCTCCTGGTCCTAAGCCTGGAACCCTAGTAACGCTAGGGGGCATGGAAGGAGCAAGTTCGGTGCCAGTTAGCGGCCGAGGGCCGCCTCCATCACCTTGCGGCCGGCGGGGGTGGCGAAGTCGGAGCCGGGGCCCTTGTTCTCCATGATGACGGCGACCGCCACCGTAGGATCGTCGGCCGGTGCGTAGCCTATGAACCAGGAGTGGGTCTTCTCGCCGGCGGCCACCTCGGCGCTCCCCGTCTTTCCACCCACCTGGACTCCCGGGATGGCTGCCGGCTTGGCGTACCCTTCCTGGACGCTGGCCACCATCAGCCGGTTCATGGAGCGGGCGCTCTCGGGCGATATGACCTGCCGAAGGGTGCTGGGGGTGTGGCGTTGAAGGATGTTGCCGTACTGGTCGCGGATCTCAGACACCAGGTAGGGCTCCGGCATCTTGCCCCCGTTGGCCACGGTCGCGGAGGCCAGGGCCATCTGGAGGGGGGAAACCAGCAGTTGCCCCTGCCCGAAGGCGCTGTTGGCCAGCTCCACCCGGGAGAGGTTCTGGCTGCCCACGCGGCTGGCGGAGGTAGGAAGGTCGAAGGGTAGCGGGGCCTCCAGGCCGAACCGCCTGGCGTAATCCAGGAAGTGGCGCCGGCTCTCGTCGATGCTGTTGGTCCAGGGGGCCGGATTGGGGACGTCGTCGCCCACCGGGAGGGGGTTGAACCCGAGTCCGAGCCCGGTCTTGGCGAAGGTCACGTTGCAGGAGTAGGCGAAGTCGTCCACGAAGGTGACGTCGGAGATGCCGGGGTGGTTCTTGTTCTTGATGACGAAGCCGTCCACCGTGAGGTCATCGGTGCAGCGGTAGTGCTTATCCAGATCCACCAGCCCCAGGTCGATGGCGGCGCTGGCGGTGACGATCTTGAACACCGAACCCGGCGTGTAGAGCCCCAGGGTGGCCCGGTTGTACAACGGCTTGGCGGGGTCCTTCTCCAGCCGATCCCACTGCGCCTCCAGGTTGTTTGGATCGAAGTGGGGGGTGGAGACCATCGCCAAGACGGCCCCGGTACGTGGATCCAGGGCTACGATGGCGCCCTTGTCGGAGCCCATCGCCTGGGTTGCCACGGCCTGGAGGTGGGAGTCGAGGGTGAGCTGCAGGTCGGCCCCCACCTGGGGGCGGTGCAGCGCCTGGTTCGCCAGGGTATCCAGGGGGTTCGCCTGGACGTCCCCCCGCAGGTAGCGGGCGAAGCTGCTCTCCAGGCCCGAGCTACCGTAGCGATCGCTGGTGTAGCCGGTGACCAGGGCGGTCGACGGGTCGGTGTAGTGCCGGACGATGCCCTGGGGGGTGCGCTCGCTGTAAGCTAGAACCCGCCCGCCGGCGTCCAGGATTCGCCCTCGGAGGATCTGCTTTTCCTCCTCGATGAGCCGCGCATTGTTGGGGCCGTAGACCAGGTCGTTGGCCCGGACCGCCTGCCAGTAGGTGAGGCCGAGGGCAACAGCCCCGAAGGACACCAGCAGGATGGCCGCCAGCCGGCGGATGCTACGCTGCATTATCGTTACCTCTCTCAGCCGAGACCCGCAGCAGCAGGCCGAGGAGAATGAAGTTGGTGACGATGGAGCTGCCCCCGTAGCTGATGAAGGGCAGGGTGATGCCGGTGAGGGGGATCAGCTTGGTGGTGCCCGCCAGGATCACGAAGGCCTGGATCCCGAGTACGGTGGTGAGGCCCGTGGCGAGCAGGGTGGAGAAGTCGTGGCGGGCATCCAGGGCGATCCGGAACCCCCGGTACACGAGCAGCATGAAGAGGGCGACCACCGCCAGGGTTCCGGCGAGACCCATCTCCTCGCCGATGGCCGCGATCACGAAGTCGGTCTCGACCGCGGGAATGTAGCCGGGATATCCGAAGCCGATGCCGCTGCCGAGGATCCCCCCGGAGGCTAGGGCCACGAGGGCCTGCACCACCTGGTAGCCCTGCGTCTGGGCGTGGGACCAGGGATCGAGCCACACCTCCACCCTCAGCCTGACGTGGGAGAAGAGCAGAAAGCAGAGGTAGGCGCCCACCAGGAAGGCCGCCAGTCCGCCCCAGACGTAGACGGCGCGGGCGCTGGCCACGTAGAGCATGGCCAGGAAGATGCAGAAGAAGAGCAGGGCGGCGCCGACGTCGCGCTGACCGACCAGCATCAGCATCGAGAGAGCCCACATCACGACCAGGGGGCCGAGGTAGGGGAGGGGAGGGACCCTCAGTCCGCCCAACCGGCTGGAGCTCCAGGTCAGCAGCTCCCGCTTGTCCTCGAGATAGCCTGCCAGGAAGATAACCAGCAGCACCTTGAGGATCTCCGAGGGCTGGAAATTGATGCCGCCGAAAGCCAACCAGGAGCGGACGCCGCTCTGGTTGGGGTCCCTACCAAAGACGAAGGTAGCGGCGACCAGCAGCAGCCCCAGGGTCGCCGAGCTGTACTTGTAGGACTGGAGGAGGGCAACGTTGGGGAGAAAGAGCACGGTGCCGATCATCAGGGTGATCCCCAGGGTGATCCACACCGTCTGGCGGAGGGCCAGCTCGGGCGAGAGGCGGGTCACCACCACCAGGCCGATGGCCACCAGCATCGCCACGATGGGCAGAAGGATCTGGTCGGCCCGGGGGCTCCTCCAGAGGAGCACCAGGTGGGCGATGATGAGGAGCCCCGCCAGGGCGATGGCCTCCCTAAAGGGCCACCCACCCATCAGGTCCGGGCGGTTCAGGCTGAGCAGCTCCAGT